>CP124529.1:950000-1266666 GCA_029953615.1 Pseudomonas putida | reverse complement strand
GAGGTGTTCACCGGCGAGCCGCATGGCGCCGAGGGCCAGCCGCTGGAATGGGTTGCCCCACGTGATTTGCCCCAGTACGCGTTCCCCGAGGCCAACAAACCGATCGTTGCGGCCGCGCGTCTGCCGGACCAGTACCTGATCACACCCGATGGCCTGGAAGTGCCGCAGATGCTCAAGGGCATTCAGAAGGCGGTGGCCAGCGGCATTCGCCTGATTCAGCTGCGAGCCCCGGACATGTACGACCCCAAGTACCGCGACGTGGCGGTGGATGCGGTCGGGTTGTGCGCGGGCAAGGCGCAGTTGATGCTCAAGGGGCCGCTGGAGTGGCTGGGTGATTTCCCTGCCGCGGGTTGGCACCTGACGGCTGCACAACTGCGCAAATATGCCGCCAACGGGCGGCCGTTCCCCAAGGAACGCTGGCTGGCGGCGTCCTGCCACAGTGCCGAAGAGCTGGCGCTGGCGGAGCAGATGGGCGTGGATTTCGTCACCTTGTCGCCGGTGCAGGCAACCCAGACTCATCCCGAAGCGGTGCCGTTGGGGTGGGATGAGGCGCAGCGGTTGATTGCCGGGTTCAACAAGCCGGTCTATCTGCTGGGTGGGGTAGGGCCGGGTGAGCGTGAGCAGGCCTGGGAAGCGGGGGCACAGGGCGTAGCCGGGATTCGGGCGTTCTGGCCAGAGATTTGAGTTGCCTGTTTTTGGGGCCGCTTTGCGGCCCATCGCGACACAAGGCCGCTCCTACAAAGGAATCGCGTAATCCTGAATGAATCGCGAACCCCCTGTAGGAGCGGCCTTGTGTCGCGACGGGCTGCAAGGCAGCCCCAGAAATATCAACCTTTTGGTTTCTCGGCAGGCTGCCACAAAACCTCAGCCACCCCCTGCCGCCGCCCAATGATCCGCGCCGCCACGAACAGCAGGTCGGATAACCGGTTGATATACGCCAACCCAACCCCCGCCAACGGCTCCAGCGCATTCAGTTGCTGGCACCGCCGCTCTGCACTGCGCGCCAGGCTCCGGCACACATGCGCCTGCGCCACTAACGCCGAGCCACTGGGCAAGATGAAGTTCTTCAACGGCCCCAGCTCTTCGTTCCACACATCGATCGCCGCCTCCAGACGTTCCACTTCCGCCAGGTTCAACGCCTGATAACTGGGCATCGCCAGCTCACCGCCCAGGTCGAACAAGCGGTGCTGACAGGGCGCCAATACCGCACTCACTTCATCCAGCCCTTGTTCGGCCAGCCCCGCCAGTAGCAAGCCTAACTGGCTGTTCAGGCTGTCCACCTCGCCAATCGCCTCGATCCGTGGGTGGTCCTTGGGAACCCGGCGCCCGTCGCCCAGGCCGGTTTCGCCCTTGTCGCCAGTGCGGGTGTAGATCTTCGACAGGCGGTAGCCCATGTCACTTCTCCGTTTTCGCCGGCGCCGCCGTTGTCGGCTGGCCGAGGGGCAGGCGCAGGGTAAAGCAGGTGCCCTGGCCGGGCGTGGACTGCACTTCCATCTGCCCCTTGTGGTTGTTGGTGATGATGAAGTACGAGACCGACAGGCCCAGCCCGGTGCCCTGGCCGATTTCCTTGGTGGTGAAGAACGGCTCGAAGGTGCGCTTGCGCACTCCTTCGGGCATGCCGATGCCGTTGTCCTCGACCTGGATTTCTGCCCATGGCGGGTTCAGGCGGGTACGCAGGGTGATGCGCCCGGGCTCGCTCGGCTGTGGCCGCTGGTGGATGGCCTGGGCGGCGTTTTTCAGCAGGTTGAGCAGCACCTGCTCCAGCTCGTTGGCGGTGCACGGTACCGGCCCCAGTTCGGGGTCGAACTGGCGCACGATGGCCTGGCCCTTGAAGTCGAAGCCGATGGCCAGGTCGAAGTCGTTGCTGGCGATCTCCAGCGCCTGGTCGATCAGTGCCGGCAGGTCGCACGGCGCCAGCTGGCGGTTGCTGCGGCGGCTGAAGCTGAGCATGTGGGTGACGATTTTCGCCGCCCGGGCACCGGCCTGCTGGATGCCGTCGAGCAATTGCGGCACTTCGCGGCTTTCCAGATAGCGGTTGACCATGGGCAGGTCGATGCCCAGTTCTTCGGCCTGTTCCAGGTTGCGCGGCAGCTCGGGTGACAGCCGCCGGCGGATGTTCTGCACGTTATGCAGGATCGCGCCCAGCGGGTTGTTGATCTCGTGGGCCATGCCCGGCCGCCAGGCCACCGACCGAAAGCATCTTCTCCGATTGCACCATCATTTCTTCCAGCGACAGGCGTTGGGTGATGTCGTCGATGCGGATGACCACGCCACGGCCGCCGCCACCGGTCAGCGGGTAGAAGGTCAGGGCATAGTGGCGCAGGTCGTCGCCCTTGGGCCAGGTGACCCGCTCAATCTTGGCAACGCGGTGTTTCTCCACGGTTTCCTTCAGTTGCGGCAGGAACGGCTTGAGCGGTTCGAAGGCGATGAAGATCGGCTGGTTCAGCGCTTCGTCCAGTGGCGTGCCGGAAAGCACCGTGGCTTCGTGGTTCCACTGGGTCACGTAGAGCTGTTCGTCGAGGGCGATCAGCGCCGAGGGCATCGAGTCGATGATGCTGTTGAGGTAGTTCTGGAAGCCGGTGAGCTTTTTCTCGATCTTGCTGCGCACCTGCACTTCCAGCTCCAGCTTGCGGTTGGTGTGGCGGGTTTCCTCGGCCAGGCCCTGGGCCTGGTCATAGGCCTCCTGAAACTCGTCGCGGGTGCGCTTGAGCTGCTGTTCGCGGGCTTCGATACGCGAGAGCATGGTATTGAACGCTTCGGCCAGGCTGCCGATTTCATCGTCGTTGCCGCGCTGCGCACGCAGGGCATAGCTCTCTTCGCGGGTGACCTGGCGGCTGAGCTCTTCGAGCTGGTTGATCGGCTGGGTGATCAGGCGTTTGATCTGCCGGGCGATGACGATCCACAGCAGGATACTGAACACCAGGATGCCCAGGCTGGCGCTGAGGGTACCGGTGTAGAAAGCCGTGGGCAGTTCGCTGCTGGCCACCAGCAGCAGGTGCGCTGGCGGGTTGGCGTCACGTGGCATGCGGATCAGCTGGGTGCTGCGAAACTCCATCAGGCGCCAGCCGTCGATGTCGCGAAAACGCTTGGGCAGGGCCAGTGGTTCGCCGTGCTGCAACTGCGCCAGGATGCGGCCATCGCCACCGTAGACGGCGGCGGCGCGCAGCGGTGTGTAGCTGTCGAGTTCCTTGAGCAGGGCGCTGGCGGTGTCCGGCGCATCGCCGGCGCGTGCCGCCAGCTGCGGGTTGGCCACCAGCCGGCCGATTGTCTGCAGCGCCTGCGGTGCCATGCTTTCCTGGGTGATCCAGTAGGCGGCGCTGATGAAGGTGAGGTTGGCCACCAGCAGGATGGTCACCAGCAGTACCAGCAGGGCCGCCAGCAGCTTCTGCCCGACCGGGAGGTTTTCCAGGCGTTGGCGCAAGGTCATGGGCAAGGCAATGTCCGTATCCGGTTGTAAGGGCCGCGTCAGTCGCAGGGTAAACCACGCACGCGCAGGTTATCGACCAGGCGCTGCAGCAGGTGTTCCAGCTGCGGCAGCTGCAGGCCATGACGGCCAGCGGCGCGACAGGCGTGGCCAAGCAGGTAGTGCACCTCGGTGCGCCGACCCGCGCGTACATCCTGGTACATGGAAGAGTAGTTGGCCGCGGTGGCAAGGATCACCCGCTGCACTTCTTCGTCCAGCCCGTCTGCCGCTTGCGGCTGGCCGCAGCGGCACAGCAGGTGGGCCAGTTCGGCGCACAGGGCGTCCACTTCGCCCAGGTGCCCCAGCAGCCCGCCGTTCTGGCAGTCGTGCAGCACGGTCAGCGGGTTGATGGCGCAATTGAGCGCCAGCTTGCGCCACAGGCGGGTGAGGATATCCACCGTCCACTCGGCGGGGATGCCGGCCTGGTGCAGATCATCGAACCAGGCCGGGGTCGTCGGGTTGCGTGGGTCGCCCAACCAATTGAAACCGTGGCCGGCAAAGCGTACCTGCCAGTCACCCTCGCGGAACGCCCCTTCGGTACTGGAGGCGAAAATGCAGCGTGCGCGCGGCACCAGGTCGGCGACTTCGTCCTGGCTACCGAGGCCGTTCTGCAACAGCAGCACCTCGGCGCCCTCGACCAGACGCGGTGCCACGCCAGCGATAGCCGGGGCGGCGTCGTAAGCCTTGCAGGCCACCAGCAGGCGATGGATCGGGCCGGGTGCCTGCGCGGTTTCGGCGGGGATGGCGTAGTGGCGGGGCTGGTCCTGTTCGACCAGGGTCAGGCCGCCGGCCTGCTGGTAGGCCTGCAGCCGTTGCCCGTCACGCAGGATCAGGCGCACTGCCTTGCCTGCGCGCGCCAGGCGGCAAGCCCACAGGCTGCCCAGGCTACCGGCGCCGAGAATATGCCAGGTGCTGCTCATATGCGTTTCGCAACCCGTTATAATGAGCCCGCATTTTAACCGTCAAACCCAGCGCGCTCCATCTTCAGCCTGAGCGCGCTTTTATTTTGGGAGAACAACCATGCCTTCGTTCGACGTGGTATCGGAACTGGACAAGCACGAAGTGCAGAACGCGGTCGACAACGCCATCAAGGACCTGGACCGCCGCTACGACCTCAAGGGCAAGGGCACCTTCGAGTTCAAGGACAAAGAGCAGACCGTGATGCTCACCGCCGAGGAAGAGTTCCAGCTCGAAGCGATGCTGGAAATCCTGCGCCTGGCGCTGGTCAAGCGCAAGATCGACGTGAAGTGCCTGGAAACCAAGGACCCGTACGCCTCGGGCAAGGAAAAGAAACAGGAAGCCAAGTTCCGCGAAGGCATCGACAAGGACCTGGCGAAGAAGATCGTCGCCACCATCAAGGATGCCAAGCTGAAAGTGCAGGCCGCGATCCAGGGCGAGCAGGTACGCGTAACCGGTAAAAAGCGTGACGACCTGCAGGAAGCCATCGCCCTGCTGCGTACCAAGGAATTCGACATGCCGCTGCAGTTCAACAACTTCCGCGACTGATCGCAGGGTTGTCCGGAACCCCGATAGCGTAATGATGTCCATGGGGGCCAAGGCCGCCGAACCGACGGCGGCTTGCTATACGTGTACATGCCGTTCGGCATCAGGAGATGAATATGGATTTGAACGCTGAAGTCGATCAGCTGGTCCGCCAATCGCAGACCTGGGTCCCCTTGATCATGGAATACGGCAGCCGCCTGCTGCTGGCACTGCTGACCTTGGCGATTGGCTGGTGGCTTACCAACGTGGTCAGTGATCGACTCGCCAGGCTGGTGGGTTTGCGCGTACAGGACCCCGCACTGCAGGGCTTCATCCGCACCCTGGCCAACATAATCCTCAAGGTCATGCTGGCGATCAGCGTTGCCTCGATGATCGGCATCGAGACCACTTCGTTCGTGGCTGCGATTGGTGGTGCCACGTTGGCCATCGGTCTGGCGTTGCAGGGCAGCCTGGCAAACTTTGCCGGTGGTGTGCTGATCCTGCTGTTCCGCCCGTTCCGCATCGGTGACTGGATCGAGGCACAAGGCGTGGCCGGCACCGTCGACAGCATCCAGATTTTCCACACCGTGTTGCGTACCGGTGACAACAAGACCGTGATCATGCCCAACGGCAGCCTGTCCAACGGCATCATCACCAACACCAACCGCCAGCCTACACGCAAGGTGGTGTTCGACGTGGGCGTGGACTACGAGGCCGACCTGCAGAAGGCCCGCAATGTGCTGCTGGAGCTGGCGCAGGACCCACGGGTGCTGCCCGACCCGGCGCCGCAGGCCGTGGTCGCGACGCTGGGCGACAGCTCGATCACCGTGTCGTTGCGCTTGTGGACCAAGACTGCCGATTACTGGGACGTGATGTTCATGCTCAACGAGCATGCACGTGACCGGTTGAAGGCCGAAGGGATCGACATTCCGTTCCCGCAGCGGGTGATTCGCGTGGTGCAGGAGACTGCAGCGCAGTAATACGGCACAAAGCCGGGGCCGCTACGCGCCCCATCGCCGGCAAGCCAGCTCCCACAGGGTCATCGCAGTCCTCAGGCCTGTGTTGTACCTGTGGGAGCTGGCTTGCCGGCGATGGGGCGCGCAGCGGCCCCGGCTTTTTTACACTTGTTCACAGCAATACCCCGCCATTTCTGGCATATAGCCTGACCCCACCTGCCACACCCGATACGCCATCATGAAACCACTGCTGTACATCACCCCCCTGCGCGCCTTGCTGTTCGGTCTGACCCTGGCCCTGTTCGAGCTGCTTACCTACCTGGCCAGCGATGCCGTCATGCCGGCCATGCCGGTGGTTGTCGGCGACCTGAACGCCAGCCCCGAATACATTCCTCACGCCCTCAACCTGTACCTGCTGGGGGGCGTGGTGCTGCAATGGCTGATCGGCCCGCTGGCCGACCGCTATGGCCGGCGCCCGTTGCTGCTGACGGGCTGCGCGTTCTTCGGCCTGGCCTGCCTGGCCACCTTCTGGGTTCACGACATCGGTCTGTTCAATTTGCTGCGGCTGCTGCAGGGCATCGGCCTGGGGTTTGTGGTCACGGTCAGCTACCCGGCCCTGAACGAAGCCTTCAGTGAAGCGGATGCCGTGCGCATGATGGCCCTGCTGGCCAATATCGCCTTGCTCTCGCCATTGCTCGGGCCGTTGGTGGGCACCTTGCTGCTGCAGTGGCTGGACTGGCGCTGGCTGTTCGTGGCCTTCGCCATCGGCGCAGTGCTGGCCTGGCTGCTGCTGTACCGGCTGATGCCGGAAACGCTTGGCGTGGAGCGCCGTGACGGCTCGCGCCTGGCGTTCACGCCGATCCACCTGCTGCCGCTGCTGGCCGGCTACGGCCAGTTGCTGGCCAACCGCCGCTTTGTCGCTGGCAGCGCGGCGCTGGGCCTGGTCGGCCTGCCGCTGATTGGCTGGATCGGCCTGTCACCGGTACTGCTGATCCACGATGAGGGGCTGAGCACCATGGCATACGCCTTGTGGCAGTTGCCGGTGTTTGGCGGGCTGATCCTTGGCAACCTGATCATCAACCGCATCGCCGACCGCTATCCACTGCCGGCGCTGGTGCGTGGTGCATTGTGGCCATATCTGGCCGGCCTGTGCCTGATGGTGCTGGCGACCTGGTACTGGCCGAGCGTGACCAGTGTGGTGGCGGGCATGTCGCTGTACGCGCTGGGGTTGGGCGTGGCCAACGCGGTGCTGTATCGCATGACGCTGTTCGCCAGCGAGCAGAGCAAAGGCCTGGTCTCGGCCATGCTGGGGATGATCACCATTGCCCTGCTGGGGCTGGGTGGGGCGCTGCTGGCGATGATAGGTGCCGGGGCCAGCTTGCTGCACTTTGCCCTGGCGGCGGGTGTGGCGGGGGCCTTGGCGTTGTGGCCGCTGTGGCTTGTGGTGGGTGGACGAGCCGACGCTGTTACCCAGTAATCTTCATTGCCTGAACCGGCCTCTTCGCGGGCTTGCCCGCTCCCACAGGGACTGCACAGGTCTCAAGGGCAGTGCTTTACCTGTGGGAGCGGGCAAGCCCGCGAAGAGGCCGGTTCAGGCAATACAAAACCGTCAGGGCCGCTCGGCCGCCGAACCTTCCGCTGCCACCGGTTTGCCCGGCCCGGCCTCCTGGCGCCACTGCAGGGCAATCAGGATCAGGGTCGGCACACCCAGCAGCGCAGTGATCAGGAAGAAGTCGTGGTAACCGAACTTCTCCACCATGACCCCCGAATAACCCCCGATCAGCCTTGGTAGCAGCAGCATGATCGAGCTGAGCAACGCATACTGGGTAGCCGAGAACTTCAGGTTGGTCAGGCTCGACAGGTAAGCGACGAAGGCCGATGTGGCCAGGCCGGAGCTGAAGTTGTCCAGCGAGATGGTCACCACCAGCATTTGCAGGTTGGGGCCCATGTCAGCCAGCATCATGAACAGGATATTGGTGGCGGCCGAAGCTGCGCCACCGATGAACAGGATCGGCATGATGCCGAAGCGCACGATCAGCAGGCCGCCCACCCCGGCACCGACCAGGGTCATGATCAGGCCGAAGATCTTGCTGACACTGGCGATCTGGTCCTTGGTGAAGCCCATGTCGATGTAGAACACGTTGGCCATCACGCCCATGACCGTGTCCGACATGCGATAGGTGGCGATCAGGCCGAGCAACAGCAAGGCTTGCCAGCGGTAGCGGGCGATGAAGTCGTTGACCGGGGTCAGCACCGGTGCCAGGCCGCGACGGCCCAGGCTCGACAGGCACGCCCAGGTCAGCAGCACGTACAGGATCAGGCGCAGGAAGGCGCGGTCTTCCAGCAGCAGGTCAAGGGGCGTGGCATCACCAGAAATGACGCTGGACCAGCCGGTATTGAACATCTGGGTGAAGCTGGCCGGTACCGACACCAGCAGGATGATCAGCACGAACACCGAGGCCAACTGGTGCACCAGCCCGTAGCGCGCCGCCGACAGTTGGGTGCGCATGGGTACGGGCGGCTCGCGCATGATCAGGGTGGTGAACACGGCGGGCAGCATCATCACCGCGAACATGACGTAGGTGCCGGCCCAGGCCTTGTGCAGGTAGCTGAAGCCGGTGGAGCCGAACCACTCGGCGAAGAACAGTGCTCCAGCCGTGGCCAGCAGGGCGGCCACCCGGTAGCCGGCCATATAGCTGGCGGCGAGCGCGGCCTGGCGCTGGTCGTCGGCGATTTCCAGGCGGTAGGCATCGACGGCGATGTCCTGGGTGGCCGAAGCGAAGGCCACCAGCACCGCCAGGGCGATCAGCCATGACAGGTGCTGCTGCGGGTCGCACAGGCTCATGCCGACCAGCCCGATCACTACCAGCGCTTGCGACAATAGCAGCCACGAACGCCGGCGCCCCAGGCTGCCGAGCAGCGGCAGGCGCCATTGGTCAAGCAGTGGCGACCATACCCACTTGAAGGCGTAGGCGAGGCCGATCAGGCTGGCGTAACCAATGGTCTCGCGGGCCACGCCAGCTTCGCGCAGCCACACGGAAAGGGTGGAAAACACCAGCATGTAGGGCAGGCCGGCGGCGAAGCCGAGCAGCAAAAGTACCAAGGTTGACGGGCTGGCATAGGCAGCAAGCGCAGCGCGCCAGGTTTTACGGGGCATGGGCCAACATCTGCCTCAAATTTGCGAAAACAAAGCGCGCACTCTAACCGCTGTGCTCCATCGGGCGCCAGCCATGGCGCGTCATATCCACACGATTGTTGGCTACATTCACACCCTCCGCGCGCAGCCGCGCCCGTTGTTCATCCCCCGACGGGGTACCCAGTGCCAGGCTCAGCCGGCCACCAGCGCCAAGCACCCGATGCCAGGGCAGCCGAGTATCTGCTGGCAGTTGCCCAAGGGTGCGTCCGACCCAGCGTGCTGCCCGACCAAGGCCCGCCAGCTCGGCCAGTTGGCCATAACTGACCACCTTGCCGGCCGGCACCTGGCCGAGTACCGAATACAGCGCCGTTCGTCGGCCCTCGGCGGATTCCAGGGCATGCTCATATCCGTCAGACATCAGGCCCCCAGTGGGCTGCAGATGAAACCGGACCGACGGTCTGGCAAATGAGAGTTGAACTCAACGGCATGCTCCCGGTCTTTCCTTGCTCTGGTCGTGGTTATCTGGATAATGCCCGGCTTTTTTCGTCAAATCGAACCCGAAGTCCGCAAACAATAGCCCGCTTATGTATTCTAGATCCTTGTTGTGCCTGCTTGCTGTTTCCCTGTGCGCCTCCCCGGTGTTCGCCGACACCGTGTGGATGAAAAACGGTGACCGGCTCAGCGGCAAGATCAAAGTCTTCGATGGCGGCAAGCTGCTGCTGGAAACCCCCTATGGCGGTTCCATCGCCCTGGACTGGAAAGAAGTCCAGACCCTTGAGAGCGACCAGGAGATGCTGGTCAAGCAGGACGCCTACAGCGGTGAGCGTGCCAAGTCGCTGAAAGCCGCCGAGCCCGGCAAGGTGACCCTGGCCAATGGCGATGCGCCGAAGACCGTGGAGCTGGCCAGCATCGAGCAGATCATGAAGCCCAAACCTCTGGTGGAAGACTTCGTGTGGAAGGGCAACGTCGACGTGGCGCTGGACTACAAGCGCGCCGAGAACGACACCGACGACTATGACGTCGGCTTCAAGACCAGCGCCCGCCATGGCCGCTGGCGGCACAACGCCGAAGGCGAATACAACCGCGAGACGAAGGACGACGTCACCACCACCGACAACTGGAGTGCCGAGTACGCTTTGGACCGCTTCCTCACCGAGAAGTGGTTCTGGCAGGGGCGCATGGAGTACAAGCGCGACCGCGTCGAAGACCTGGCCCGCCAGCGCACCGTGGGTACCGGCCCGGGTTACCAGTTCTGGGACGACGAACTGGGCGCGTTCTCGCTGGGGTCGCTGATCAACCGCACCGACTTCGAATACCAGGATGGCGCCAAGGACAACTTCTATTCTGCGGCAGTGAAGTGGGATTACACCCGCTACCTGATTGGCAAGAACGTGCAGTTGTTCACCAACGGTGAGTTCGCCAAGCCACTGGGTGGCGTCGCCGACTACGCGCTGGATGCCGAGGTCGGCCTGCGCTACAAGGTCACCGAATGGGCCTCGCTCAACCTCAAGGCGGAGAAGGACATCATCACCGGTACCCGTGAGAGTGACCTGGACAAGACCCGCTATACCGCAGGCTTTGGCGTTACCTGGTAGATCTTTGGGGCCGCATTGCGGCCCATCGCCGGCAAGCCAGCTCCCACAGGTACGGCACAGGCCTGGGCATTTCGCGGTTATTGTGGGAGCTGGCTTGCCGGCGAAAGGGCTGCGCAGCAGCCCCATTGGCACTGCAACTGATAATGCTATCTTGTGGCCACCCAGTCCGCCGCCAGGAGTTCCCCCAAGTGAGTACCAAAGCCATTCGCCCCGCCCGGGAGCTACTGCTCAAGGAATACCGCGGCGTGCTCTCGACCCATTCCAGGTCGATGCCCGGCTACCCCTTCGGTTCGGTCGTGCCGTACTGTCTGGACGCTCAGGGCAACCCGCTGATCCTGATCAGCCGCATCGCCCAGCACACCCACAACCTGCAGAAAGACCCCAAGTGCTCGCTGCTGGTCGGTGAGCGAGAAGCCGAGGACGTGCAAGCCGTGGGGCGCCTTACGGTAATGGCCGAAGCGCACAAGCTGGTGGACGAGGCTGCCATCGACGCTGCCGCCGAACGCTACTACCGCTATTTCCCGGACGCCGCCAACTACCACAAGGCCCACGACTTCGACTTCTGGGTGCTACAACCTGTACGCCACCGCTACATCGGCGGCTTCGGCGCGATCCACTGGCTCGACCAGGTGACCCTGGCCAACCCGTTCGCCGGCAAGGCCGAAGCGAGCATGGTCGAGCACATGAACAACGACCACGCCAACGCCATCGCCCATTATGTGGAGCTGACCGGTTTGCCACGCCATGCGCCGGCGCAAATGGTCGGGGTGGACAGTGAAGGCATGCACTTGCGTATCGGCCAGGCGGTGTACTGGTTGCCTTTCCCTGATGCTTGCAACACGCCGACACAAGTCCGCGAAGCCCTGGTTCTGCTGGCCCGCGCCGACCAGTGGCCGGTTGCGACGGCAGTCGAGGGTTGAAAAGCCGAGCGCACGCATCCATCTGTTGGTCTTACAGGAAGGTTCTCTTCCGACGAGGAATGCTTTGATGCGTGCTTTTCTACTGCTGTTTCTCCTGTTTCCCGTGCTGGAGCTGTTCGTCTTCGTCAAGGTCAGTGCCGCCATCGGTTTCTTCCCGGCGCTGCTGCTGATCATCGCCGGCTCCGCGCTGGGTGTGCTGGTAATGCGCGTGGCCGGGCTGGCCACCGCGCTGCGCGCACGTGAAAGCCTGCAGCGTGGCGAGTTGCCCGCCGAGGACATGTTCCAGGGCATGATGCTGGCCGTGGGTGGCGGCCTGCTGTTGCTGCCAGGTTTCATCAGCGACGTGCTGGGCCTGCTATGCCTGCTGCCATTCACCCGTCATCTGGCTGCACGCAAGATGCGCGAGCGTGCCGAGGCGCAGGCCATGCGCCAGCGCGCATTCCAGGACGACCCGTTCCAGGCACAGCCGCGTGATGGCGGGCACCGTCCGAACGTGATCGAAGGCGAATACGAACGCCGCGACAAGTAACAACCTGGGGCCGTTTCGCGCCCCTTTCGCGGCACAAGGCCGCTCCTGCAGAGTTCACGACCCCCTGTAGGAGCGGCCTTGTGCCGCGAAAGGGGCGCGAAGCGGCCCCAAGCTTTTCAGGCTAATGAAAAATTTTCTGAAACAAGCCTTGTAATTGAATATGGCGGCCTCATGTAGTGGTCACCGCAAGGTTTCTGGTGGCAACACCAGGCATAACTCAGGTGGTTCGCCCATTGCGGGCCACCCCCGGCAACGCCGGACAGCATCAACCCGCCGGTGTCACACCGGCCGATGAAAACCACTATTTGGGAGAGATCGACAATGAAGCTTCGTCCTCTGCATGACCGCGTAGTCATCCGTCGCAGCGAAGAAGAATCGAAAACCGCTGGCGGTATCGTCCTGCCAGGTTCGGCCGCTGAAAAACCAAACCGCGGCGAAGTCGTCGCCGTCGGCACCGGTCGCATCCTGGACAACGGCGAAGTTCGTGCGCTGGCCGTGAAAGTGGGTGACAAAGTGGTTTTCGGCCCTTACTCGGGCAGCAACACCGTGAAAGTCGATGGCGAAGACCTGCTGGTCATGGCCGAGAACGAAATCCTCGCCGTTATCGAAGGCTGATTTCCTGACTTCCCGTTACTCCAAAGAATTTCAAGGATTAAACGATCATGGCTGCTAAAGACGTAAAATTCGGCGATTCCGCTCGTAAGAAAATGCTGGTTGGTGTCAACGTTCTGGCTGACGCGGTAAAAGCGACCCTGGGCCCGAAAGGCCGCAACGTGGTGTTGGCCAAGAGCTTCGGCGCACCGACCATCACCAAGGACGGCGTTTCCGTCGCCAAAGAAATCGAGCTGAAAGACGCTTTCGAAAACATGGGCGCCCAGCTGGTCAAGGAAGTGGCTTCCAAGGCCAACGACGCTGCCGGTGACGGCACCACCACCGCTACCGTTCTGGCTCAGGCCATCGTCAACGAAGGCCTGAAAGCCGTCGCTGCCGGTATGAACCCGATGGACCTGAAGCGCGGCATCGACAAGGCCACCGCCGCCGTTGTCGCCGAGCTGAAGAACCTGTCCAAGCCATGCGCCGACTCCAAGGCCATCGCCCAGGTAGGTACCATCTCCGCCAACTCCGACAACTCCATCGGTGAAATCATCGCCGAAGCCATGGAAAAAGTCGGTAAAGAAGGCGTGATTACCGTTGAAGAAGGCTCGGGCCTGGAAAACGAACTGTCGGTCGTCGAAGGCATGCAGTTCGACCGTGGCTACCTGTCGCCGTACTTCGTCAACAAGCCGGACACCATGGTAGCCGAGCTGGAAGGCCCGCTGCTGCTGCTGGTCGACAAGAAGATTTCCAACATCCGTGAGCTGCTGCCAGTTCTGGAAGCCGTTGCCAAGGCCGGCCGCCCACTGCTGATCGTTGCCGAGGACGTTGAAGGCGAAGCCCTGGCTACCCTGGTAGTCAACAACATGCGCGGCATCGTCAAGGTTGCTGCGGTCAAGGCGCCGGGCTTCGGCGACCGCCGCAAGGCCATGCTGCAGGACATCGCCGTCCTGACCGGCGGCCAGGTCATCTCCGAAGAAATCGGCCTGTCCCTGGAAACCGCTACCCTGGAGCACCTGGGTAACGCCAAGCGCGTCATCCTGTCCAAGGAAAACACCACCATCATCGACGGCGCTGGCGCCGACGGCGAGATCGAAGCGCGCGTCAAGCAGATCCGCGCCCAGATCGAAGAAACTTCCTCGGACTACGACCGTGAGAAGCTGCAAGAGCGTCTGGCCAAGCTGGCTGGCGGTGTTGCCGTGATCAAGGTCGGTGCCGGCACCGAAGTTGAAATGAAAGAGAAGAAAGCCCGCGTTGAAGACGCCCTGCACGCTACCCGTGCAGCCGTTGAAGAAGGCGTGGTGCCTGGCGGCGGTGTAGCCCTGGTTCGCTCCCTGGCTGCCATTGCCAACCTCAAAGGCGACAACGAAGACCAGAACGTCGGTATCGCCCTGCTGCGTCGCGCCGTTGAAGCGCCGCTGCGCCAGATCACTGCCAACGCCGGCGACGAGCCAAGCGTTGTCGCTGACAAGGTCAAGCAAGGTTCGGGTAACTTCGGTTACAACGCTGCTACCGGCGAATACGGCGACATGATCGAGATGGGCATCCTCGACCCAGCCAAGGTCACCCGTTCGGCGCTGCAAGCTGCTGCTTCGATCGGCGGTCTGATGATCACCACCGAAGCCATGGTTGCCGACCTGCCGGAAGACAAGCCAGCTGCTGGCATGCCTGACATGGGCGGCATGGGTGGCATGGGCGGCATGATGTAAGCCAGCCTTACCCCCAGCACCATCAAAAAGCCCCGGTTCGCGAGAACCGGGGCTTTTTTGTTTTCCTGTTGGGGGCCATTGGGGCTGCTGCGCAGCCCATCGCGACGCAAGGCCGCTCCTACAAGGGATCGCGTAACCTGTAGGAGCGGCCTTGTGTCGCGAAAGGGCCGCAAAGCGGCCCCTGGGTCAGGCGACGCTACGCTCAGCGGCAGGTACCTCAGCCATTCCCCGACGATACAGAACCAGGTAATACGACCCCAACCCGATCAACCAGCAGAACACAGCCGTCCACACGTTATGCGACAGGAAGTGTGCCCCCTGCATCATCCGCCCCAGTGAAAGCACCGACCCGGCCACGAAGGCCACCGCCAAGGCCGCCCGCGCCAGCCGCGGCTTGCGATCACGCAACATGAAGAACAGACCGAACAGGCAGAACCCGGTTGCCGCATGCCCGCCTGGCCAGCACAGCCCGGGCTTGTCGGTCGCCGGCCGCGGTTCCAGCAGCTTGCTGTAGGTCTCGGTGCCGCCAAACTGGGTCAGGCTCCACGGGCACTGCACCTGGGTGACCTTTTTCAGTGGCGTGACAAACGCCGTCGACAGGCCCAGCGCCAGCACCAGGCAACCCAGCTCACGGCGCCAGCCGAACAGGCGCTTCACGAAGAAACTGGCGGCAAAGGTCAGTAGCGAAAGCACGCCCAGCAGGATCACCATTTGCTTGACCCGGTCATGCAGGATGTTCTCCAGCAAATAGCTGTGGCGGCCGATGAACTGCCCGGCGGCAGGGTCGAAGAACAGGTTGGCAATGTCCATGTCGACCGAGGTCAGTTCCAGCAGGATCAAGCCCAGCGCGGTCGCCAAGGGGAGCCCCAGGTAAAGCCAGAAATTGAGCGGGCGAGGGCGGTTTGGTTGCTGCATGACGGCTCCAGGGCGCGAAAAAGATCGGGCATTGTCGGCCGCCCGCTATCCTGTGTCCGTGAAGGATCAGTGAAAAAACCGTCAAGTGCGGTGAATTTTCCCCAGGGCTGGCACCCCGCCGGCATAGGCCTTAAGCTGCGCCTGCCGCGCACCACAGCGAGAAGCGCCGCACAGGAGAAACCGATGCGCATTCTTTTGGTTGAAGACAACCGCGATATCCTGGCCAATCTGGCCGATTACCTGGGCATGAAGGGCTATACCGTCGACTGCGCCCAGGATGGCCTGTCCGGCCTGCACCTGGCTGCCACCGAGCACTACGACCTGATCGTTCTCGACATCATGCTGCCCGGCATCGACGGCTACACGCTGTGCCAAGCGTCTGCGCGAAGACGCTCGCCGTGACACGCCGGTGATCATGCTCACTGCCCGCGACCAACTGGATGATCGCCTGCAAGGCTTCCGCTCCGGTGCCGACGATTACCTGCTCAAGCCTTTCGCCCTGTCGGAGCTGGCCGCACGCATCGAAGCGGTGCTGCGTCGTGCCCAGGGCGGTGGACGGCGTACCCTGCAGGTGGCTGACCTGAGCTACGACCTGGACACCCTGGAAGTTTCCCGCCAGGGCCGCCTGCTCAAGCTCAACCCGGTCGGCCTCAAGCTGCTGGCGGTGCTGATGCAGAAAAGCCCGCACGTGTTGCGCCGTGAAGTGCTGGAAGAAGCCCTGTGGGGCGATGATTGCCCCGACAGCGACAGCCTGCGCAGCCACGTGCACCAGCTGCGCCAGGTGATCGACAAGCCGTTCGAAAAACCGCTGCTGCATACCGTCCATGGCGTCGGCTATCGCCTCGCCGAGGGCCGTGATGGAGTTTAAGCAAAGCCTTGCCCAGCGCATCATCATCGCCTTTGCCCTGATGAGTGCGCTGGTGGCCGGGGCCTTCGCCTTCGGCATTGTCGGCACTGTGCACCTGGTCGAAGAACGGCTGATTTCCACGGTATTGGGCGGCGACTTGCAGCGTCTGCTGCGCATGGACAGCGTCAGTGACTGGAGCCACCGGCCCCGCCCCGACCAGCTGTTCTACTTCAGCGGCGGGCGTGACGATTTCGAACTGCCCAAAGACTTGCGCCACCTCGACCGAGGCTTCCATGAGGTGTTCCGCGACCAGCTGTCTTACCACGCCATGGTCGAGATCGTCGACGGTCGCCGTTATGTGCTGTTGCAGGACCAGAGTGACTTCGAGGAACGCGAACGGCTGCTGTTCGCGGTGGTGGTGGTAGGCTTCGTGCTCAGCCTGGTGCTGGCGGTCATTCTCGGCTGGCTGGTGGCGCGCCGGGTGATGGCACCGGTGATCCGCCTGGCGCGTCAGGTACGCCACCGCGACCAGCTGCTGGGCCTGGCCCCGCCCCTGGCGCCGGACTATGCCGCGGACGAAGTCGGCCAACTGGCGGTAGCTTTCGACGATACCTTGGGCCGCCTGCGCGATGCGCTGACCCGCGAACGGTTGTTCACCAGCGACGTCAGTCACGAGCTGCGCACGCCCTTGATGGTGCTGGCGACCTCGTGCGAACTGCTGATGGAAAACCCGACGCTGGACGCCCGTTCGCGTAGCCAGGTGGAGCGTGTGGCGCGGGCCACGGAAGAAATGCGCGAACTGGTCAAGACCTTCCTGATGCTGGCCCGGGCACAGCGCGACGAGGGTGCGGTGGCTTCGCGGGCTACCCTTCGCGAAGTGGCTGACGAACTGGTCGGCGTTTGGCGCGACACTATCGAGCAGAAGGGCCTGGCGCTGTATTTCGATGGCCGCGTCAGTGCCAGCCCGGTGCTGTACAACGCCACCTTCCTGCAGTCGGTGATGGGCAACCTGCTGCGCAATGCCGCGCACTACACCGATAGCGGCTATATCCGCCTGAGCCTGGAAGCCAATGGCTTCAGCGTGGAGGACAGTGGCGTGGGTATCCCGGAAGAACAGCGCGAGGCCATGTTCCGGCCGTTCGTGCGCGGCGACGAGCGACGCGGCGAGGGGCTGGGCCTGGGCCTGTCGCTGGTACAGCGGATCTGCGACGACCAGGGGTGGCAGGTCACCCTGACCTCGACCTTGCCGCACGGCTGCCGCTTCAGGGTGGACCTTAGCAATACCGCAGCCAAGGGCGACCCGGAGGCGTTGGTCGAGTAATCAGTTGTAACAGGTCATTCGGGGCTCAACATATTTTTCACATGAGCATGACCTGATTCCTACGCTTGCTTACCTAATGTGGGCGGAATGGAGTCAGGAGATGCCCAATGCGTAGCCCCATCAAGCTTGAATTTTCCGAGAAGTACGACAAAGAACATGCCCGCGAGTACTTTCTCAAGCACCAGGACGGCCTGGCGCGGCGCCTTTCCCACAAGCGTGATGAGCAACTGGCGCGTCGCGCCTTGGCATTGGCAGGTGAACCTGGCCTGGTCCTCGACCTGCCATGTGGTGCGGGCCGCTTCTGGCCGTTGCTGGCAGAAAAGCCCAACCGAGTGATCATCGGCGCCGACAACTCCGAAGCGATGATCGAGACAGCCTGTACCGCGCAAGCGCCAGAGGTAGTGGCACGGGTACGTCCTTTGCAAACTTCCGCGTTTGCCATCGACTTGCCAGACAACTCGGTGGACAGCATTTTCTGCATGCGCCTGTTCCACCACATTGGCGAAGCGGCGCACAGAAAGACCATTCTTTCGGAATTTCAACGTGTTAGCCGTGATAGTGTGATCCTGTCACTGTGGGTGGATGGTAACTTCAAGGCCTGGCGCCGGAAAAAGCTGGAACAGCGCCGCAGCGCCAGGAAGGGCGACCAGGACAATTACCAGAACCGTTTTGTGTTACCGGCCGACACGGTCGAAGAAGAATTTCGAGCCGCCGGCTTCAGAATCCAGGAACGCCTCGACTTCCTGCCGTTCTATGCCATGTGGCGGGTCTATGTATTGCGTAAGGGGTAGTATTTGATGGCTGTAGCCCAGAGTGGGGAGTCGCGGTTCGATTTTTACTGGCGCCAGCAGGGCGAGTGGGTCGAGGAGCCTAACCAGCGCCGTGGTGGCGAGAGTGGTGTGCAACGCCTCAACGATGGCAACGGCAAGCTGCTGTATGCCAAGCGTCAGGTCGGGCATATCTACCGTAGCCTGCTGCACCCTTTTGGCCGGCCGACCGTATTGCGTGAGCTCGATGCGTTGAACAGCTTCGAGCAACTGGGCGTGCGTGTACCGCGCATCGTCTTCTGTGGCGCCGAGCGTGGTGCCGATCACCAGTGGCGTGCGCTGCTGGTCAGCGAAGCACTCGACGGCTTCGTCGAACTCGACACCTGGCATGCCGAAGGTGCCCGCGAGCGTTACCCACAGGTGGTGCATGAGCGCATGCTCAAGGACCTGGCGGACAACCTGGCGCGCATGCACCTGGGGCACTGGCAGCACGGCTGCCTGTACGGCAAGCACGTGTTCGTCAAGGTGGTGGGTGAAGGCGAACAGGCCCGGGTCGAGGTTGCCCTGCTGGACCTGGAAAAATGCCGGCGGCGCATCAGCTGTCAGCGCGCAGCGGGCAATGACCTGCGCCAGCTGCGCCGCCACTCGTCGATCAATGACGCAGAATGGCAAACCCTGCTCTACTTTTACCAGATGGCGTTTGGCAGCGCTGTCAAAGGGTTAGAGCAATGAAACTAGAAATAGCTCGAGCTTTGTTCCTGGTAGCTGGCCTGGCGGTGACCACCGTGGCGGTGGCGGCCTGGGAGGAGCCGAGGCCAACAGTGTTCAGCAAGGCCGAACTGGCCGACCAGTGCGCGTTGCCGCGGGATGTGAAACCGCAGCAACAGGCCAAGGTCGCGCCGGATCAGGACCTGCTGCTGTTCCTGTTCGGCATGCGCCAGGGGTTGCGGCCGTTCGGTTGAGCCCGGCGCGCTCAGAAATGCCAGAGGCCTCGCGATTGCGGGGCCTCTGGCATTTTTGCATCTGCATTGCCGGCCTCTTCGCGGGCTTGCCCGTTCCCACAGGTACTGCACAGGACCCGAACCTGACGCTGTGCCTGTGGGAGCGGGCGAGCCCGCGAAGAGGCCGGATCAGGCTACAGCGGGTTCCCTGGCTTTCGCCTTGTGCGCAAGCAAGGTGTAGACGCAAGGCAACACAAACAGGGTAAACAGCGTGCCGATCGACATACCGGTGGCAATCACCGTGCCGATGTCAAAGCGGCTGACCGCCCCCGCCCCGGTTGCCAGAATCAGCGGCACCATGCCGAATACCATCGCCGCCGTGGTCATCAGCACCGGGCGCAGGCGAATCGCCGCAGCTTCCTCGATCGCCTCACGCACGCTCAGGCCGCGTTCCTCGCGCAGCTGGTTGGCGAACTCGACAATGAGGATGCCGTGCTTGCTGATCAGCCCGATCAGCGTTACCAGCCCCACCTGGGTGTAGATGTTCATGCTCGATAGACCAAGGAACAGCGGCAACAGCGCGCCACAGATCGACAACGGCACCGTCACCAGAATCACCAGCGGGTCGCGGAAGCTTTCGAATTGCGCCGCCAGCACCAGGAAGATGATTGCCAACGCCAGGCCGAAGGTTACCCACAGTGCGCTGCCTTCCTGCACGTACTGGCGGGCCGCGCCGGCATAGTCGAAAGCGAAGCCTTCCGGCGCCTCTTCGCGGGCGATAGCCTGTACGGTCTGCAGCGCCTCGCCGAGGCTGACCATGGGCACACCCTGGATGATTGCCGAGTTCAGTTGCTGGAACTGGTTGAGCTGGCGCGGGCGGGCGCGGTCGCTGAGGGTGATCAGGGTGGATAGCGGTAGCAACTGGCCCTGGTCGTTCTTCACGTAGTAGTTGTTCAGCCAGCCGGGGTTGTCGCGGTAAGGCCGCTCGACCTGGGCGATCACTTTGTAACTGCGGCCTTCGAGGGTGAAACGGTTGATCTCCGCCTCGCCCAGCAAGGTCGCCAGGGTGCTGCCCAAGGTGTCCATCGACACGCCCATCTGCGCCGCCTTGGCCCGGTCGATATCCACCACTACTTCGGGCTTGTCGAAGGCCAGGTCAATGTCGAGGAAGGCGAACTTGCCGGATTCCTGGGCGCGAGCCTTGATGCGCTGGGCCACATCCAGCAGTGCCGGGTAGTCACCAGCGCTGTTGATCACGAACTGGAATGGCAGGCCCTCGCCGGTGCCGGGCAGCGACGGCAGGTTGAAGCCGAAGATCTGCAGACCGCTGATTTCCTCAAGCTTGCGCTGTACCAGCGGCAGCAGTTCCATCTGCGTGCGCTCGCGCTCGTTCCAGGGCTTGAGCAGGAAGCCGCCGATGCCGGTCTGCACGCCGTTGAAACCGTTGATCTGGAACGACGAGTAATACTCGGGGAACGCCTTGAACAGCGGGGTGAACTGGTCGGTGTAGGCGTTGAGGTAATCAAGGTTGGCCGGCTGCGGCGAGCTGCTCATCATGAAGATCACGCCCTGGTCCTCGTTGGGCGCCAGTTCGTTCTGGGTAAACTTCAGCAGTACCGGAATCAGGCACAGGATGATAACGGCAAACACCAGCACGACCGGCCGGCTGTCGAGGGTGGCGTGCAACAGACGCTGGTAGCGCACCTTCAGGCGTTCGAACAGCACGTCCAGGCGATGGGCCAGGCCACTGGGGTTCTGCTCCCGGCGCAACAACAGCGCGCACATCATCGGTGACAGGGTGAGGGCGACGATGCCGGAGATGATCACCGCACCGGCCAAGGTCAGGGCAAACTCCTTGAACAGTGCGCCGGTAAGCCCGGTCAGGAAGCCGATCGGCGCGTACACTGCCGCCAGGGTGATGGTCATCGACACCACCGGCATGGCGATTTCGCGGGCACCCTCGAGGGCCGCTTCGAACGGCGACTTGCCTTCCTCCATGTGCCGGTGGATGTTCTCTACCACGACGATCGCATCATCCACCACCAGCCCGATGGCCAGCACCATGGCTAGCAGGGTCAGCAGGTTGAGCGAGTAACCCATCATCTGCATGAAGAACAGCACGCCGATCATCGACAGCGGGATGGTCACCACCGGGATCAACACCGAACGCAGGGCGCCGAGGAACAGAAACACCACGACGATGACGATCAGCACGGCTTCACCGAGGGTCTTGATCACTTCGTCGATGGAGGCCTGGATGAACAGCGTGGCGTCGTAGGCGATCGATACCTTCAGCGCCGAGGGCAGCTGGCTTTCCAGCTCGGGCATGATGCGCCGCACTTCCTTGATGACGTCCAGCGGGTTGGCGGCTGGCGTGGCCTTGATGCCGATGTACACCGACGGGGTGCCGTCGAACGAGCTGACCGTGTCGTAGTTTTCTGCCCCCATCTCGACCCGTGCCACGTCGCCCAACAGCACGCGGCTGTCACCATTGATCTTGACCGGCAGGGCGGCGAACGCCTCGGCCGACTTCAGTTCGGTGCTGGCGTTGATGCTGGTGACCACGTATTCGCCTTTTACCTCGCCGGCGGCAGAGAGGAAGTTGTAGCGCCGCACGGCGTTGGTCACATCGGTGGCCGACAGGCCGAAGCCTGCCAGTTTCACCGGGTCGATCCAGATGCGCATGGCGAACACCTGGTTACCGAGGATCTCCGCTTCGGCCATGCCCGGCAGGGTTGCCAGCTTGGGCTGGATCACCCGTGACAGGTAGTCGGTGATTTGCGGGTTGCTCATCTCCTTGCTGTAGAAACTGATGTACATCAGTGCCGAGGCATCGGCGGCTTCCTTGCTCAGTACCGGGTCTTCCGAGTCCTGCGGCAGCTTGTTGCGTACTTCGTTGGCCTTGGCCAGCAGCTCGGTGAACAACCGGTCGCTGTCAGCGCCGATGCGTGCGTAGATGGAGATGATCGAGAAATTCTGCCGGCTCACCGAGGTCATGTAGTCGATGCCTTCGGCGCTGGCCAGGCTTTGCTGTAGCGGCTGGGTGATATAGCCCTGGATGGTCTCGGCGTTGGCACCGGGGTAGGCGGTGGTTACCGTGATCAGGGCGTTTTCCATTTGCGGGTACTGGCGGATCTGCAGCTTGTTCCAGGCCTGGAAGCCCAGCAGCAGGATCAGCAGGCTGACCACGCTGGCCAGCACCGGGCGACGGATGAACGGGTCGGTGAACGCCATGCCAGCCTCCTGTCAGTCCTTGCCCGGCGCGCCCTGGGCGGGCTTGAGGGCTTTGTCCTGGCCGATGCGGATCGCGGCGCCGGGGGTGAGCTTCAGTTGGCCGGCGGTGACCACCTGTTCCCCGGCCTGCAACCCCTTGCTGACCACCACCACGCCGTCACGGCGCTCGCCGGTCTGTACCGTGCGCTGTTCTGCGGTGAGCTGCGGCTGGCCCTTGTCGTCGTTTACCGGCTTGCCGTCCTTGTCCTTTTTCGGCGTGGCGACATACACCGAGTTGCCATAGAGGGTGTAGGTGATGGCGCTTTCCGGCACGACCACTTGTGGCTGCGGGTTGGGCAGCAGGATCAGCAGGCTGGCGAACATGCCCGGCAGCAACTTGCCGTCCGGGTTGGCCATGGTCGCGCGCACCAGCATGTTGCGCGTGGTTTCCTCGACCTTGGGGTTGATGGCGCTGAGGCTCGCGGGGAAGGTCTGGCCCGGGTAGGCGGCTACCTGCACCAGCACTTGCTGGCCCAGGCTCAGGCGAGGCAGGGCTTGTTCCGGTACGTTGAAGTCGACGTACAGGCTGGAGGTGTCCTGCAGGGTGGCAATCACCGTGCCGGCGGCCAGATAGTCGCCGACGTCCACCTGGCGAATGCCGATGGTGCCGCTGAACGGGGCGCTGATGCTTTTCTTGGTCTTCGATGCCTTGAGCTGGTCGACCACCGCCTGATTGCGCCGATACTGGGCGGTGAGGCGGTCGAACTCGCCGCGGGAAATGGCCGAATCACCAACCAGCTGGCTGCCACGGCCGAAATCGACCTTGGCCAGGCCGAGGTCGGCCTGGGCGGTGCCGAGCAGGGCGGTTTCCTGGTCGTCGTTGAGTTGCAGCAGCAGTTGCCCGGCCTTGACCTGCTGCCCCGAGTCGAAGTGCAGCGCCTTGACGATGCCTTCCACCTCCAGGCTCAGTTCCACGCCCTGTAGCGCCTTGAGGCTGCCAACGGCGGGCAGGCGCTCTTGCCATGGGCGCTGTTCGGCGAAGGCGGCCGCCACGGTGATGGGCGGCTTGGGGGCAGTGAACATCTGGATCTGCTGGTAGATCGAAAAGGCTTTGTAGCCCCCCAGGGCCAGCACGATCAGCAGAACCACGGCCAACATGGTGAGCATGCGGCGGCGCAGCATAGGTCCGGTTCCTTGGATGCGGTTGTTATTCGTTTAGACACGACAACGGGCGATCCTGCCCACGTGGTTGGGGGAATTATTGACTGTTTTCTGGGGGAAGGGGAGTGAAATGCCTGTGCTGGCCTCTTCGCGGGCACGCCCGCTCCCACAGGAACCGCGCAGTCAGCGGGTTACGCGGTCCCTTATAGAAAAAATCAGACCAGATGCAGGTGGTTGTCCCAGAACCCGGACGGCAGGTTCATCGGTTGCCCGACCAGCTCGGCCTTGCGGCAATCATAGAACCGGCAACGGCCCTGCCCGGAGGTGACGACAAAACCGTCCTGCACCGCGCCCACCCCCGCGCAATCGGGCATCGGCGCATCCAGCCGCACCGCGCCGCTGTCCAGGTCCCATATGAACAGGCGGTTGGCCCGTGGCGCGGTCAGCGCTACCAGCCGCAGCTCGCTGTGGATAGCCACGCTGGCGGTGTACTGGGCCATGGCCTGCAACTGCCGCTCCGGCACCGGGAAAGCTTTGAATGGTTCGCCCGGGCGCTTGATCGCCAGCAGTTCGGCGGTTTCATCGGCATCGCCCATGAATTGCTGGCAGGCGGCGATGGTGCCATCGCTACCCACCGCCAGGTGGCGCACGCTGTTCATCTGCTGGGCCAGGGTTTCCTTGCTCAGCAGGGTGCCGTCGCGCTGCATCAGCACAAGGCTCGGTTCCATGGCGTCGAGGTTCATCTCCACCCGGCTTTCGGCTTCGGTGCGGATACCGCCGTTGGCCACGACCAGCGTCTCGCCGTCCGGCAACCAGGCCACTTCGTGCGGGCCGATGCCGTGGGTCGGGATTTCGCCGCTGTGCACAAGGCGCTCGCCTTCGAAGCGGTAAACGCCGAGTACGCCACGCCCCGGGTCGGTGGTGTCGTTCTCGGTGGCATACAACCATTCGCCGCTTTTGTGAATGACTGCGTGGCCGTAGAAGTGCCGGTTCGGCTGCGAGGTGACGGTCTGCAGCAGGCGCCCGTCGCGCAGGTCGACCAGGTAGCTTTCGGTGCCGGGACGGCGGGCGACGAACAGGGCGATCGGCAGTTGCGGGTGATGGATGATGGCATGGCAACGTTGGGCAACCTGGGTGCTGAACACCTGGGTGCCGTCCAGGCGGAACCCGACCGCATAGTGCTTTCCGTCGCCGTCGTCACGCGCCGACAGCAGCAGGGGCTCGCTGCCTTTGTTGCGGAACAGGCTCCAGCCGCCCAGGGTGAGGGCGCTGAGCAATACGCTACCGAGTTTGAGGGCCTGGCGTCGCAGCATGATCAGTCACCGTCGTTGGCATTGAAGCCCAGCTGGATGTTCAACGCCTTGGCCAGCTCGCCTTCGTGCAAGCGGTGGACGGCGTTGAGGCTGTCGTAGATCTGGTTCAGGGTTTGCTGACCGGCGTCGTCGGCCAGCAGCTCGCCCAGGGTCTTCTGGTTGTCGGCCAGCAGCTTGAGCGAGGCAGCGTAGGCGGCGTCGATCTTGTCCGCCAGGGCTTTCTGGTCGCTGGACAGCAAGCCGCGCAGGCCCTGGTTGTCGACCCCGACCCAGACTGCTTCGGCGGCCTTGAGGCTGGCCTCCAGGCTCTTCAGCGAGCTGTGGCTGCGCCAGGCTTCGGCCTGCAGTGGCTGCGGGATACCCTTGCTCTGACGGCCCATCGGCGCACCGAGTTTTTTCTTCAGGCTGTCCAGGGCGGTGACCTGGGCGCGCAGCAGGTCGGCGATGGCCTCGTGGGAGTCGGCGTAGCGCTGGTTGGGGAACTTGGTCATCTGCGAGAGCATGCCGTCGGTGCTGTTCCAGCCCTTGAGGATCTCCTCGGCCAGGGCCTTCTGGTGTTCACCGATGGCCACCAGCAACGGGCAGTAGCGGGCTTTCTGCTCGGCAGTGGCGATGTCCGGCTTGCTGTCGAACAGGATGTACTCGTAGGCCGACAGGCCACGTACCACCACGCTGGCCTTGCCCAGGGCCGCGGCATCGACCGGCTGGTCGGCGTTGACCAGTTGCTCGACCTGGCGGCCGACCAGGTTCTTCTTGTCGGGCCAGAACTGTACCTGCCAGGCGCGGTTGCCTTCGGCCAGCGGGCCGACCAGCAGCGGTTGCAACTCGGCCCAGGCCTTTTGCGCGTTGAGGAAGTCGGCGCGAGCCTTGTCCAGGGTTTCCTTGCCTTCGCAGTAGGCCAGGGCGCTGGCGGCCAGAGTGCGGTCGGCCTCGACCCAGCGGCTGTAGGTGGGCAGGATCACCTGTTTGGCGATGGCAGCGGAGGTCACGGCTTGCGGGTCCTGCGGTGAGCAGGCGCCGAGGGCGAGTGCGGCGAGGCTGGTGAACAACAGTTTGGGTCGGAACATGCCCGGCTCCTTTGCGCTTTTTAAAGTGAGTTCAGGAACGCCAGCAACGCGGCACGCTGCTCGGCATTGAAAGTGAGTACGAAGTTGCGTGCCGCCTCGGCCTCGCCACCGTGCCAGAGCACGGCTTCGAGCAGGTTGCGGGCACGGCCGTCGTGCAGGAACTGGCTGTGGCCACTGACCGTCTCGCTCAGGCCGATGCCCCACAGTGGCGGGGTGCGCCAGTCCTGGCCGTTGGCAGCGAATTCGGTGCGCTCGTCGGCCAGCCCCGGGCCCATGTCATGCAACAGCAGGTCGCTGTAGGGGCGGATCAGCTGGTTGGCCAGCTCAGGCTCGGCGGCATTGGCGGCGGTGGTGAACTGCGGCGTGTGGCAGCCCTGGCAGCCGGCCTGGTAGAACAGGTTCTTGCCCGCCAGCACCTGCGGCGAGCCTACGTCGCGGCGGGCCGGCACGGCCAGGTTGCGGGTGTAGAAGGTGACCAGCCGCAGGATGTTGTCGCTGACTTCCTTCTCGCCATCGGCACCGTCGCCGTTGGGCGCGGCCAGGCAGTCGGCCTGCGCCGGCGTGCAGTCATCGTTGGGCTGCAGGGTGGTGGTCAGGCCCATGTCACCGGCAAAGGCGTGCACGTTCTGCTGGTTGACGTTGGGCTGCCCGGCCTTCCAGCCGAAGCGGCCGACCACGGTCTTGCCCTGGGCGTCGTCCCACACCCGGTTGGCCCGGCCGCGGATACCGTCGTGGTTGCGGTCGTCGGGGTCTTCATTGGCCAGCAGGTCGCTTTCAGGGATGGCTTCGAGCAGGCCCAGGCCGATCATCGGCGGCGCCACCCGTGCCGAAAAGCGCGTGTCAGGATGCATCACGCCATAGCCGAGCTGGGTGATCTGCAGGGCCGGCTTGCGCAACTCGACCTGGTGGCCGTCCTCGAACGACACCGTTTCGCTGGTGTAGCTCACCCGCACCTTGCCTTCCGGCATCACGCCGGGGATGGCCATGTCCTGCAACTGGGTACCATAGACTGGCTCCGGCACCACGCCGAGGCGTTCGACCACCTTGGCCAGGTAGGGCTGGTCGGGGATCGACAGGCGTACCAGCATCGATACGGCGTTGCTGTCGCCCGGCTCTGGCGGGTGACCGCGGCCGTCGCGCACGTGGCAGTTCTGGCAGGCATTGGTGTTGAACAACGGGCCCAGGCCGTCACGGGCGGTGGTGGTGGACGGGGCGATCACCCAAGGGTTGCGGAAGAAGCTGTTGCCGACGGCGAAGTCCAGGCGCCGCTCGGGCGAAAGGTTGGCCGAGGGCAGGGAATAGGCATTGCGGTCAGTGCGCTGCACGGTGGCTTTGCCGCCCGACAACGCTTCGCCAGGCTCGGCCTGGGTGAAACGCGGGGCGTCGTCACAGGCGGTGAGGGCAAAGGCCAGCAGCAGCGGGGAGAGTCGGGGCAGCGACAAGGACATCGAGAATCCTGGGCGTGAGCGAAAAACCGGCGTGCAAGCTTAGCAGGGTGATGAAGTTTGAATAAGAGCAATTTGCAATTGCTGGATGAAATCGGTGTCAGTTGGCCATGTTCATTTGTTGCCTGTGCCGGCCTCTTCGCGGGTTAACCCGCGAAAAGGCCGGCACAGAAAAAAGGCGACCCGAAGGCCGCCTTTTTCAGAACCGCTACAGCAGGATCAGAACTCGTGATCTGCGGTATCCGGGTTCAGGTTGGCAATGCCCAGCTTGCCCGCGGCCTGCTCGATCGCACCGGTCTGCTTGACCAGGGCGGCGATGGCGTCACGCACGATCTGGTTGCCGGCGGCATTGTCGGCAGCGATCAGCTGGTCGTAGTGCTCGCCCTTGAGGGCGTGGTCGACGATCACCTGGATCTTGGCTTCGGTGGCTTCCAGGTCGGCCTTGAGGGTGGCGTCGGTGGCCGGGTCAACCTTGGCCACCAGCGACGACAGGCTCGGGCCGGTCACCTTGCTGCCGTCCGGGCGAGTGTACTCGCCCAGGTAGACGTTGCGGATACCCTTGGCGTCGTAGAAGTGCGAGTAGTGGGTGTTGTCGCTGAAGCAGTCGTGCTCGTCTTCCGGCGAGTTGGCTTCCAGCGAAACCTTCATGCGCTCGCCAGCCAGTTCACCCAGCGACAGGCTGCCCATGCCGAACAGCATCTTGCGCAGGCCGTCGTTGACCGACTCGGCTTCCAGCTTGGCGCGGTAGTTGTCGGCCACGTTCGGTGCCCAGTTGCCGACCATCTCTTCGAGGTCCTTGACCAGCAGGTCGGTGACTGCCTTCAGGTAGGCACGGCGGCGGTCGTTGTGGCCGCCGGTGGCGCCGTTGCCTTCCAGGTAGTCCGAGGCCGGACGGTTGCCCGCGCCTGGGCCGGTGCCGTTGAGGTCCTGGCCCCACAGCAGGAACTCGATCGCGTGGTAGCCGGTGGCGACGTTGGCTTCGGAACCGCCCAGCTCGTTCAGGCTGGCCAGCTTCTCGGGGGTGATGTCCTTGACGTCGATTTTCTCTTCGCCCACCTGGATTTCGGTGTTGGCGATGATATTGGCGTTGGCCGCCGGGTTGCCCAGGGCGTGCTCGTAGCTCTTGTCGACGTAGTCGATCAGGCCTTCGTCCAGCGGCCAGGCGTTCACCTGGCCTTCCCAGTCGTCGATGATGGTGTTGCCGAAGCGGAAGGCTTCGCTTTGCAGATACGGAACGCGCGAGGCGACCCAGGCTTCCCTGGCGGCCTTCAGGGTTTCGTCGTTGGGCTTGGCCAGGAACGCGTCGACTGCGCTCTGCAAGGCCTTGGCGGTGCTCAGCGAGTCGCTGTAAACGGCGTAGACCAGCTCTGCGTAATGTTTGACCACGGCTTTGCCGGCAGCTTCGTCGACAGCCCCGGGTGCTGCAGCGGTGGTGCTGGCGGCAGCAGGTGCCTGGGCTTGCGGCGCGGCGGCCTTGTCGTCCTTGCCTTCACCGCAACCGGCGAGAGCGATGGCAATGGCCAGCAGACTGGCGGAGGCCAGAGGCATTCGAATCATTGTTGGTTTTCCTGCGTCGTGTGGTTGGACCAAGGGGGAGACCGTGCGCCGTGGCACGCGAAACGGCAACATCATGCGAAAGATTTGCATTTGCTGTAAAGGGGGCGGGCGTGCAAATCGTGTAAATGCCGGTCACGGCCGGTAACCGGGCAGGCGGGTCAGAACATTGAAACCCGGTTGCGCTGCGCCTGCTTGAGGAAGTTGGTCAGCTCTCGGGCCGACAGCGGCTTGCTGTAGTGGTAGCCCTGGCCTTCGTGGCAGCCCTGGGCGACGATGTAGGTTTCCTGTTCGGCGGTTTCCACGCCCTCAGCGATCACCTGCATCCCCAAGCTCTTGCCCAGCTGGATGATGGCACGAACGATGGTGGCGTCGTCATCGTCGTCCAGAAGGTCCTGGACGAAGCTCTTGTCGATCTTGATCTTGTCCAGCGGCAGCGATTTCAGGTAGCTGAGCGACGAATAGCCGGTGCCGAAGTCGTCGATGGCAATCAGTGCCCCGGAGCGGCGCAGGCTCAGCAGGTGCTGGGCGGCAGTGCTGATGTCTTCCATCAGGCCGGTCTCGGTGACTTCCAGTTCCAGGCTGCGTGGCGGCAGGCGGTAGGCCTGCAGCAGGTTGTTGACCACCCGCGGCAGTTCGTTGTGGTGCAGCTGCACGGTGGACAGGTTGACTGCCATGCGCAAGTCGCTGAAGCCCATGTCATGCCATTCGCGCAGCTGTCGGCACGCCTGGTCGAGCACCCATTCGCCGATGCTGATGATGCTGCCGTTCTGTTCGGCGAGGGGGATGAACTGGTCCGGCGGCACCATGCCCAGCTCCGGATGCTGCCAGCGCAGCAGTGCCTCGACACCGACCACGCTGTGGTCGCGGTAACTGATCTGTGGCTGGTACACCAGGTATAGCTGGTTGCGCGCCAGCGCTTCGCGCAAGTCCTTTTCCAGCTCGCGACGGCGGCGCATCTCACTGTCGACGCTGGCGATGTAGAACTGGTAGCGGTTGCGCGAACGGGCCTTGGCCAGGGTCATGGTCTGTTCGGCTTTTTGCAGTAGCTTCTCGGTGCTGTCACCGTCTTCCGGGAACAGGGTGATGCCGATGGTGGCGCGCAGGCGGATCTGCTGGTGGTGGTCGAGGTCGAATGGCACTTCCAGGTCGTCGAGGATGCTCTGCGCCAGTTCGGCCGCCTCGTAGGGCTGCTCGATATTGGCCTGCACCAGGGCGAACTGGTCACCACCCAGCCGAGCCAGGGCGCCCAGGCGGCCACTGTGGGCGCGCAGGCGGTCGGCCAGGGCCAACAACAATTGATCGCCGACCTGGTAGCTGAATTGCTCGTTGATGCCCTTGAAGTCGTCCAGGCCGACGCATAACACCGCCACGCGATGTTGCAGGCGGCGGCCGTCGACGAGGATCTTGTCCAGTTGCTGCTGCAGCTGCTGGCGGTTGGGCAGGCCGGTGAGGAAGTCGTACTGGGCCATGCGTTGCAGGCTGTTCTCTGCTTCGTGGCGCAGGTGGGTGTTGCGCTCGATCGAGGCCAGCAGCTGGTTGGCGGTATTTACCCACAGGCCCAGCTCGTTCTTCTCGTGGCCCTTGAGCAGCGGCAGCTGGTGCTGGCTGGGGCGGTCGGGGTTGATCTGGGTGAGGTGCTCGATGATCTTCGACAGCGGTTTGGTCAACAGCCAGTGATAGATCAGGTACAGCACCAGGCCCATGGCCAGGGCCCGCAGCACGCCGGAAATGAAAATGATTACGGCGTTGATGAGGAAGTCTTCGCCGTAGGACGACGTATCGAGGGTAATGCTCAGGTCGCCGTAGTATTCGCTGTAGGGGCCGCGGCCGACCAGTTGCGTGGTGTAGGTACGTTCCTGGCCGAGGATAAGGTCGGTCAGCCAGCGCATGGACATGTCCTGCAGCGGGCGGGACTTTTCTGCCAGCATGGTTTCGTTGGGGTGGCCGATGGAGGCCATGCGTACCGATTCGTCCTGGAACAGGCCTTCCATCACCTGCATGCCCATTTCGCGGTCGAGGCTATATACCGCCTGGGTCGAGGGGTCGCGGAACATGTCGAGGATGCGCTGGGCATCATTGTTCACGGCCTGGCGGGTCTTGTAGGTGTCATAGACAATTTGCGCACAGCTGAGCACGACACCGACCGCCAGCGCCGACAGCAGCACGACCCTGAGCAACTTGACCGACAAGCTGTTCCGCAATTCCAGCTTCAATGGGGTTTCCTTAATCCACGCGCATGGCATCATTTTGCCATCAACGATGACGATACACTACCGGCCGACCATCAGTAGTGTATCGGTTGCCTGACCCCGCAACTTGAATGCGCTGTATCAATCTTCCAGAGGTTTGATGTTAGCGTGCTATACGGGCTGAGCAAGCAAAACCGTAATGGGTTTTCCGCGGGTACAGGCATAAAAAAACCCGGCACCGGGCCGGGTTTTTCGTTCAGGGCTGAATGACTCAGGCCTTGAAGGTCTTGCCTTCGAACTGTTCGGCAACGAAAGCCCAGTTGACCAGGTTCCAGAATGCCTCGACGTACTTCGGACGCAGGTTGCGGTAGTCGATGTAGTAGGCGTGCTCCCAGACGTCGCAGGTCAGCAGCGGGGTGTCGCCGCTGGTCAGCGGGCAGCCGGCACCGATGGTGCTGGCCAGGGCCAGGGAACCGTCAGCCTTCTTCACCAGCCAGCCCCAGCCGGAGCCGAAGGTGCCAACCGAAGTCTTGGTGAACTCTTCCTTGTAACTTGTCGAAGGAACCGAAAGCGGCGTTGATGGCGTCAGCCAGGGCACCGGTCGGCTGGCCACCGGCGTTTGGTGCCAGGCAGTTCCAGTAGAAGGTGTGGTTCCAGACTTGAGCGGCGTTGTTGAAGATGCCGCCCGAAGAGCTCTTGACGATCTCTTCCAGGGTCTTGCCTTCGAATTCGGTGCCTGGGACCAGGTTGTTCAGGTTCACGACATAGGTGTTGTGGTGCTTGTCGTGGTGATACTCCAGGGTTTCCTTGGAGATGTGCGGCTGCAGGGCATCGTGGGCGTACGGCAGCGGCGGCAATTCAAAAGCCATGGTAGATCTCCTGATTCAGGTCTGTTTGCGGTTTGCGCAAGGCCGATCACGGGCGGCCCGATGAGCGTCTGCGAGTTTGTACTCTTTGCGACGCAAGGGCTGGATCATAGCACCGGGTCCGGCGCATAACCACGCAACAAACATAGGGAATAGAGGTTCCAGAGCGGGAGGGGTGTGCCGACTGGTGGCGTCAGCTATTGCCTGCAAGGGCCTCATCGCCGGCAAGCCGGCTCCCACAGGGATATCACCGACCTCAGGCCTGGTGATATCCCTGTGGGAGCCGGCTTGCCGGCGATAGGGCCCTTGATGTCAGTTGAAGATCAACTGCGCCGCCACTGCAAACATCATCACCGCCACCATCAGGTCGAGCATGCGCCAGGTCGCCGGCCGCGCCAGCCACGGTGCCAGCCAGGCCGCGCCGATCGCCAGGGTCGAGAACCACAGCAGCGAGGCACTGGCGGCGCCGGCCACATAGGCACCAGGTGCGGTCTGCTGGGCGCCCAGCGAGCCGATCAGCAACACCGTGTCGAGGTACACGTGCGGGTTCAGCAGGGTCACTGCCAGGGCGCTGAGCAGCACGGCACGGCGCGAGCGCATGCCCTGGCCTTGCTGGTGCTGCAGGCTCTGCTGGGAACAGGCACTGCGCAAGGCCTTGGCGCCGTACCAGACCAGGAACAGCGCACCGCCCCAGCGCGCCACCGCCAGCAAGGTCGGGTTATGCGCCAGCACGGTGGCCAGGCCGAACACCCCGGCAGCCACCAGGACGGCGTCACAGACGATGCACAGTGCCGCCACCGGCAAATGATGCTCGCGGCGCAAGCTCTGGGCGAGGACGAAGGCGTTCTGTGCACCGATGGCCATGATCAGGCCGAAGGCCACGAGCATGCCGTTGAGATAGCTTTGCCACATGGCGTGCTCTCCAAAGAGTCCAAAAGATGCTGGCCATTGTGCTGAACCGCGCTGTATAAGAAAAACAAATAGAGCTGATCTGTCATTAGGAAAATCGATGTTCGACTACAAGCTGCTGGCCGCCCTCGCGGCGGTGATCGAACAGGGCGGTTTCGAGCGCGCGGCGCAGGTGCTGGGCTTGTCGCAGTCGGCTATCTCCCAGCGCATCAAGCTGCTCGAGGCGCGGGTCGGCCAGCCGGTGCTGGTGCGTGCCACGCCGCCCAGCCCGACCGAGGTCGGCCGCCAGTTGCTCAACCATGTGCAGCAGGTGCGCCTGCTCGAACGCGACTTGCAGCGCCAGGTGCCGGCGCTGGACGAGGAGGGCATGCCAGAGCGCCTGCGCATCGCCCTCAACGCCGACAGCCTGGCCACTTGGTGGGCCGGTGCGGTGGGTAACTTCTGCGCACAGCAGAATGTGCTGACCGACCTGGTGGTTGAAGACCAGGAAGTGGGCCTCAAGCGCATGCGTGCGGGCGAAGTGGCGGCCTGCCTGTGTGGCAGCGAACGGCCGGTGGCCGGGGCGCGCAGCCTGCCACTGGGCGCCATGCGCTACCGCGCGCTGGCCAGCCCCGGGTTCATGGCGCGGCATTTTCCGCACGGCTTTACCGCCTGCCGCCTGGCCCGTACCCCGGCGATCGTGTACGGCCCGGACGACTTCCTGCAGCACCGCTACCTGGCATCGTTGGGCATCGAGGACGGGTTTCTGCACCACTTGTGCCCGTCGTCCGAAGGTTTCCTGCGCATGACCGAAGCCGGCCTGGGCTGGGGCCTGGTGCCCGAACTGCAGGCTCGCGAGCAACTGGCCAGCGGCCAGTTGGTGGAAATCTGCAGCGATACCCCCATCGACGTGCCGCTGTACTGGCATCATTGGCGCAATGGCGGGCAACTGCTCGCGCAACTGACCGACCACCTGCGGCACACCGCACGGCAATGGCTGGTGCCCTTGTAGCCACGGCTGGCGTCAGTTGCATCTGAAATCTGGCAAGACGGAGTCTTACATGCGAATTCTGGTCACCGGCGCGAGTGGCTTCATTGGTGGGCGCTTTGCGCGCTTTGCCCTTGAGCAGGGCCTGGACGTGCGGGTCAGCGGTCGTCGTACCGAAGGGGTCGAGCACCTGGTCAAGCGCGGCGCCCAGTTCATTCCCGGCGACCTGGGTGATGCCGATCTGGCCCGGCGCCTGTGCCAAGGCGTCGAGGCCGTGGTGCACTGCGCTGGCGCAGTGGGCAACTGGGGGCGCTACCAGGACTTCCACCAAGGCAATGTGGTGGTTACCGAAAACGTGGTCGAGGGCTGTCTGAAGGAACACGTACGCCGGCTGGTGCACCTGTCATCGCCGTCGATCTACTTCAATGGCCGCTCGCGCCTGGATATCCGTGAAGACCAGGTGCCGCGCCGCTTCCACGACCACTACGGGCAGACCAAGTACATGGCCGAGCAGAAAGTGTTCGGTGCCCAGGAGTTCGGCCTCGAGGTGCTGGCGCTGCGCCCGCGCTTCGTCACCGGCGCCGGCGATGCCAGTATCTTCCCGCGGCTGATGCAGATGCAGCGCAAGGGGCGGGTGGCGATTATCGGCAACGGCCTGAACAAGGTCGACTTCACCAGCGTGCACAACCTCAATGAAGCGCTGCTCAGCGCCTTGTTCGCCGACGACCGGGCGCTGGGCCAGGCCTACAACATCAGCAACGGCCAGCCGCTGCCGCTGTGGGATGTGGTCAACTATGTGATGCGCCAGATGCAGTTGCCGCAGGTTACCCGTTACCGTGCCTACGGCCTGGCATACAGCCTGGCCGCGCTGAACGAGGCAGCCTGCATGTTGTGGCCGGGGCGCCCGCAACCGACCTTGTCGCGCCTGGGGATGCAGGTGATGAGCCGCGATTTCACCCTGGATATCAGCCGCGCCCGGCAGTACCTGGACTACCAACCCAAGGTCAGCCTGTGGACGGCGCTGGATGAATTTTGTGCCTGGTGGAAGCATCAGCCGCCGGGGCAGTGAAACCGTCGCGCCGACAATGGACATCAATGCGCTGCGCTGGCGGTTTATACTCGTGCCTCTTTGCGACTACCGCGGTTGAATGTATCCATGCGTAACCATGCTCACGATGACTACGATGACGTGCCTACCTTGCGGGCGGGCACCCATGACGATGACGAACTGATGCCGGCGCACGTGGTGCGCAGCCGCCAGAAAGCCGCTCGCGGTGCCAGCACGGCGCCGCTGTGGGCATTGCTCGGGGCCTCGTTCATCGCCTTGGCGGGCCTTGGCTGGTGGAGCTTCCAGCAGATTTCGCTGATGGAGCAGCAACTGGTGGCGACCCAGGAAAGCTTCGCCCGCATCAGTGAAGAAGCGGCCGGGCGCCTGCAGGCGATCAGCGGCAAGGTGGCGGCCAGCGAATCCGGAGCGACCACAAACAGCGAGGCGTTGAAGCTGCAACTGCGTCAGTTGCAGAAAGGTGTGGCCGGGCAGACCGGCGACCTGGGCAAGCGCCTGGAGCAGGTGCTGGCCGATACCCGTGAACAGCAGAAGGTCGTGACACAGCTGCAAACCCAGTTGCAGGCGCAGCTGAAGGCGGTGAATGGCGAGCTGGCCGCGTTGCGCTCGGGCCAGGTCGATGGTGGCAAGCTGGATACCCAGTTCAAGGGCCTGAACGAACAGATTGCTGCGCTGAAGGCCGCGCAGGTGGATGGCGCCAAGCTGGACGGGCAGCTCAAGAGCCTGGGCAGCGAGGTGGCAGCGCTGAAGAAGCAGGGTAACCCGAGCGCGGCCATCCAGGACCTGGAGCAGGACATCCTGGTGCTCAAGAGCCAGATCGACAACCGCCCGGCAGCTTCGTCGGCGGGTGGTGCTTCGGTGCAGGAGTTCGATGCGTTCCGGGCGCAGACGACCCGCAACCTGAATACCCTGCAGAGCCAGATCCAGAACCTGCAGCAGCAGATCAACGCCCGGCCATGAAATCACCTGAGCCTTCTTCGCGGGCACGCCCGCTCCCACAGGTACAGCGACAAGCTTGAAGATTGTGCTGATCCTGTGGGAGCGGGCGTGCCCGCGAATGGCCCTCGATCACAACCGCGGATAGTCGATATACCCCACCGGCCCTTTGGCATAGAAGGTCTCCGGCCGCGCCTCGTTCAACGGCGCATCCGCTGCCAGCCGTGCCGGCAGGTCAGGGTTGGCGATGAACGGCACGCCAAACGCCACCGCATCGGCCTTGCCACTGGCCAGGGCCGCATTGGCACTGGCCTTGTCAAACCGCTCGTTGACGATGTACGGGCCACCGAACGCTTCCTTGATCAGCGGGCCGATGCTGTCATCGGCTTCCTTTTCCCGCGAGCAGATGAACGCAATGCCGCGCTTGCCCAGTTCGCGGGCCACGTAGGTAAAGGTTTCGGCGCGGTCTGCGTCGCCCATGTCATGGATATCGGCACGCGGCGACAGGTGCACGCCAACACGGCTCGCGCCCCACACCTCGATGGCCGCATCGGTCACTTCCAGCAGCAGCCGCGCACGGTTTTCCAGCGAGCCGCCGTAGCGGTCGGTGCGCTGGTTGGTGCTGCTCTGCAGGAACTGGTCGAGCAGGTAGCCGTTGGCACCGTGGATCTCCACCCCATCGAAACCGGCAGCCTTGGCATTCTCGGCACCGCTGCGGTAGGCCTCGACGATGTCGATGATTTCTTCGCTTTCCAGCGCGCGCGGAGTTGGGTAATCGCTGAGCGGGCGTACCAGGCTTACATGGCCCTTGGGCTGGATCGCGCTAGGTGCTACCGGCAGCTCGCCGTTCAGGTAGCTGGGGTGGGAAATGCGGCCAACGTGCCACAGTTGCAGGAAGATGCGCCCGCCAGCGGCATGCACGGCTTTGGTCACATTGTTCCAGCCACGCACCTGTTCGTCGTTCCAGATACCGGGGGTATCCGGGTAGCCGACGCCCATGGCGCTGACCGAGGTCGCCTCGCTGAGAATCAGCCCGGCGCTGGCGCGCTGCACGTAGTACTCGGCCATCAGCGCGTTGGGTACGCGGCCTTCGTCGGCCCGGCAGCGGGTGAGCGGGGCCATGATGATGCGGTTGGGCAACTGCAGGTCGCCCAGGGTGATAGGATCGAAAAGCGTGGTCATGACGGTTACCTGCCTGTTCAGAGTGCTTGGCGCAGTTGTTCGAGAAACGCCTGGATGGTGGTTTCGTTGCGTTTGAAGAAGTGCCATTGGCCGATCTTCTGGCTGCTGATCAGCCCGGCGCGTTGCAATGTGGCCAGGTGGGCGGAGACGGTTGACTGCGAGAGGCCGCAGCGTTGGTCGATCTGCCCGGCACACACACCGTTCTCGGTGCTGTGGTACTGGTCGGGAAATTGCGTTGCCGGGTCCTTCAGCCAACTGAGGATTTCTCGCCTGACCGGGTGGGCCAGTGCTTTTATGATTTCGTCGAGATCGAGAGGCATGGGTTGAGGCTCGTTGTAGCGGTATATCGCGATGGAACGAAATGTAAATCGTGGTTTCCCGATATACAAATACGAAGAGGTTCTGAACTGAGCGCGAATCGTTATATCGCGTTATAACGATATGCGGGCTGGCGGTGCTAGACTGCGCTCATGAACTACCTTGCACACCTGCACCTGGGCGGCCCGGCGCCGCAACAACTGCTTGGCAGCCTGTATGGCGATTTCGTCAAAGGTTCGCTGGAAGGGCGTTTTCCGCCCGCGCTGGAGGCAGCGATCCGGCTGCACCGGCATATCGACAGCTATACCGACCAGCATCCGTTGGTGATGGCGGCACTGGCGCGTTTTCCTCGGGAGCGGCGGCGCTTTGCCGGTATCGTTCTGGATGTGTTTTTCGACCATTGCCTGGCGCGGCATTGGCGTGATTATGCCGAGCAGCCGCTGGAGCAGTTCACCGGGGACTTTTATCGGGTATTGCTGGCGGAGCCCGAGTTGCCGGGGCGGCTGGCGCGGATTGCGCCGCTCATGGCGGCGGATGACTGGCTGGGGGCGTATGGCGACTTTGCCACGCTGGAGCAGGTGTTCAACGGCATCGCCCGGCGCTTGTCGCGGCCGGAGGGGATGGTTGGGGTGATGGGGGAGCTGGAGCGGTTGTATGAGCCATTGCTGGCGGACTTCAGGGCGTTTTATCCGCAGTTGCAGGCCTTTGCGGCGGCGGGGCGGAAGTCTGACAGTTAGTTCTGCGCAGGCTTATTCGCGGGCTTGCCCGCTCCCACAGGTATGGCGCAGTTCTCAGGATATGCGCGCGGACCCTGTGGGAGCGGGCAAGCCGCGAAAAGGCCGTTACTGGCAGTGCAAGTACTCAGGCAGCCCGCGCCTGCCGCCGTGGCGCCAACTCAACGTCTTCAACTCCGAACAACGCCAGGTGAATCGCCTGCTGCGCCTGCAACGCCAGCACCGCTCGTTCCTTGCCCACACTGCCAATCGGCTGCAGCAGCTGAATGCAAACCTCCCCTCGCGGCTGGGCGAACAGGCGCATCAGGTGTGACACCAGGTCATCATCACCAATGAACGGCGCAATCGGGTCGATCTGGCCTGCGCGCCGGTACTGGATGGCCACCGGCTGCACCGTCACGCCGCGGTCGATGGCGCCAGCCAGCAGGCGGCCGTGGAAGGTGCGCAGGGTACGGCCACTGGTCGTGGTGCCTTCCGGGAAGATCAGCAGCGGCCGAGAAAGACCCAGCTGCCCGGCGATCTGCTCGCGCAGGCGCTGGCTGTCGCCCCCGCCACGGCGGATGAACAGGGTGCCGGCCTTTTCCGCCAGCCAGCCGGCCAGCGGCCAGTGACGCACTTCGGCCTTGGACAGGAACGACAGCGGTAGCAACATGCCGAGCAGGGGGATATCGGTCCAGGAGACATGGTTGCTGACCCATAGCATCGGCCGCTGCGGCAGCTCACCGACCACCCGCACCTCGAAGGGCAAGGCAGCGACCAGGCGCTTCATAAACAGGCAGGACCAGCGTTGGCGGCGCTCGAGGGGCGCTTTGAACCCCAGATGCTCGCCCAGGGCGAGCACGCTGGCCATCAGCATGCCCAGCAGCAGTACCAGCAGCAGTCGAGTCAGGCGGGCCATTACCCGCAGCTTCGGCATCAGACCGCTGCCTTGAAGTGGCGGGCGTAGCGTGGGCACAGTTCGTCGCGCTTGAGCAGGATGAACACGTCGGCCACCTGGAAGTCTTCGTCCCAGCACGGCTCGCCGCAGATCTTCGCGCCCAGGCGCATGTACGCCTTGAGCAGCGGTGGCATTTCGGCGATGACGTTGTTTGGCAGGGCCAGGTTGGGCAACGGGTTCTTTGGCTCGGCGCGCAGGTGCTCGGTGCACAGGTAGCGCTCACGCAGGCGCTGCATCACTGCGTGGGCCTGTACCCCGCCATCTTGCATGGGGATGCTGGCGCAACCCATCAGGTAGCTGTAGCGGCCTTCGTTGAGTACTTCAGCCAGTTCGCCCCAGAGCACGGCGATGGTGCCGCCGTTGCGGTAGTCGGGGGCGACGCAGGTGCGGCCCAGCTCCAGGATCGGGCCTTGCAGCTGCAACAGCCCGTGCAGGCTGAACTCTTCTTCGCTATAGAAGCGGCCCAGGCTGCTGGCGGCCTGATGGTCCAGCAGGCGGGTGGTGGCAACCAGCTCGCCAGTGCTCAGGTCGCGTACGCCAATGTGGCGGCAATGCACGTCGTAGTCGTCCATGTCCAGGCCTTGCTCGGCTCCTTTGAGCCTGGCCTTGAATTCGGCGCTGAACACTTTGTAGCGCAGGGCCTGGGCTTCCTGCAGGGCCGCGGCGCCAACCAGGCGTTCGGCTTGCAGACGGCGTTCGGTGCTGTTGTCGCCAGCGTGAGCGATCCGAGTCATTACGAGTCTCCATAAGCCAGCCATGAAGGGTTGCGGCCGGTCGGCTTTGTTGTGCAAAGTCAGCCTAGGTAGATGGGGTGTCACCCCTGTGAATCTTTGGTGATGCTTGCGTGACACCCCCTGAGCCTCAATTGAAAGCCCCCCACTAGGAGCCGACCGATGGCCTGGCTGCAACGACTCAACGACCCGCTTCGCCAAGGGCTGGCGGGCACCCTGGGCGAAACCTATGCCGCGCTGCTCGAACGCCTTGGCCCGGTTGCCCCGTTCGAACTGGCGGTGCTCGGCGGGCGCGCGATGGCCACCCCGGGCCTGGCCTTCCTGGTCGGCTACCAGGCCGCCTTGCGCGTGCTGTGGCCCAGTGCTCCTCACAGCCTTGGTGCCCTGTGTGCTACCGAACGGCGCAGCGTGCGGCCGGCGGACATGCGCACGCGCCTGGACGGCTTGCGGCTGACCGGCAGCAAGGACTTCGTCACTGCAGGCCTGGAGGCGGAATGGCTGCTGGTGGCGGCGCGCAGCGAGGCGGCAGGCGCGGCGCCGCAGTTGAACCTGGCGGTGGTCTACCCTGGGGAGCCAGGAGTGACGCTGGAAGCGCTGCCGACCTTGCCGCTGATGCCGGAAGTGGGGCATGGGCGACTGGTGCTGGAGCAGGCGGCGTGCGAGTTGCTGGCCGGTGATGGTTGGGATGCCTATGTGAAGCCGTTCCGCTCGCTGGAGGACTTGTATGTGCTTGCGGCTTTGACGGCCTGGCTGTATGGCGTGGGGCAGGAGTGCGCCTGGCCACAGGCCCTGCGCCTGCAACTGCTTGGGCTGCTGGCCGGGTGTGCCGAGGGTAGCCGGCAGTGTGCCGATAGCGTTGGCTGCCATCTGTTGCTCGGGGGATTGTTCGCACAGTTCCAGGCACTGCGAGGGGAGATCGATGCAGCATTGGCGGCGGGGCCAGCGCAGTGGGCGCAGATCTGGCAGCGTGACCAGGGGGTGATGGCGCTGGCGGCGGCGGCGCGGGAGAAGCGGCTGAACAAGGCTTGGGCTGCTGCGGGATTGTCATGAATGCCTGTCAGATTTGTGTGATTCCATGAATCTTGGGGCCGCTTTGCGGCCCATCGCCGGCAAGCCAGCTCCCACAGGTACTGCACAAGGCTTGAGGTCGATGCGGTCGGTGTGGGAGCTGGCTTGCCGGCGATGGGCTGCATAGCAGCCCCAAAAAAGGCGGACATGATGAGGGCTCTCCTGCTGACACTGGCGATGCTGACGGGCTGCGCCTGGGCCGAAGCCTGGCCCGAACCCGACTGGCCAATCGACAACACCCCCCTCGACTGGCAAGCCGTCGACGCCTACGCCTTCCCCGCACGCCCCTCCGCCGAGCGCAGCGGCATCCGCACCGACGCCCTGCTGATCATCCGCGACGGGCGCATCCTCTACGAACGCTACGCCGCGCCCACCAGCGCCGCCACTGCCCACCTCACCTGGTCGATCAGCAAAAGCGTACTGGCCACGCTATTGGGCGTAGCCCATGGCGAAGGCCGCTTTCAGCTGCAGGACCCGGTCAGTCGCTTTTATCCGGCCATGCAGGCCCACCCTGGTGTGCGCATGGCCGACCTGCTGCATTGGGCCAGCGGCCTGGATTGGCAGGAAGACTACGAATACGCCCCGCTCAAATCATCAGTGGTTGCCATGCTGTATACCCGTGGCCGCGAGGACATGGCGGCCTATACGGCAGCGCGGGAAGCAGTGGCCAGCCCGGGCCAGCGGTTTCGCTATTCCAGTGGCGACAGCAACCTGCTGGCCGCCACACTGCGTGGCATGCTCGATGCCGGTCAGTACCACGACTACCCCTGGCAGGCGCTGTTCACCCCTTTGGGCATCGACAGCGCGGTATGGGAGCGTGACCGGGCAGGTACCTACCGTGGGCTCGTCCTACCTGTACCTCAGCGCTCGCGACCTGGCGCGGATCGGCCTGCTGATGCAGCGCGATGGGCGCTGGCAGGATCGGCAATTGCTGCCCAAGCCCTGGGTGGCCTTCAACCGCACGTTGTTTGCCAAAGCCGAAGCACTGCCCGGCGAGGCCAACCCCGGTGGCCACTGGTGGCTCAACCAGCCGCTGGCCGACGCTGCACGGCCTTGGCCGAGTGCGCCGGCAGACACCTATGCAGCCCTTGGCCACTGGGGCCAGGCGCTGTACGTGCTGCCCACGCAAAAGCTGGTGATCGTGCGTTACGCCGATGACCGCGACGGCAGCTACCAGCACGACGAGCTGCTCAAGCGGATACTCGCGGTGCTGGCCGGGGAGGGGGCATGAATCGAGTGCTGCTGGTGGTGGTGCTGGGGGTGGCGTACTGGGCCTGGCAGGAGCGCCAGGCTCTGGCGGACTTCCCTGGCATTCTTTCGGCCTACTCGGCCAAAGAGTATTGCTCGTGCCGCTTTGTCATGGGTTTCCAGCCGGCGTATTGCCAAGGCTACGTGAAGCAATGGCTGCCGTTGAGGCTTCTGGAGGAAGACCGCCAACAGCGGCAGGTCACCGCCGAAGGCCTGGGTCGACGCAACCAGGCTGCCTGGCAAGGCCCACGCGAGGGCTGCCGCTTGCTGCCGTGAAGGCGGGCGGGTAAGGTTGGCGGCCTGGTTTCACGAGATCTGTCATGTTCAAGCTGCCCCGCCTGCTGCCCGCCTTGTTGCTGGCTTTTTGCCTGCCCGCCCACGCCAACTGGCACCTTGATGGCGAGTCTTCGCGCCTTTCTTTCATTACCGGCAAGAACGGTAACAGCGCCGAAGTGCACCGCTTTCTGGTGTTGCATGGCACCGTCGACCGCAAGGGCGTGGCCGGGCTGAGCATCGAGATGGATTCGGTGAGCAGTGGCATTCCGCTGCGGGACGAACGCATGCGTGAGGACCTGTTCGAGGTCGAGCGCTTTGCCGAAGCCAAGGTGCAGGCGCAACTGGACCTGCGGCCGATCAACGACCTGGCCAACGGTGCCCAGATCGAACTGCGCCTGCCGCTGACCGTGACCCTGCACGGCCAGTCGCACAGCTACAACGCCTTGCTGCTGGCCACCCGCCTGGACGAGCGACGCTTCCAGGTGGTGACCCTTGAGCCTCTGGTGCTGCGCGCCGAGGATTTCGGCCTGCTGCCAGGCCTGCAACGCCTGCGCAAGTTCGCCGGGCTCAAGTCCATCAACCCATCGGTGCCGGTTAGCGCGGTGCTGATCTTCACCGCCCGCTGACATGCCGGGGCCGGTCTTTCCCTGGCGGGATGGCAACCAGTTCGAACTGCTGATCGACGGCCCCGAGTTTTTTCCGCGCATGCTCCTGGCGATCGTGCGCGCCGAGTTCCAGGTCGACCTGGAGCTGTACCTGGTCGAGGCCGGTGACTGCGCGGATGCGGTGGTCGAAGCGCTGGAGCAGGCTGCCCGACGCGGTGTGCGGGTGCGCTGCCTGTTCGACGACTACGGCTCGCTGGCGTTCAACAGCAAGTTGCGTCAGCGCCTGCTGGACGCCGGCGTATACCTGCGCTGGTACAACCGCCTGCGCTGGAAGCGTGGCCTGCGCAACCTGTACCGCGATCACCGCAAGTTGCTGCTGGTGGACGAGCGCTGGGCTGTGGTGGGCGGCACGGGCGTCACCGACGAGTTCTGGACGCCGGGCGAGGCGACCAGCGAATGGCACGAGGTGATGGTGCAGATGCAGGGGCCAGTGGTAAGCGACTGGCAGTTGCTGTTCGATCGCCAGTGGCACGCCAACAACCGTCGTACCGCCTGGCGCCCGGCCGAGGGCTTTGGCCTGCCACGCCTGCCAAAGGTGCCTGCGCAGGGGCAGGGCATGGGCCGGGTAGCCTATGCCGACGCCCGCCAGCACCAGGACATCCTGCATTCGCTGGTGCGGGCGATCAACAGCGGCAAGCAGCGAGTGTGGCTGGCCACGCCTTACTTCCTGCCGACCTGGAGCGTGCGCCGGTCGCTGCGCCGGGCTGCCGGCAAGGGGGTCGATGTGCGGCTGCTGCTGACCGGGCCACGCACCGATCACCCCTCGGTACGGTATGCAGGGCACCGCTATTACCCCCGTTTGCTGCGCGCCGGGGTGCGCATCTACGAGTACCAGCCGTGTTTCCTGCACCTGAAGATGGTACTGATCGACGACTGGGTGAGTATCGGCTCATGCAACTTCGATCACTGGAACCTGCGTTTCAACCTCGAGGCCAATATCGAGGCACTCGACCCGCCGCTGACGGCTGCCGTGCAGGCCAGTTTCGAGCGTGATTTCGCCTTGAGCGAGGTGGTCGACCTGAGCCACTGGAACGCCCGGCCTCTGTGGCGCCGGATCAAGCAGCGGTTGTGGGGTTTGCTGGACCGGCTGGTGGTCAACTTGCTCGACCGTCGCGACTGAGACCGGCTATCGTGCAGTGACTGTCTCAAGGCAATCGAAGGAGTGGGTGCGATGACTGCGAAGAAAATTCTCATGCTGGTTGGTGACTACGTCGAAGATTACGAGGTCATGGTGCCGTTCCAGGCGCTGAGCATGGTCGGGCACACGGTGCACGCTGTATGCCCGGAAAAGCTCGCGGGGCAGACCGTGCGTACCGCGATTCATGATTTCGAGGGCGAACAGACCTACAGCGAGAAGCCTGGGCATAACTTTGCCCTGAATTATGACTTTGTGCGGGTGCGGGCCGAGAGTTACGACGCGCTGTTGATCCCGGGTGGCCGTGCGCCAGAGTACCTGCGTCTGGATGAAAAGGTGCTGGAGCTGGTGCGCGCGTTCAACCAGGCCGGCAAGCCGATCGCGGCGGTATGCCATGGTGCCCAGTTGCTGGCGGCGGCCGGCGTGCTGGAAGGGCGCGAATGCAGCGCGTACCCGGCCTGTGCACCGGAAGTGCGCCTGGCAGGTGGCAAGTTCATCGATATCGCCGTGGACCAGGCGCATGTGGATGGCAACCTGGTGACTGCACCTGCCTGGCCGGCGCACCCGGCGTGGCTGGCGGCCTTCCTCAAGGTGCTGGGTACCCGCATCTCCTGACCGGGCCTCTTCGCGGGCATGCCCGCTCCCACATGTACGCGGGTGCTCTCGAGTCGTGTGGGATCCCTGTGGGAGCGGGCGTGCCCGCGAAGAGGCCAGTACAGGCCATACACCCTGATCAGGCCACCTGCTCAACCCAGTCATTGAGGTTGTAGTAGTTGGTCACCCGGGCAATCTTCCCGCAATGAATATAGAAGAACGCCCCCGCCGGCAGCACATAGGTCTGCCCGTTGGCCGCCGGCAACCCTTCGTCATCGGCCAGATATTCCCCGTGCACGGTGAACTCCGCCGCCGCGCGGCTGCCGTCGGCGTTCTGCATCACCACGATATCGGCCAGGCGCTCGCGGTAGCAGCGGTTCATCTTGTCCATGAACGCGGCAAACCGGGCCTTGCCCATCTGCCGCTCGCCCTGGTTGATGTCGTGGATCACATCCTCGCTGAGCAGGGCGAGAAAGGCTGGCATGTCTCCGGCGTTGAAGGCGGCGTAGTAAGCATTTACCAGTTCGGTAGCGGTCATGGAACAATACCTGTCGTGGAGGGAAAAGGCGGGTCGTTGCTCCGGATGATAGGGTTTCCCCTCAAGCCCGGCTTAGCCGAGCGCGTCATCCACATCGACAAAACGACCGCCAAGCATGGAAATACGCCTGTTGCACGGCGCCGCTATCGCGCCTTACATCGATGACCTCGCTCGCCTGCGCCTTACCGTGTTCCGCGAGTTTCCCTATCTTTATGACGGTACCCCCGAGTACGAGGCCGACTACCTGGCCACCTATGCCCGCTCGGGGCGCAGCCTGGTGGTGCTGGCGCTGGACGACGGCAAGGTCGTTGGCGCCTCCACCGGCCTGCCGCTGGTGGATGTCGCCGCCGAGTTCCAGCAGCCGTTCCTGGCCCAGGGGCGCGACCCGGCCAGCGTGTACTACTTCGGTGAATCGGTGGTACTGCCCGAGTACCGTGGCCAGGGCCTGGGGGTGCGCTTTTTCATCGAGCGTGAGTCCTACGCGCACAAGCTGGCCGAGTTCGACTACTGCGCGTTCTGTGCGGTCGAGCGGCCAGGCGTGCATCCACGGCGGCCAGCGGACTACAAGCCATTGCACGGCTTTTGGCGAAACCGCGGCTTCCTGCACGACCCGTCGCTGCGCACCAGCTACGCCTGGCGCGACCTGGACGAGCAGGAAAGCTCCGACAAGCTGATGTCGTTCTGGCTAAAGGAACTGCCGATATGATCCGCCTGGCGGCCTGCCAGTACGCCATCGAGCTGCATGAAACCTGGGAGGCCTACGCCGACCACCTGCAAGGCCTGTGCGCCGAAGCGGTGGAGGCGGGGGCCCGCGTGCTGCTGTTGCCGGAATACGCCGGGCTGGTGCTCAGCGGGCAGTTGCCGGCTGAGCAACGGGGCGACCTGAAGGCTTCGATCGCCGGTATCCAGCCGCTGGTCGAACCGTGGTTGGCGTTGTGCGAGGGGCTTGCCCGGCGCTGGGGTATCTACCTGCAACCTGGCAGCCTGCCGGTGCTCGACAGCGATGGCCGCTACCGCAACCGTGCCTGGCTGTTCGGCCCCAAGGGCGTGCTGGGTTACCAGGACAAGCTGATGATGACCCGCTTCGAGCGGGAACAGTGGGACATCGCTGCCGGCCAAGGGCTGCAGGTGTTCGACACCGAACTGGGGCGTCTGGGGATACTGATCTGCTACGACAATGAATTCCCGATGCTGGCCCGGCGCCTGGCCGAAGAGGGTGCCGACCTTATTCTGGCACCGAGCTGTACCGACACCGAGGCGGGTTACCACCGGGTGCGCATTGGCGCGCAAGCGCGGGCGCTGGAGAACCAGCTTGCGGTATTGCAGAGCCCTACGGTCGGGCTGGCGCCCTGGTCGCCGGCGCTGGACGAGAATATCGGCCGGGCAGGGTTATTCGTGCCGCCGGATCACGGGATGCCGGGGGATGGGGTGGTGGCGCTGAGTGAAGCGCTGAGTCCGGTTTGCAGCCAGTGGCTGGTGTGCGAGGTGGATCTGGAAGAGGTGCGGCGGGTGAGGCGGGAAGGGCAGGTGTTTACCCGCAGGGACTGGCCGGAGCAGTTTGACAGAATCCTGTGAAAACAGTGGCGGCCTCTTCGCGGGCTCGCCCGCTCCCACAGCTACAGCGCAAGCCTGAGGGCTACGCGTTACCTGTGGGAGCGGGCAAGCCCGCGAAGAAGCCGCCGCAGTTACATCAGGCTTACTTCACTTCGACTGCCAGGCTCTGGGCAATCTTGTTCTGCCACAGCGCAGGGCCAGTAATGTGGACAGACTCACCGTTGCTGTCGACGGCAACAGTCACTGGCATGTCCTTCACCTCGAACTCGTAGATCGCTTCCATACCCAGCTCGGCGAAGGCCAGGACCTTCGACTTGCGGATGGCCTGGGCCACCAGGTAGGCGGCGCCGCCGACGGCCATCAGGTACACGGCCTTGTTGTCCTTGATCGCCTCGATGGCGGCAGGGCCGCGCTCGGACTTGCCGATCATGCCCAGCAGGCCAGTCTGCTCGAGGATCTGGCGGGTGAACTTGTCCATGCGGGTAGCGGTGGTCGGGCCGGCTGGGCCTACCACTTCGTCACCGACCGGGTCGACCGGGCCGACGTAGTAGATGAAGCGGCCTTTCAGGTCCACCGGCAGCTCTTCGCCACGGTTGAGCATTTCGACCATGCGCTTGTGCGCGGCATCGCGGCCGGTCAGCATCTTGCCGTTGAGCAGGATGGTTTCGCCCGGCTTCCAGCTGGCGACTTCTTCCGGGGTGATGGCGTCGAGGTTGACGCGACGGGCGCTCGGGCCGGCTTCCCAGACGATTTCCGGGTAGGCGTCCAGCGACGGCGCTTCCAGCTCGGCCGGGCCGGAACCATCGAGCACGAAGTGGGCGTGGCGGGTGGCGGCGCAGTTGGGGATCATGCACACCGGCAGCGAAGCGGCGTGGGTCGGGTAGTCCATGATCTTGACGTCGAGCACGGTGGTCAGGCCACCCAGGCCCTGGGCGCCGATGCCCAGCTGGTTGACCTTCTCGAACAGCTCCAGGCGGATTTCTTCCAGGCGGTTCTGCGGGCCACGGGCTTTCAGTTCGTGGATGTCGATGGACTCCATCAACACTTCCTTGGCCATCACGGCGGCCTTCTCGGCGGTACCGCCGATGCCGATGCCAAGCATGCCAGGCGGGCACCAGCCAGCGCCCATGGTCGGAACGGTCTTCAGAACCCAGTCGACGATCGAGTCGGACGGGTTGAGCATGGCCATCTTCGACTTGTTCTCCGAGCCGCCGCCCTTGGCTGCGACATCGACCTCGACCTTGTCGCCGGGGACGATGGAGTAGTGGATCACTGCCGGGGTGTTGTCCTTGGTGTTCTTGCGGGCACCGGCCGGGTCGGCCAGGATCGAAGCGCGCAGGACGTTTTCAGGCAGGTTGTAGGCGCGACGCACACCTTCGTTGATCATGTCGTCGACGCTCAGGGTGGCGCCGTCCCAGCGCACGTCCATGCCCACGCGCACGAACACGGTGACGATACCGGTGTCCTGGCAGATCGGGCGGTGGCCGGTGGCGCACATGCGCGAGTTGATCAGGATCTGGGCGATGGAATCGCGTGCAGCAGGCGATTCTTCACGCAGATAGGCCTCGTGCATGGCCTGGATGAAATCGACGGGGTGGTAATACGAGATGAATTGCAGGGCGTCGGCGACGCTCTGAATCAGGTCGTCTTGCTTGATCACGGTCATGCAGCGCGCTCCTCTTAAAGACGGGAACATTCATTACGGCGCTCGACGGTGCCGACCAGCGTGTCGAAGCGCCTTGCAAGGCGCCGGCAGGTCGGGCCGACGGAAAAAGGCGCGGCAGTATAGCGCGCATCCGTGCCGGGCACACCTGCGGCCGGTCTGGGACCATGGTCGGCAGCGGCTGGGCATTGTTCTTGCTGGCTCGCTGAAGAGATAGGATGCTTTGGAAGGTGCTGCTCTGCAGCCCATCGCCGGCAAGCCAGCTCCCACAGGATTGCACCATGCCTGAAGCTTGCACCTTACCTGTGGGCGCTGGCTTGCCGGCGGATGGGGCGCAAAGCGCCCCCAGAAAATCAACAGCTGGAAGAGATAGCAGAACATGCCCGAACTTTGCGTGGGCGAGCGCCGCTGGGCGGTGCCGACCGGCAGCAACCTGCTCGATGCCTTGAATGAAGCCGGGCTCAACGTGCCTTACAGCTGCCGCGCCGGCAGTTGCCATGCCTGCCTGGTGCACTGCCTGGCGGGCCAACCGCGGGATGCCATGCCCGATGCCCTGGCGCAGGACAAGCATGCCCAGGGCTGGCGCCTGGCCTGCCAGTGCCGGGTAGTCGAGGACCTGCGCGTGGCGCTGTTCGACCCGCTGCAGGATGGCGTGCCGGCGCAGGTCTGCGCACTGGACTGGTTCGGCGATGTGCTGCGCGTGCGGTTGCGGCCCGAGCGGGCAATACGTTACCAGGCGGGGCAGCATGTGGTGCTGTGGAGTGGCGTGGTAGCGCGGCCTTACTCCTTGGCCAGCCTGCCGGGCGAAGATGATTTCCTCGAGTTTCATATCGACTGCCAGCGCCCCGGCGCCTTTTGTGACAAGGCCCGTGGCCTGCAGCTGGGTGATGTGTTGCGCCTGGGCGAGCTCAGGGGCGGTGCCTTGCATTACGACCCGGACTGGCAGCAGCGGCCGCTGTGGTTGCTGGCGGCGGGGACCGGGCTGGCGCCATTGTGGGGCATCTTGCGCGAGGCGCTGCGGCAGGGGCACCAGGGGGAAATCAGGGTCATGCATGTGGCGCGCGAGGGCGCCGGGCATTATCTGGCCGAGGCGTTGCGGGAGATGGCGGATGTGAATGTCGAACTGGTACTGGCGGAGCAGCTGGATGAGGCGTTGGCCGGTTTGCGGCCGTCATCGCGCCAGACGGTAGCGCTGGTGTGCGGGGCGCCGGGGAGTGTCGAGCGGTTTGCCCGGCGGCTGTTCATTGCCGGGGTGCCGCGAGGGCAAGTGTTTGCCGATGTGTTTGTCGAGCATGCCTGAGGCATTTGTGTTGATTGTGCCGGGCCTTTCGCGGGCACGCCCGCTCTCACAGGTACAGCGCAGCCTCAAGCTTGGCGCGAATCCTGTGGGAGCGGGCGTGCCCGCGAAGGGCCGCAGAGCGGCCCCCTCTGGAGCAGATCAACCGACCAGCGGATCACCCACATGCAGGATCTTCATGCCATTGGTGCCACCGATGGTGTGGTAGCTGTCACCCTTGGTCAGGATTACCCAGTCACCTTGTTCCACCAGGCCACGCTTGAGCAGTTCGTCGACCGCTGCCTGGCTCACCTTGTCGGCCGGCAGCGAGGCCGGGTCGAAGGCAATCGGGTAGACGCCACGGAACATGTTTGCACGGGCCTGGGTGGCGCGGTGCGGCGACAGGGCGAAGATCGGCACGTGCGAACGCAGGCGCGACATGATCAGCGGGGTGTAGCCACTCTCGGTCAGGGCGATGATCGCCTTCACGCCCGGGAAGTGGTTGGCGGTGTACATGGCCGCCAGGGCGATGCTTTCGTCGCAACGCTCGAAGGTGGTGTGCAGGCGGTGGCTGGACTTCTGGCTGGTCGGGTGCTTTTCGGCACCCAGGCAGATGCGGGCCATGGCCTGGACGGCTTCGATCGGGTAAGAGCCGGCGGCGCTTTCGGCCGACAGCATCACCGCATCGGTGTTGTCCAGCACGGCGTTGGCCACGTCGGACACTTCGGCGCGGGTCGGCATCGGGTTCTGGATCATCGACTCCATCATCTGGGTCGCCACGATCACCGCCTTGTTGTTGCGGCGGGCGTGCTGGATGATCTTCTTCTGGATGGCGATCAGCTCGGCGTCTCCGATTTCCACGCCCAGGTCGCCACGGGCGACCATGACGGCGTCGGAGGCGAGGATCAGCTTGTCGAGGGTCTCGTCGTCGGCAACGGCTTCGGCACGCTCGATCTTGGCCACCAGCCAGGCACTGCCGCCGGCTTCGTCACGCAGCTTGCGTGCGTATTCCATGTCGCTGGCGTCACGCGGGAAGGACACGGCCAGGTAGTCCAGGTCCATTTCCGCAGCCAGCTTGATGTCGGCCTTGTCTTTCTCGGTCAGGGCCGGTGCGGTCAGGCCGCCGCCTTTACGGTTGATGCCTTTGTGGTCCGACAGCGGGCCACCGATGATGACCACGCAGTGCAGGGCGTCTGCGGTGGCGGTTTCGACGCGCATGACCACACGGCCATCGTCGAGCAGCAATTCGTCACCAACGCCGCAGTCCTTGACCAGGTCGGGGTAGTCGATACCGACGATGTCCTGGTTGCCTTCGGTCAGCGGGTGGGCGGTGGAGAAGGTGAACTTGTCACCGATCTTCAATTCGATGCGCTTGTTGGCGAACTTGGCGATGCGGATCTTCGGACCCTGCAGGTCGCCCAGCAGTGCAACATGGCGGCCGTTCTTGGCGGCGATGTCTCGGATCAGGCGCGCGCGGGCCTTGTGCTCGTCCGGAGTGCCGTGGGAGAAGTTCAGGCGTGCCACATCCAGGCCGGCGAGGATCAGCTGTTCGATCACTTCCGGCGAGTTGCTGGCGGGGCCAAGGGTGGCGACGATTTTGGTACGGCGGATGCTCATGCACAGACTCCTATAGTGAAGCGCAGCGAAAGGCTACTCCTCAATTACGCTGTAGTCATTGTTCCGTTGCACTACCTGCGACCAAGGCAGGGTGGCATTTGAACGGGCAGGGTATCCTTGCAAAAGGGTGTGAAGATTTGCCGGCAAAGGCCGATACACTGGCATCAAAGGAGACCCCCATGCGAGCCCTGATCGTTTTAGCCCTGGCGGCCAGCGCCGTCGGCTGCACCCGCTGGTCCATGGACCACCACCTGAACAATGCCTACCGCGCCTACGACCGTGGCGATTGCGCACGGGTCATGCTCGAGCTGTCCCAGGTCGACCGCACCAGCCGTGCGCGACCGTTCATCCACCCCGAAGTGGCGCTGCTGCGCGGTCAGTGCCTGGAGCGCCAGGCCTTGTACGTGGATGCCGCGCAGACATACCAGTACCTGATCCAGCAATACCCGGGTAATGAGTATGCCTATCGCGCCCAGGCGCGCCTGCAGACCCTGGAGAAGCTCGGCCATCTGCGCAGCACCGAAGCCGCCGTGGCCAACCCGGTGAGTGCCGCACCTTGGCGTTAACGCCAAGGTGTGATTAATTTCACGGGATTTGCCGCGCGCGCTGCGCTAATCTGTAACTCAGATGTTACAACAACCGCCAGTTCCACGTATTCCTGGCATCGGATACGGACTGCACCTGCGATCATGTTCAACAAGCGCCACATCGAACGCCATCAGCTGCCTTGTGTTCTCAAGGTGTTCAACCGCTTGACCGGTCAGGCTATCGGCCAGTTGGGCAACGCCTCCGAAGACGGGCTGATGCTGATCAGCCAGCTGCCTGTACTGGTAGGGCCCGACTACGAACTGCAATTGCGCCTGCCGCTGGTCGGTGGCGGGTATCAGTTCGTCAACCTCACCGCCAGTTGCCTGTGGTGCCGCGAAGACCAGACGCCCGGGCACTACGATTCGGGCTTCATGCTGCTGCAGACACCGCGCGAGTACGAAGAATTCGTCTGCTCGTTGCGAGACTATTTCAGTTTCCGTCCTGCCAACGCTTCCGTCTGAGCCTGCTGAGCCCCACCAGCACAGCTCGCTGGAGTCGCGCCGCAATCGCGCTAGAATCGGGTCGACCTCGATACAGGACGACCCCGTGACCTCCAGCATTTTCTGGCACGACTACGAAACCACCGGCATCAACCCGCGCTGCGACCGGCCGCTGCAGGTGGCAGGCGTGCGCACCGACTTCGATCTCAACGAAATCGACGAGCCGATCAGCCTTTATTGCCGGCCCTCCGACGATATCCTGCCGCACCCGGCCGCTTGCCTGGTGACCGGCATTACCCCCCAACTGCTGGCCGAGCAGGGCCTGTGCGAAGCCGAGTTCATGACCCGGGTGCACGCACAACTGGCGCACCCAGGTACCTGTGGTGCCGGCTACAACACCCTGCGTTTCGACGACGAAGTGACCCGCTACAGCCTGTACCGTAACTTTTTCGACCCTTATGCCCGAGAGTGGCAGGGCGGCAATAGCCGCTGGGACTTGATCGACATCGTGCGCACGGCCTATGCGTTGCGCCCGGACGGCATCCACTGGCCGCAACAGGACGGGCGCACCAGCCTGCGCCTGGAACTGCTGAGCAAGGCCAATGGCATCGACCATGGGCACGCCCACGAAGCGCTTTCCGACGTGCGGGCCACCATCGCCCTGGCCCGTCTGATCCGGCAGAAACAGCCCAAATTGTATGACTGGCTGTTCCAGTTGCGCAGCAAGCACAAAGTGATGGAGCAGATCCGTTTGTTGCAACCACTGGTGCATATATCCGGGCGTTTTTCGGCGGCACGCAATTACATTGGTGTCGTATTGCCATTGGCCTGGCACCCGCGCAATCGCAATGCATTGATTGTGTGCGACCTGCATCAGGAAACCCTACCGTTACTACGGGAAAGTGCTGAAGTTTTACGGCAGCGTTTGTATACCCGCCATGAAGAACTGACCGAGGGCGAATTACCGGTGCCGCTCAAACTGGTGCAGATCAATCGCTGCCCGGTAGTGGCGCCACTCTCGGTATTGCGCCCGGTTGATCAACAACGGTTGGGCCTGGACTTGACGTTGTTACAAATGCGCGGCGAAGAATTGGCCAGGCAACAAGCGCAATGGCAAGACAAGCTGGAACACATCTACGGCAAGGAGGATTTCGTCCCGAGCGAAGACCCGGAACAACAGTTGTATGACGGTTTTCTGGGGGACCGTGACCGCCGCTTATGCGAGCAAGTTCGCGCACTGGAACCGGCGCAGTTGGGCCGAGGGCAGTGGATGTTCGATGATCCGCGCTTGCCTGAACTGTTGTTCCGCTATCGGGCGCGCAACTTCCCCGAGACCCTGACCGGTGAAGAGCGGCAACGCTGGTTCAGCTTCTGCCAGCAACGCCTGAGCGACCCGCAGTGGGGGGCGCCGAATACGCTGGGCGACTTTGAACAGGCGCGGCAGCAGGCCTGGGAGAGCGCCGACGAGGCGGGGCGGCGTGTGCTGGAGGCCTGGCAGGTGCATGCCCGGCAATTGCAGGCACAGTTTGCAGTTGGCTGAGCACCGATACAAACACCGACAAACGAAAACGCCGGCAATGTGCCGGCGTTTTCGTTGCGATAAGCAAAGGCGTATGCGGACAATCAGTCCAGCAGGGTTGCCCAGCTTTCAACCACATCGCCACCCCACTTGGCTTTCCACTCTTTCAGGGTCTTGTGGTTGCCGCCTTTGGTTTCGATCACTTCATTGTTGTGCGGGTTCTTGTATTGCTTGACCTTGCGCGCACGCTTGGTGGCGGTAGTCTTGACCGCACCACGAGGGGCCTTGCTCAGTTTCGAATCCGGGTCGAGCAGGGCAATCACGTCGCGCAGCGACTTGGAGTACTCGCCCATCAGTGTGCGCAGTTTGCCTTCGAACTCCAGTTCTTTCTTCAGCTTGTCATCCTGCGACAGGTTGGCCAGGCGGGCCTGAAGTTCCTTGATGGCTTCTTCGGTAGCGCGGTACTCGTTGATCAGGGACATGGAGTGTTCCTTAATGCGTGTCAGAAATGTGTGGGCCAATAATAGACAGGCGATACTCGCAAGTAAACATATTGTTGGGCAATGAACTGTTAATTAAGCTGTGACAATATTTCTCTGGGTGAACAAAAATTTACAATTAACCTGGCATTTCGTCATGTCTGTCAGCGTGTGACGGCATTTCATCTCGCCAGCGCCCCGGGCCACGGCTGCAGCGATCATTACTGCGTTTTTCCTGGCGGGCCGCTAGAATGAGCGCCTTTGCGAAGTTCTGGAGTCTCATTCATGCGCACCTATCGTCTGGTGATCGCCTGCCCCGACCGTGTTGGCATCGTGGCGAAAGTCAGTAATTTCCTGGCCTTGTACAATGGCTGGATCAACGAAGCCAGCCACCACTCCGATGAGCAGAGCGGTTGGTTCTTCATGCGCCATGAAATCCGCGCCGAATCGCTGCCATTCGGTATCGAAGCCTTCCGCGAGGCGTTTGCGCCGATCGCCGAAGAGTTCTCCATGACCTGGCGCATTACCGACTCGGCGCAGAAAAAACGCGTGGTGCTGATGGCCAGCCGCGAGTCGCACTGCCTGGCCGACCTGCTGCACCGCTGGCACACCGATGAGCTGGATTGCGAGATCCCTTGCGTGATCTCCAACCACAACGACCTGCGCAGCATGGTCGAGTGGCACGGTATTCCTTTCTTCCATGTACCGGTCGACCCCAAGGACAAAGCCCCGGCCTTTGCCGAAGTGTCGCGCCTGGTGCAGGAGCACGCCGCCGACGTGGTGGTGCTGGCCCGCTACATGCAGATCCTGCCGCCGCAGCTGTGCCAGGACTATGCTGAAAAGGTGATCAACATCCACCACAGTTTCCTGCCGTCGTTCGTCGGCGCCAAGCCGTATCACCAGGCTGCCCTGCGTGGTGTGAAGCTGATCGGCGCGACCTGCCACTATGTCACCGAAGAGCTGGACGCCGGCCCGATCATCGAGCAGGACGTGGTGCGTGTCAGCCATGCCGACAGCATCGACGACATGGTCCGCTTTGGCCGTGATGTGGAAAAGATGGTGCTGGCCCGTGGCCTGCGTTATCACCTGGAAGACCGGGTGCTGGTGCATGGCAACAAGACTGTGGTGTTTGACTGACAGGTCCGGTTGCCTGTGAGATCTCGGGGCTGCTTTGCAGCCCATCGCCGGCAAGCCAGCTCCCACAGGGATAGCACATGGCTTGGGGAGCGATGCGGTCGGTGTGGGAGCTGGCTTGCCGGCGAAAGGGGCGCGACGCGCCCCCAGCAATCTAAGCGGTAGGCCGATGACCAAGCAGCGCAACCAACCCACCGCCTCACCCCCACCCACCCTCGGCGAAGGCTGCCTGGCCCGCTACGACCCCGAAGCCCTGGTCGATACCGACGGCACCGACTTCCCCGGTGCCGCCGAACTGTGGCAGCAGCTCAACCCGCCTGACGCCGCCAGCGCTCCAGCAACGGGCGCCCCAACAGGCATACGAACACCGGCCCACCCGCCAGCAGATAAAAGTAGTAAGTGACCGCCCGCCATATCAGGACCGCCGCAGCCGCGGTCGAACTGCCCACCAGTGGCGTCAGCAGGCTGGCCGACGTCAGCTCTGCGGCACCGGCGCCGCCAGGCAGCAGGCTGAATTGGCCGGCACTGAGCGACAGCATCTGCACCAGAAAGCTGGGTATCCACGCCAGGTCTACCCCCAACCCCCTCAATACCAGGTACAACACCCCCCCTGCCCCCCAACCCCCTCAATACCAGGTACAACACGCTGTAGCGCAGGCCCCAGTGGGCACAGGTCAGGGTGAACACCAGGGTCAGCGTGCGCTTGGGCAGGCGCCAGGTCTGCGCCAGCGCATTGATGAAATGCAGCAATTTGCGCGCCCAGCGGCGTTTGCGCTGGGGGCTCATGCCCAGACGGCGCAGCAACCTGCCGTTCACACGCATCACCGTGCGCCGGTAGCGCAGCAGGCCGATCACCCCGGTCAGTGCCGTGCACAGCAGCAACGCGCTACCCAGCAACATGCTTTCCTGGCTGCGCCCCAGGCTGTGAAACAGCGCATAGCCGGCAATCGCCAGCATCGCGCAGAAAAAGAACACCAGGTCGTTCAGCTGGTCCATGGCAAACACCGCGCCGCTGCGCGCCGGGCCGATACGGTCGCGTGCCAGCAGGGCCATCAGGGTCAATGGGCCGCCGCTGCCGCCGGGGGTGGTGCAGATGGCGAACTCGGTGGCCATCACCACACCCAGGCTGCGCATGCGCCCAAGCCTTGCCCCTTGCTGGCCGAGCAGCAGGCGCAGGCGAATGGCGTTGATGACCCAGCACAGCAGGATCATGCCCAGCAGGGTCAACATCAGGCTGGGGGCGAAGCGCTGCAGCCTTGGTAGCAGCTCGCTGCCTCCCAGCAGGGCCGGCACCAGCACGGCGCCGAGCAGTGCCAGGCCCAGCCAGGCCAGGCGGTTCATGCGGTGGCCTGGCGGTCGAGCCAGGTAGACTTGGTCAGGGGCTCGCGGCCCTGTGCCAGTAGCATGTGCAAGGTATTCAGCCAATAGTCGCGGGACGCGTGATGGCGCATGTCCACCGGGTGCAGGCCCAGTCGCAGCGTGTGGGCATCCCGCCAGCGCCGGCATTGCCAGTCGCACAACACCCGCGACAGGCCGCGGCGCCAGGCGCTGCGGGCACTCCAGACCAGCCCTGGGGCCTTGATCGCGGTGAAGTCCGGCAGGCGGTACAGGTGCTGCGGTGTGCTGGTGTAGCGCAGCGGCAGATGGCGCAGTGCCTGGCGTGTGCCTTCGCTCATCAGCCATGCCGGTGCGACAAAGCCGGCCACTGGCCAGCCCTGCTGGGCGAACAGGCCCAGGCCTTGTTCCAGGCGTTGCAGGGCTTGCTGCTGGTCGAGGGTGTAGAACTCGCCTTCATGGGTATAGATGCGGCGCATGAAGTACTCGGTGGGTGTGCGCGGTGGCGGGCCGTTGTCGGCATGGTAGAAGCCGTGCAGCGCAAGCTCGTCACCCTGGGCCAGGCGCCGTTCGAGCAAGCGGCAGAAGGTAGGCGAGCGCTGCAGCGGGTTGCGGTGGTGGAAGTCCGGCACCACCAGCCAGGTCATGGGAATGCCGCCGATGGCGTCAACGGCCTGGACGAAGGGTTGGTAATCGGGCCAGGTCTCGGGCGCGACATCGTGCAGCACCAGCATCAGGCTGCGTGCGGCCGGCAGTGGCTCAGCCATGGGCACGGACCTGCGGCTGGTGGCCAAGCACGGCCTGGTAGTGCTGCAGCAGGCCGGCGACCACGTGGTCCCACGAATAATGCTGCTCGGCATGGTGCCGGGCCTGTGCGCCGAGCTTGCGCACGCCGGCCTCGAACGCCTCTTGCACGGCCGTCGCCATGGCCTTGCTATCGTTGGGGCGGCACAGGCGCCCGCACTGGTCGTTGACGATTTCGCCGAAAGCGCCGGCGCGCACAGCCACCACCGGCGTGGCGCTGGCCATTGCTTCGAGAATGACCAGGCCGAAGGTTTCCTGGTCACCGGCGTGCACCAGCAGGTCGGCGCTGGCCATCAAGCGGGCAACTTCCGGTGCCGGGCAGAAGTGATCGATCACACTGACGTTGTGCGGCACGTTGGCGGGCATGTTCGAACCTACCAGCAGCAAGTGGTAGGGGTGGCCCAGGTGCTGCATGCACTCGAGCAGCACCGGCAGGTTCTTTTCCCGCGAGCCACGGCCCGCATAGATCAGCAGGCGACTGGTGTCGGCAATGCCCAGTTCGGCACGCAACTGCGGGTCGCGCTGGCTGGGGTGGAAGGTGGCCAGGTCGACGCCCAGGCGTTGCACGTGCACGTCGCGCACCCCCAGGCGGCGCAGTTTGTCGGCCATGACCTGGCTGGGGGCCAGGACCCGGTCGAAATTGCCGTACAGCTTGCTGACATACGCCTCCACATTGGGGGTGAACCAGTTGCCCATGCGGTTGCTGACGAGCAGCGGCAGATCGGAATGGTAGAAGCCGATCACCGGCACATCGAGCTTGCGTCGTGCTTCCAGTGCCGCCCAGGCGGTCAGGTAGGGGTCGCCGACTTCGATCAGGTCGGGCTTGAGCCTGCGCAGTACGTTGCACCAGGGCGCCAGGCGTACCGGGAAGCGGTAGCCGTTGCCAAACGGCAGCGGTGGTGCGGGGACCTGGTAGATACCATCGGCGTGGTGCGCGCTGGCACCGGGTATCAGCAAGCTGTGGCGCACGCACCTGGATGGCGTCGAGGCGGTGGTGTTTGGCATCAAGATAGGTACGTACGCCGCCGCTGGCTGGGGCGTAGAACATGGTGATGTCGGCGATGTGCACGATCAGCATCCCTCCGGGATCGTCTTCGGGTCCGTCATCCGGCGCTAGCGGGCCGGCGATGACGCGCCTAAAGGTTGACCTATCAGAAGGATAGTTTGTTCTATCGGGGTTGGGCGGGGCGGGGGAAGGCGGGGGAGCGGGGCGGGCTTCTTCGCGGGCTTGCCCGCTCCCACAGGGATTACACAGGCCTCAGGGGCTGTGCAGTTCCTGTGGGAGCGGGCGACGCGGATTGAGATCAGATGCGGAAGCTGCCCACCAGCTGCTTCAGGCGGCCGGCCTGCTGCTCCAGGTCGGAGCAGGCGCGCAGGGTGGCCTGCAGGTTTTCCACGCCTTCCTGGTTGAGCATGTTGATCTCGTTGATATCCATGTTGATGGCCTCGACCACGGCGGTCTGCTCTTCGGTGGCGGTGGCCACCGACTGGTTCATGCCGTCGATTTCGCCGATGCGTACGGTAACGCTGTCGAGCCGCTCACCGGCCTGGTTGGCGATCTGCATGCTGTCCTGGCTGTGACGCTGGCTCTGGTCCATGGTCTCGACCGACTCGCGGGCGCCGACCTGCAGTTCTTCGATCATGGTCTGCACTTGCTGCGCCGACTCCTGGGTGCGATGCGCCAGGTTGCGTACTTCATCGGCGACCACGGCAAAACCACGCCCGGCTTCACCGGCACGGGCCGCTTCGATGGCCGCGTTCAGCGCCAGCAGGTTGGTCTGCTGGGAAATGCTGGTGATCACCTCGAGGATCTGGCCGATGTTGACGGTCTTGCTGTTCAGCGTCTCGATGTGCGCGCTGGAGGTGACGATCAGATCCGACAGGCGGTTCATCGCCGCAATGTTGCGCTCCACCACCTGCTGCCCTTCTTCGGCGAGCAACCGCGCCGAACTGGCGTGCTGCGAAGCCTGTGCGGCGTTGCCGGCAATTTCCTGAGCGGCGGCGCCCAGTTCGTTGATGGCGGCGGCCACGCTGTTGGTGCGGTTGGACTGCTCGTCGGAGTTGGTCATCGACGAGTTCGAGGCACTGATGACCCGCAGGGCCACTTCGTTGACCTGTTCCGTGGCCGAGGACACTTCGCGGATCGAGCTGTGAATACGCTCGACAAAACGGTTGAAGGCGCTGCCCAGGATGCCGAATTCGTCGTGGTTGTGGATGCGCAGGCGCTTGGTCAGGTCGCCTTCACCTTCAGCGATGTCTTCCATGGCGCGGGTCATGGTGTGCAGCGGCTGCATCAGCACGCGGATCAGCAGGCCGAGCAGGCCGATGATGATCACCACCGCCACCAGCGTGGCGATCACCGCCGAGGTGCGGAAGCTGCTGAGCATGGAGAAGGCCTTGTCCTTGTCCACCGACAGGCCGATGTACCAGTTGGCCGACGGCAGGCCGGTGATTGGCGTGAAGGTCAGCAGGCGGGCCTGGCCATCGCTCTGCACTTCAGTCAATTCACCGGTCAGTTTCGGCGTGTGCTGTGGGAACAGGTCCGATAGCGACTTCATCACCAGGTCCTTGTCCGGGTGGACCAGGATCTTGCCCTGGTCGTTGACCAGGAAGGCGTAGCCCATGCCGCCGAAGTTCAGCGAGTTGATGATCTGCACCAGACCGTCCAGGGCCAGGTCGCCACCGACCACGCCGACACCACTGGACACCTTGTCGATGATGCCGATGACCATCTTGTTGGTGGCCATGTCGATGTAAGGCTCGGTCAGAATCGCGCCGGCGGCATTCATGCCGTCCTTGTACCAGGGGCGGGTGCGCGGATCGTAGCCGTCGGGCATCTTGGTGTCCGGGCGCACGCTGAAGCCACCGTCGACCTTGCCCACGTATACCGTGAGGAAGCTCGAGATCAGGGCATCCTGGCCCAACAGGGTTTCGGCGCTGGCCGGGTCCTGGGCAATGTTCTGTGCCAGGTTTTCCACCAGCTTGATACGGCCTTCGAACAGGTTGCGGATGTTGGTCGAAGTGGAGGTGCCCATTTCAGCCAGATAGTTTTCCAGGTCTTCGCGGATCGCATTACGCTGGAGGTAATCGTTGTAAAGCGTGAACAGGCTGAAGGCGAGTATCACGATCAGTGAGGCGGCCAAAAGAATCTTGTGGCTGAAACGAAGGCTTTTGTTCATGGCGTAATCGGTTCCGCTAAGGTTTTATATCAGGCGATTGCATGCGTTGAGTCGCAAAGCAATGCAACATCCCGAAAAGTCCCTTTTCGGTTGTCCCTCTCTATTAAGGCGAATATCACCCACAGGTATCGGCCGAATTAAGGTAAAGCTTGAGCAGAGGATTAAAGAGATGTCGGAAATTTCGACCATCGTTGTAGGTGCAGGCCCGGATGGCCAGCCAGTTGGGCAAGTGATGAGGCTGGCCAACCGCCATGGCCTGGTAGCCGGCGCGACGGGTACTGGCAAGACCGTCACCCTGCAGCATCTGGCGGAAGTGTTCAGTGATGCGGGGGTGGCGGTGTTCGCGGCCGATGTCAAAGGCGACCTGTGCGGCCTGGGCGCTGCTGGTTCGCCGCAGGGCAAGGTGGCCGAGCGTATTGCCGGCATGCCCTGGCTGGGGCACAGGCCGCAGGCTTACCCGTTGAGCTTGTGGGACATTGCCGGGCAGTCCGGCCACCCGCTGCGCACCACCCTTAGTGAAATGGGGCCGCTGCTGCTGGGCAACTTGCTGGAGCTGACCGACAGCCAACAGGCGGCGTTGTATGCGGCGTTCAAGGTGGCGGACCGTGAAGGCCTGCTGTTGCTCGACCTCAAGGACCTCAAGGCGTTGCTCGCGCACCTGAAGGACAACCCGCAACTGCTCGGCGAAGACAGCGCGCTGGTGACCACGGCCTCTACCCAGGCCTTGTTGCGCCGGCTGGCGACCCTGGAGCAGCAAGGCGCCGAGGCGCTTTTCGGTGAGCCGGGCCTGCAGCTCGAGGACCTGCTACGGCCAGACCCGGATGGCCGTGGGCGTATCCACCTGCTGGACGCCAGCCGTTTGGTGCACGAGGCACCCAAGGTGTACGCGACCTTCCTGTTGTGGCTACTGGCCGAATTGTTCGAGCAGTTGCCCGAGCGGGGGGATGCCGACAAGCCGGTACTGGCGTTGTTCTTCGATGAAGCGCACTTGCTGTTCAACGATACGCCCAAGGCCTTGCAGGATCGCCTGGAGCAGGTGGTGCGGCTGATCCGCTCCAAGGGCGTGGGAGTGTACTTCGTCACCCAGTCGCCGGGGGACTTGCCGGATGCGGTGCTGGCCCAGTTGGGCTTGCGCATTCAGCATGGCTTGCGGGCGTTTACTGCCAAGGAGCAAAAGTCGCTACGGGCGGTGGCCGATGGCTTCCGCCCCAACCCGGCGTTCGACACCCTGGCGGTACTGACCGAGCTCGGCATTGGCGAAGCGCTGGTTGGGACGCTGGAGGAAAAGGGCACACCTGCGATGGTGCAACGGGTACTGATAGCACCGCCGCAGTCGCGTATCGGGCCGTTGAGCGCGGCTGAGCGCAGTGCGCTGATTGCCGCTTCGCCGCTGGCGGGGCGTTACGACAAACCGGTGGACCGTGAATCGGCCTATGAAATGCTGACCCAGCGCAAGGGCGAACCGCTGGAGCCGGCGCCACAACCCAAGGTGGATGAGGAGAGCTTTGCCGACAAGGCCGGTGAGTTTTTGCAGAGTGCGGCGGGGCAGGCGATCAAGTCGGCGGTGCGCCAGGCGGCCAACCAGTTGGGGCGACAGTTGGTGCGGGGGTTGATGGGGTCGTTGCTGGGGGGCAAGAAAAGGTAGGTTGCCTGTACCGGCCCTATCGCCGGCAAGCCAGCTCCCACAGGTACTGCACAGGTCTTGTGGGCGGTGCAGTACCTGTGGGAGCTGGCTTGCCGGCGATAGGGCCGGTACAAAAATGACACCTATGAAAAAGGCGCCCATGAGGCGCCTTCTTCCTATTGCGGTATCACTCAGCCAATGGCTTTGGACGCCAGCCAGAACAGGCCGGCCGCCAGGCCCATCGACGCAGGCAGGGTCAGTACCCAGGCCAGCAGGATGGTCTTAACGGTGCCGCCCTGCAGGCCGCTCTTGTTGGCGACCATGGTGCCTGCCACACCGGACGACAGCACGTGGGTGGTCGACACCGGCAGGGCGAAGATGTTGGCCATGCCGATGGCGCAAGCCGCGGTGATCTGCGCCGACATGCCTTGGGCATAGGTCATGCCCTGCTTGCCGATCTTCTCGCCAACGGTCAGTACAACGCGCTTCCAACCGACCATGGTACCCAGGCCCAGGGCCAGGGCGACGGCCACGATCACCCAGAACGGAGCGTACTCGGTGGTGGCGGTCAGGTCTTTGCGCAGTTTTTCGAGGTCGGCCTTTTCACGGGCTTCCAGGCCCGGCAGCTTGCCGACCTTCTTCGCCGTGTCGTCCAGGCACAGCAGGTAGCGGCGCACTTCGACACGCTTGTCGGCACTCAGGCTGTGGTAGTCGGTCACGCCCTGAAGCGAGGACTGCAGCGCGGCAATAGTCGGCTCGGTCTGCTGCGGGTTGCAGCTGAACTGCTCCGGCAGGTCGCTGGACTTGGCCTTGCCCAGTGCCAGGAACTCGCCCAGGGTGGCGGCGTTGCGCTGATAGAACTGGCTCATGTGCAGGGTGGCGTCGCGGGTACGCTCGATCTGGTAGGTGGTGCTGTTCAGGTCGAGGACGAACTTGGCCGGAACGATGCCGATCAGCACCAGCATGATCAGGCCGATGCCTTTCTGGCCGTCGTTGGAGCCGTGCACGAAGCTCACGCCCATGGCCGAAACCACCAGTACCAGGCGGTTCCAGAACGGCGGGTGCTTCTTGTCGTCGAGCTTGCGGCGCTGCTCGGGAGTTTTGTGCATCTTCGACAGCGGTCGCCACCACTTCAGGCCAATCAGCACCAGGGCGGCAACGGCGAAGCCGGCCATGGGCGAGACCACCAGCGACATGGCGATGTCGATCGCCTTCTGCCAGTTGACACCGTCGCCCAGCGGGATGTCGTTGATCAGGGCATTGGCCAGGCCGACGCCAAGGATGGAGCCAATCAGGGTGTGCGAACTGGAGGCGGGGATACCGAAGTACCAGGTGCCCAGGTTCCAGGTGATGGCCGCAGCCAGCAGCGAGAAGACCATGGCCAGCCCGTGCCCGGTGTTCACATTTATCAGCAGCTCCACTGGCAGCAGGTGCACGATGGCATAGGCCACCCCGACACCGCCAAGCAGAACGCCAAGGAAGTTGAACACGCCGGAGAAGAACACGGCGAGGTGCGGCGGCATGGCTTTGGTATAGATGACGGTAGCTACCGCGTTGGCGGTGTCATGAAAGCCATTGATGAACTCGAAGGCGAGTACGAAGGTCAGGGCGAGCAGCAGGCTCACCAGTACCCAGGCATCCAGTCCGCTGAATAATTCGATCATGAAGGTTGTCTGGCGGTCTTAGGGGGGCGGGATTATGCCAGAAAACCTTGGCAATCGATGCATCTGCGACAGACCGACGGCAATCTTCCTGATGCGAGCGCGACATGAACGGCAGGGTGAGCGGGTAGGAAAATGCGTGCTAAAAGGCATAAAACAGGGCGAAAAACGAGAAAAAACCGGGGAAAAAACCGCTTCGCAAGCGTTCAAACGATCGTATGAAATTTGTGTGATTCCATTTCATCTTCGGCCTGACAGTAAAGATCGACCGCGCCCGGGCTGGCCGGGCGACGACGCGCTGGCGTGGTCCCGGGGCTAGGAATTGTCGCTGCGCAGCTCCTTTTCCATGCGTTCAAGTTCCTGGCTGAAGGCCTGATCGCGCACGCTGGCACGCTTGCGCCAAGGTTTGCGTTCCGGGTCCGGTTGTGCGGCATAAGTGGTGACTTCGCCACCGTAAACATCCTTGTAACGCTCAGCCTGGCGCTCGAGCTCCGCGCGCAGTTCATCTTTCGTCACATGAGTACCTGAATCAAGTTTGATGAGTGTTGTTGTGCGTTGTACCGAATGCACATGCCTTGCCGGCCGCAACGCTTGATACAGCGGAAGGTTCCATTACACGGAAGCGTCGGGGCCTGCGCTATCGATTATAGCAACCGATATTTCGCCGAACATCGTTATTTACCTGACCCTGACATCACCTGACGCAAGTAACGGGTGCATCCGACAACAGTTTGGGTCTTTTGTACAAGTTTGAAAGGCAAGAACGACAAAAGTTCGCTGCATCGCAGTCGCGAAGCCATTGACCGGATGTGTAATGAAAAACGGCCTCGCCAAAAGGCGAGGCCGTTGCCTGGGGACTTCTACGGTGGGTACCTGACCAGTCTCTCCAAAGAAGCCACAAGTGGCAGGAGAAAGGTATAAGTAAAAGTGTCAGCGGTCAATTGCGATTATCGGCCGTTTGTTCGATAATCGCACGAGTGGGCGCTTTTTTTTGAGGTGTGCGATGAGTGACGAAACCCTGGGCAACGATTCCGTCAATGCCGAATCGGCCAATCCAGAGCTGGCACGGCCTGTCTCGGCAGCCTTGGCACCGCCGATCGTGGCTTCGCCGGCGAAGCGCATCCAGGCCTTTACCGGCGACCCGGACTTCATGACCTCCCTGGCGCGCGGCCTGGCCGTGATCCAGGCCTTCCAGGAACGCAAGCGCCACCTGACCATTGCCCAGATCAGCCACCGCACTGAAATTCCCCGCGCGGCGGTACGCCGTTGCCTGCACACACTGATCAAGCTGGGTTATGCCACCACGGACGGGCGCACTTATTCGCTGTTACCCAAAGTGCTGACGCTGGGGCATGCATACCTGTCCTCGACGCCGCTGGCGATTTCTGCCCAGCCCTACCTGGACCGCATCAGCGACCAGCTGCACGAGGCGGCCAACATGGCCACGCTCGAAGGTGACGACATTCTTTATATAGCCCGTTCGGCCACGGTGGAGCGGCTGATTTCGGTTGACCTGTCGGTGGGTGGACGCCTGCCGGCCTATTGCACATCGATGGGGCGCATTCTGTTGGCGGCCATGGATGACACCAGCCTGCGTGAATACCTGGAACGTGCCGACCTGAAGGCGCGAACCAGCCGTACCTTGCATGATCCCGAGTCGCTGTTCGCCTGTATCCAGCAGGTACGCGCCCAGGGCTGGTGCGTGGTGGACCAGGAGCTGGAGCAGGGGCTGCGCTCGATTGCCGTTCCAGTGTATGACGCTTCGGGGCAGGTGTTGGCGGCGTTGAATGTGAGTACCCATGTAGGGCGGGTGACGCGCAGTGAGCTGGAGCAGCGCTTCTTGCCGATCCTGCTGGCGGCTAGCCGGGACCTTTGCCATCAGTTGTTTGGCTGAGCCCGCCGGGGGCGCAAAGCGCCCCCCTTTCAAATTTTGAACAGGCAAAACCCTTTCCTGTGCGATAAACGCACAGTGTCGTTCGCGGCGAATTGCTTCACCCCCGCCCGCTGATTAATGTCTCTCGCAACGGTCGGCTGCGCCGACCGAACAAGAAAAACCAAGAGGCACTTACCATGAATACTGTCCCCTCGCTGCCGCGGCCGCACCCGCGCGCAGTATCGTTGTATCCAGGCTGACGCCGGCCGCATTACCCCCAAACTATCGTCCTCTGTACCGTTGATCGCGTGCAGTGGCCTGGCTGTGCCCCCATTCTGGATAACAATAATGAACCAAGCGCAAATCAACGTCGGCAAAAGCCTCGACGTCCAGTCGTTCATCAATCAGCAGCCGCTATCCCGCTACCAGTGGCGGGTGGTGTTGCTGTGCTTCCTGATCGTCTTCCTCGATGGCCTGGACACCGCCGCGATGGGCTTCATCGCCCCGGCCCTGTCGCAGGAGTGGGGGATTGACCGTGCCAGCCTCGGCCCGGTCATGAGTGCGGCATTGATCGGCATGGTGTTCGGTGCCCTCGGCTCCGGCCCGTTGGCCGACCGTTTTGGCCGCAAGGGCGTGCTGGTGGGCGCGGTGCTGGTGTTCGGCGGCTTCAGCCTGGCCTCGGCTTATGCCACCAACGTCGACCAGTTGCTGGTGCTGCGCTTTCTGACCGGCCTGGGCCTTGGCGCAGGCATGCCCAATGCCACGACCCTGTTGTCTGAATACACCCCCGAGCGCCTCAAGTCGCTGCTGGTGACCAGCATGTTCTGTGGCTTCAACCTGGGCATGGCCGGTGGTGGATTCATTTCCGCCAAGATGATACCGGCCTACGGCTGGCACAGCCTGCTGGTGATCGGTGGCGTGCTGCCGCTGCTGCTGGCGCTGGTGCTGATGGTGTGGCTGCCAGAGTCGGCGCGGTTTCTGGTGGTGCGCAACCGGGGTACCGACAAGGTGCGCAAGACCTTGTCGCCCATCGCGCCGCAGGTGGTGGCCGAGGCGGGCAGCTTCAGCGTGCCCGAGCAGAAGGCGGTGGCCGCGCGCAATGTGTTTGCGCTGATTTTCTCCGGCACCTACGGCATGGGCACTCTGCTGCTGTGGCTGACCTACTTCATGGGCCTGGTGATCGTCTATCTGCTGACCAGCTGGTTGCCCACCTTGATGCGCGACAGTGGCGCGAGCATGGAGCAGGCTGCCTTCATCGGCGCACTGTTCCAGTTCGGCGGCGTGCTGAGTGCCGTCGGCGTGGGCTGGGCCATGGACCGCTTCAATCCGCACAAGGTGATCGGCATTTTCTACCTGCTGGCCGGGGTGTTCGCCTACGCCGTGGGACAGAGCCTGGGCAATATCACCGTACTGGCCACGCTGGTGCTGGTTGCCGGCATGTGCGTGAACGGCGCCCAGTCGGCGATGCCGTCGCTGGCGGCGCGCTTCTATCCGACCCAGGGGCGTGCCACGGGGGTATCGTGGATGCTGGGGATCGGCCGCTTCGGGGCGATTCTTGGGGCGTGGAGCGGTGCGACGCTGCTGGGGCTGGGCTGGAACTTCGAACAGGTGCTGACGGCGTTGCTGGTGCCGGCGTGGGCTGGCGACCGTGGGTGTGATCGTGAAAGGGCTGGTGAGCCACGCTGACGCGACCTGAGACATTGGGGCCGCTTTGCGGCCCGTCGCGACACAAAGCCGCTGTTACAGGGAAGCGCGATCCCTTGTAGGAGCGGCCTTGTGTCGCGATAGGGCTGCGCAGCAGCCCCAGCGTGGAGATGAATAGTAGGGTAACAAACAGTTCGATAATCGCACGAATAGTCGATTATCGGATTGTAAGCCACCCACCAGTCTCCTTAATCTGAGCTTACCGAAGCACCCTGACCAGGAGTCTCCAAATGGCTGCAATTCTCCCGCTTCACGAAGCCGTGAAGCAGTTCATCCAGGATGGCGATACCGTCGCCCTCGAAGGTTTCACCCACCTGATCCCGACTGCCGCCGGCCACGAGATCATCCGTCAGGGCAAGCGCGACCTGACCTTGGTGCGCATGACTCCGGACCTGATCTACGACCAGCTGATCGGCGCCGGTTGCGCCAGCAAGCTGATCTTCTCCTGGGGTGGCAACCCAGGTGTCGGTTCGCTGCACCGCCTGCGTGATGCCGTCGAGAAGCAGTGGCCACAACCCATCGAAATCGAAGAACACAGCCACGCCGACCTGGCCAACGCCTATGTCGCCGGTGCTTCGGGCCTGCCGTTCGCCGTGCTGCGTGCCTACGCTGGCTCCGACCTGCCGAAGGTCAACCCGCTGATCAAGAGCGTGACCTGCCCGTTCACCGGTGAAGTGCTGGCAGCCGTGCCGTCGGTACGCCCGGACGTGACCGTGATTCACGCGCAAAAAGCCGACCGCAAAGGCAACGTGCTGCTGTGGGGCATCCTCGGTGTGCAGAAGGAAGCCGCCCTGGCCGCCAAGCGCTGCATCGTCACCGTCGAGGAAATCGTCGACGACCTGCAAGCCCCGATGAACGCTTGCGTGCTACCGACCTGGGCGCTGAGCGCGGTATGCCTGGTGCCGGGTGGTGCGCACCCGTCCTATGCCCACGGCTACTACGAGCGTGACAACCGCTTCTACCAGGCCTGGGACCCGATCGCGCGTAGCCGCGAATCGTTCACCGCCTGGATCGACACCTACATCCGTGGCACTGCCGATTTCAACGAATTCAAGGCCAAGCTGGCCAGCACTGCGGAGGCCGCACAATGAGCTACTCCACTTCCGAAATGATGACCGTCGCCGCAGCCCGTCGCCTGCGCAACGGTGCGGTGTGCTTCGTCGGCATCGGCCTGCCGTCCAAGGCCGCCAACCTGGCGCGCCTGACCTCGTCGCCAGATGTGGTGCTGATCTACGAATCCGGCCCGATCGGCGCCAAGCCAAGCGTGCTGCCGCTGTCGATCGGTGACGGCGAGCTGGCCGAAACCGCTGACACCGTGGTGCCGACCGGCGAGATCTTCCGCTACTGGCTGCAAGGTGGGCGCATCGACGTCGGCTTCCTCGGCGCCGCCCAGGTCGACCGTTTCGGCAACATCAACACTACCGTGGTCGGTGACTACCATGCGCCGAAAACCCGCCTGCCGGGTGCCGGGGGCGCACCGGAAATCGCCGGTTCCGCCAAGCAGGTGCTGATCATCCTCAAGCAGTCGCCGCGTGCCTTCGTCGACAAACTGGACTTCATCACCTCGGTTGGCCACGGTGAGGGCGGCGACTCGCGCAAACGCCTTGGCCTGCCAGGCGACGGCCCGGTCGGCATCATCACCGACCTGTGCATCATGGAGCCGGAAGCCGGCACCCACGAATTCGTAGTGACTGCCATCCACCCGGGCGTGACCCGCGAGCAGATCATCGCCGCCACTGGCTGGGCGATCCGCTTTGCCGACGATGTGCAGACCACTGCCGAACCTACCGAAGTCGAGCTGTCCGCCCTGCGCGACCTCGAAGCCCGTACCGCCGCGGCCCATGGCCAGGTGGCAGGAGAAGCCTGATGCGCGACGTATTCATCTGTGACGCCATCCGCACCCCGATCGGCCGCTTCGGCGGCGCCTTGGCCGGCGTGCGGGCCGACGACCTGGCCGCCGTGCCGCTGAAGGCGCTGATCGAGCGCAACCCCGGCGTGCAATGGGACCAGGTTGACGAAGTGTTCTTCGGCTGCGCCAACCAGGCCGGTGAAGACAACCGTAACGTGGCGCGCATGGCGCTGCTGCTGGCCGGCCTGCCGCAGAGCATCCCGGGCGTTACCCTGAACCGCCTCTGCGCGTCGGGCATGGATGCCATCGGCACTGCCTTCCGCGCCATTGCCAGCGGCGAAATGGAGCTGGCGATTGCCGGCGGCGTCGAGTCGATGTCGCGTGCCCCGTTCGTCATGGGCAAGGCCGAAAGCGGCTATTCGCGCAACATGAAGCTCGAAGACACCACCATCGGCTGGCGTTTCATCAACCCACTGATGAAGAGCCAGTACGGCGTGGACTCCATGCCGGAAACCGCCGACAACGTGGCCGACGATTACCAGGTTTCGCGCGCTGACCAGGACGCTTTCGCCCTGCGCAGCCAGCAGAAGGCAGCTGCCGCCCAGGCCGCCGGTTTCTTCGCCGAAGAGATCGTGCCGGTACGTATTGCGCACAAGAAAGGCGAGACCATCGTCGAGCATGACGAACACCTGCGCCCGGAAACCACACTGGAGGCCCTGACCAGGCTCAAGCCGGTCAACGGCCCGGACAAGACCGTCACCGCCGGCAACGCCTCAGGCGTGAACGACGGCGCTGCGGCATTGATCCTGGCTTCGGCCGAAGCAGTGAAGAAACACGGCCTGACCCCACGTGCCCGGGTGCTGGGCATGGCCAGTGCCGGTGTTGCACCGCGGGTGATGGGCATTGGCCCGGTGCCGGCGGTGCGCAAGCTCACCGAGCGCCTGGGTGTGGCGGTGAATGATTTCGATGTGATCGAACTCAACGAAGCCTTTGCCAGCCAGGGGCTGGCGGTGCTGCGTGAGCTGGGTGTGGCTGACGATGCGCCGCAGGTGAACCCCAACGGCGGTGCCATCGCCCTGGGCCACCCGCTGGGCATGAGCGGTGCGCGCCTGGTGCTGACTGCGCTTCACCAGCTGGAGAAAAGCGGTGGGCGTAAAGGCCTGGCGACCATGTGTGTGGGTGTCGGCCAAGGTCTGGCGTTGGCCATCGAACGGATTTGACCTGTACTGGCCTCTTCGCGGGTGAACCCGCTCCCACAGGGGGACCACGCCTCCCACTGTGGGAACGGGTTTACCCGCGAAGAGGCCGGTCTTGCCGGATACAAGGCCAATTGCCAGCCAGCTAGCGGAACGAGTGTGTTACCAGGTGTGTCTAGACTTACCTGCGACCCTCAGGAGTAAACTCACCATGACCTCAACCTATTACACCGGCGAAGAACGCAGCAAACGCATCTTCGCTATCGTTGGTGCCTCTTCAGGCAACCTGGTGGAATGGTTCGACTTCTATGTCTATGCCTTCTGCGCGATCTACTTTGCCCCGGCTTTCTTCCCCTCCGACGATCCCACCGTGCAGTTGTTGAACACGGCGGGCGTGTTCGCCGCGGGGTTTCTGATGCGCCCCATCGGTGGCTGGATCTTCGGCCGCCTCGCTGACCGCCATGGTCGCAAGAATTCCCTGATGATCTCGGTGCTGATGATGTGCTTCGGCTCCCTGATGATCGCCTGCCTGCCTACCTACGCCAGCATCGGCACCTGGGCCCCGGCGCTGTTGCTGCTGGCCCGGCTGATCCAGGGCCTGTCGGTTGGCGGCGAGTACGGCACCACGGCCACTTACATGAGTGAGGTGGCCCTGCGCGGCCAGCGCGGCTTCTTCGCCTCGTTCCAGTACGTGACTTTGATCGGTGGCCAGTTGCTGGCGGTGCTGGTGGTGGTGATCCTTCAGCAGCTGCTCACCGAAGAAGAGCTGCGCGCCTGGGGCTGGCGCATTCCGTTCGTGGTCGGTGCCATCGCCGCGCTGATCTCCCTGATGCTGCGCCGCTCGCTGCATGAGACCAGCAGCGCCGAAACCCGCCAGGACAAGGACGCCGGCACCATCAAGGGCCTGTTCCGCAACCATGCGGCGGCCTTCATCACCGTACTCGGCTACACCGCAGGTGGTTCGCTGATCTTCTACACCTTCACCACCTACATGCAGAAGTACCTGGTCAACACCGCCGGCATGACCGCGAAAAACGCCAGCTACGTGATGACTGGCGCGCTGTTTCTGTTCATGGTGCTGCAGCCGTTCTTCGGCATGCTCTCCGACCGCATCGGCCGGCGTAATTCGATGATGCTGTTCGGTGCCTTGGGTACGCTGTTCACCGTGCCGCTGCTGATGGCGCTGAAAACCGTGAGCAGCCCGTTCATGGCCTTCGTGCTGATTAGCCTGGCGTTGTGTATCGTCAGTTTCTACACCTCGATCAGCGGCCTGGTGAAGGCCGAGATGTTTCCGCCGCAAGTACGCGCACTGGGTGTGGGCCTTGCCTATGCCGTGGCCAACGCGGCTTTCGGCGGTTCGGCCGAGTACGTTGCCCTGGGCCTGAAGACCCTGGGCATGGAAAACACTTTCTACTGGTACGTGACGGCGATGATGGCGATTGCCTTCCTGTTCAGCCTGCGCCTGCCAAAGCAGGCGGCGTATCTGCACCACGATGATTAAGGACGTGGCATGACCAACCAACTGTTCGACGCCTATTTCACCGCACCAGCCATGCGCGAGATTTTCTCCGACCGTGGCCGCCTGCAGGGCATGCTCGATTTCGAAGCGGCGCTGGCGCGGGCCGAGGCGGCTGCCGGGCTGGTCCCGCACAGCGCGGTAGCGGCCATCGAGGCGGCATGCCACGCCGAGCGTTATGACGTCGGTGCGCTGGCCAACGCCATCGCCACTGCCGGCAACTCGGCGATCCCGCTGGTGAAGGCGTTGGGCAAGGTGATTGCCAGTGGCGTGCCCGAGGCCGAGCGCTATGTGCACCTGGGCGCCACCAGCCAGGATGCGATGGACACTGGCCTGGTCCTGCAGTTGCGTGCTGCCCTCGACCTGATCGAAGCCGACCTCGGCAAGCTCGCCGGTACCCTGTCGCGCCAGGCTTTGCAGCACGCCGACACACCGCTGGTGGGGCGCACCTGGCTGCAGCACGCTACCCCGGTGACGCTGGGGATGAAACTGGCCGGTGTGCTGGGCGCGTTGACCCGTCACCGCCAGCGCCTGCGGGAGCTGCGTCCACGCTTGCTGGTGCTGCAGTTCGGCGGCGCCTCGGGCAGCCTGGCGGCTTTGGGCAGCAAGGCGATGCCCGTGGCCGAAGCCCTGGCCGAGCAGCTCAAGCTGACCTTGCCCGAGCAGCCTTGGCACACCCAGCGCGACCGCCTGGTGGAGTTTGCCTCGGTGCTGGGCCTGGTCGCCGGTAGCCTGGGCAAGTTCGGCCGTGATGTCAGCTTGCTGATGCAGACCGAGGCGGGGGAGCTGTTCGAGCCTTCCGCGCCGGGCAAGGGTGGCTCTTCGACCATGCCGCACAAGCGCAACCCGGTCGGCGCCGCGGTGCTGATCGGTGCGGCGACCCGGGTGCCAGGGCTGGTCTCGACGTTGTTCGCCGCCATGCCCCAGGAGCACGAGCGCAGCCTTGGTCTGTGGCATGCCGAATGGGAAACCCTGCCCGACATCTGCTGCCTGGTATCCGGGGCGCTGCGCCAGGCCCAGGTGATTGCCGAGGGCATGGAGGTGGATGCCACGCGTATGCGCCGTAACCTCGACCTGACTCAGGGCCTGGTGCTGGCCGAAGCGGTGAGCATCGTCCTCGCCCAGCGCCTGGGCCGCGACCACGCCCACCACCTGCTGGAGCAATGCTGCCAGCGTGCGGTGGCCGAACAGCGCCACCTGCGCAGCGTGCTGGGCGAGGAGCCGCAGGTCAGTGCCGAACTGTCCGCCGAAGAGCTCGATCGCTTGCTCGACCCTGCCCATTACCTGGGCCAGGCCCGCGTCTGGGTGGCGCGCGCCGTGTCCGAACATCAACGTTTCACTGCCTGAAGGAGACCGCTGTGGCGCATTTGGCAACTGGCCGATGGCGTTTTGAATTACCAGATCGATGGCCCGGAAAACGCCCCGGTGCTGGTCCTGTCCAACTCGCTCGGTACCGACCTGGGCATGTGGGACACGCAGATTCCACTGTGGAGCCAGCATTTCCGTGTGCTGCGCTATGACACACGTGGCCACGGTGGGTCGCTGGTCACTGAAGGCCCTTACAGCATCGAACAGCTGGGCCGTGACGTGCTGGCCCTGCTCGATGGGCTGGATATCGCCAAGGCGCACTTCGTCGGCCTGTCGATGGGTGGCCTCATCGGCCAGTGGCTGGGCATCCATGCCGGCGAGCGCCTGCACAGCCTGACCCTGTGCAACACCGCCGCCAAGATTGCCAACGACGAGGTGTGGAACACCCGTATCGACACCGTGCTCAAAGGCGGCCAGCAGGCCATGGTCGACTTGCGCGATGCTTCCATTGCCCGCTGGTTCACCCCGGGCTTCGCCCAGGCCCAGCCAGCGCAGGCCCAGCGCATCTGCCAGATGCTGGCGCAAACCAGCCCGCAAGGTTATGCCGGCAACTGCGCGGCTGTGCGTGATGCCGATTACCGCGAGCAACTGGGCCGCATCCAGGTGCCGGCGCTGATTGTTGCCGGTACCGAGGACGTGGTCACCACCCCGGAGCACGGCCGCTTCATGCAGGCCGGTATCGCGGGTGCCGAGTACGTCGACTTCCCGGCGGCGCACCTGTCCAACGTCGAAATCGGCGAGGCGTTCAGCCGCCGCGTGCTCGACTTCCTGCTGGCTCACTGAGGACACTGCCATGGACGAGAAACAACGTTACGACGCCGGCATGCAAGTACGCCGCGCCGTGCTTGGCGATGCCCATGTGGACCGCAGCCTGGAGAAGCTCAACGACTTCAACGGCGAGTTCCAGGAGATGATCACCCGCCACGCCTGGGGTGACATCTGGACCCGCCCAGGCCTGCCGCGTCATACCCGTAGCCTGATCACCATCGCCATGCTGATCGGCAATGAACCGCAACGACGAACTGAAGCTGCACCTGCGCGCGGCGGCCAACAACGGCGTGACCCGTGACGAGATCAAGGAAGTGCTGATGCAGAGCGCGATCTATTGCGGCATTCCGGCGGCCAATGCCACCTTTCACCTGGCTGAGTCGGTGTGGGATGAGTTGGGTGTAGAGTCGCGACAACAGTAATGCCTGTACCGGCCCTATCGCCGGCAAGCCAGCTCCCACAGGGATTGCATCAGGCCTGAGGACAGTGCAGGTCTTGAGGGCAGCGCGGTCGGTGTGGGAGCTGGCTTGCCGGCGATGGGGCCATTGAATGTTTACAGGGTCGCATTCTTCTGCCGCATGGCCACCGGGCCGGCGCTGCTTTCCACATCGCGCTTGAGGGCCGGGCACAGGCCCAACATGAACGCCGCTTCTGCCACCACGAACAACGGCCCGATGATCAGGCCGCTGACATCGTCTACAAACGCCGGCTTGCGGCCCTCGTAATAATGGCCGACGAACTGGATGATCCAGCCCACCACGAACGCTCCCAGGCCAGCGCCTAGCCATAGCCCTGTCGTCTGCATGGCCAGCACCTGGCCGACCCACAGGCACAGCCCCAGCAACAACCCCATCACCAGGCCGAAACGCAGGTCCAGACGCAGGTAGAACCATACCGAGGCGGCCGCTGCCAGCAGGGCAGGGGACAGCCACAGGCCGGCCACGTCCCAGCCAGGGCGCGACAGCAGGATGGTGACCGCCAGCACGATCATGGGGATGCCGATGAAGTGGGTGGCGATGTTGCGTGGGTCGCGGTGGTAGCTGGCGTATTGGCTCAGGTGGTCGACGAGGGTTTTCATTGTTGTGTCTCCCTGTTCAGCTTTGTTGTGCCTGAACCGGCCTCTTCGCGGGCTTGCCCGCTCCCACAGGATCACCACAGTTTTCAAGCTTGGTGGATTACCTGTGGGAGCGGGCGAGCCCGCGAAGGGGCCAGTACAGGCAACTTGTGACCGGATAGTGATCAGGATAGCCCGCAGCCACCACCATCATCAGCTCAGCGAATGGCAGCAGCCCGAACTGGCATATCCAGCCCCACCAGCGTCTCGATCATCGCCCGCGCCGCCGGCGACAGTCGGTAACCGCTGCGGCTGACCACGCCACAGCGCACGCTCAGCACTTCCAGCGCCGGTGGCAGGTTGCGCCAGTGCAGGCGCACCAGGCGGCCGCTGGCCAGGTCTTCGGCCACGGCTTCCTCGCTGGCGGTGCCAATCGCATCGCTGGCCTGCACCACGCTACGCAGCACGGCCAGGTGCTCGGTTTGCAGGTGCGGGGTGAAATCGCTGCGCCCGCTCAGGTTGGCCAGGCGCTTGCGCACCCCAGGGGCGAGCAGGGCGCTGGCCAGCGGGTAACTGAACAGGTCGTTGGTCGACAAGCTGTCCTTGGCCAGCAACGGGTGCCCCGGGCGGCAGAAGAACAGGCCGGGGCGTGGTGACAGGGGTTCGGTGTGGAAGTTGGGGTCGGCTTCGAACGGGCGGATGTCGTCGACGAAAAACTCGATCTGCTCGCGGCGCAGGGCCTGGCCCAGGCGTTCGGCGTTGTCCACCAGCAGCGAGGTGCGGATGCCCGGGTGGCGTTCGATGAAGTGGCGCAGGGCATCGGGCACCAGGCGTACGGCCAGCGCAGGGCCGCTGCCGAAATGCAGCTCGCCGGCGTCGAGCTTGGTCATTTGCAGCACTTCGTTGCTCAGCTGTGCGGCACCTTGTACCAGGCGGCGAGCATGTTGCAGCACCACCAGCCCTTCGGGGGTGGGCAGCAGGGCTTTGCTGGCGCGGTCGACCAGGGGGCAACCGAAGCTGTGTTCCAGGCTCTGGATGGCTCGGCTGAAGGCGGGCTGGGTAATGCCCATGGCCTCGGCGGCACGGACGAAGCTGCGGTATTCGGTGAGGGCGATGAAGTAACGCAGCTGACGGAGGTCCATTTCACGGCTCTGGGGCGGGGATCAGGGGCCTATTCAAGCGGTTGCTGCATATGTCGTCAAAGAAGGTTTTTTGATTTGTTTATATCTTCAGGTTATTTGTTGTGGCTTTTGGACTCTTCGCGGGCTCGCCCGCTCCCACAGGGACCGCACAGGTTTCAAGGCTGGTGCGGCCCTTGTGGGAGCGGGCGTGCCCGCGAAGAATTCAAAGCAGATTCAGCGGATAACTCACGATCAACCGGTTCTCATCGAACGAGTTGGTGCTGAAGTCGCGGCGCATGGTGGAGTTGCGCCACTTCACCGACAGGTCCTTGAAGCTGCCCGACTGCACCACATAGGCCAACTCGGTTTCCCGTGCCCATTCCTTGCCATCGTCCACCCCCCCAGCGGTGACGTTGTCACCCTTGATGTAGCGGTTCATCAGGGTCAGGCCTGGCACGCCGACGGTGGCGAAGTTGAAGTCATGGCGCACCTGCCATGAGCGTTCCTTGGCGTTGTCGAAGCTGGAGTTGTAGCTGTCGTTTGCCAGAGTGCCGCCGCTGGTGCCGTTCACCCGCATCCAGGCGTCGTCGCCGCTGACCTTCTGCAGGCCGACGTAGAAGGTGTGGCCCTGGTAGCGTGCCGAGAGCATGGCCGAGGCGGTGCGGTTGTCCAGTTCGCCGGCGCGTTCGGCGCCGTCTTCCTTGCCGATGAAGTAGCCCAGGTTGGCGCCCAGGGTCCAGTCGCCCAAGGGTTGGCTGTGCACCAGGTTGAGGTACTGCTGGCGGTAGATGTCCTTGAGCTGGGCATTCCACAGGCCGATCATGGTGCGCTTGTCGTTGAAGGTGTATTCGCCGCCGCCAAAGTTGAAACGGTCGGAGGTGAACGCTGCCTTGCCGTTCATCGACATGTCTTCCATGCTGGCGTCGTTGCGCGGGCTGTTGCCGCGGAATTGGCCGGCGTACAGGGTCAGGCCGGCGATTTCCTTCGAGGTCAGCTGACCGCCGCGGAAGGTCTGCGGCAGCGAGCGGCCATCGTCCGAGCGCAGGATCGGCAGTACCGGCATCCACTCGCCCACTTTCAGCTCGGTTTCGGACAGCTTGGCTTTCAGTGCCACGCCCAGGCGGCCGAAGTCATCGGCGGGGCGGCCATCGTCGTGCACCGGCAGCAGGTGGGTATTGGTGGTGCCTTTGCCGCCATCGAGCTTGACCGAATACAGGCCCAGTACGTCCACGCCGAAACCGATGGTGCCCTGGGTAAAGCCGGAGCGGGCGTCGAGGATGAAGCTTTGTGTCCATTCCTCGGCTTTGGCCTGCGGATGGGCCGGGTCGACGAAGTTGCGGTTTATGTAGAAGTTGCGCAGGTTGAGGGTGGCCTTGGCATCTTCCAGAAAACCGCCGTTGTCGGCGGCGAACACCGGGAGTGCGCAGGACATGGCCAACAGGCCGGGCAGCAGCTGGCGTGCGGGTTGCAAAGTGCTCATCTGTCGTGGATCTCTTGTTTTTATGGGCGAGCCGGTACGCTGCAGGATGCGGCCTGCAGGTGCGGGTCTTTTGGGATGAACCGGGGCAACGTTGCGTGGGGAGGATGGTGCGGGGTAGGGCTGGGGTGAGGCAATTCGCCGCAAACGGAAGCGGGCGATAATCGAACGGAATGTTCCGGTTGGTTAATTGTTTCCTGTGCTGGCCTCTTCGCGGGCTTGCCCGCTCCCACAGAGGGAGGCGTGGTTCCCCTGTGGGAGCGGGCAAGCCCGCGAAGAGGCCGGTTCAGGCAACACAAAACAAAAAGCCCACCGCGAGGGTGGGCTTGATGTTTGACAGCTTCAATCAGCTCTTCGGTGCTTCCACCGCTGCCTGCTGGTTGTTGGCCTGCCCGGTCTGCTCGTACCAGCCACCGCCAAGCGCCTTGTACAGGTTGACCTCGCTGGTCAGCTGCGACAGGCGGTCGCCGATCAGCGCCTGCTGGGCACTGAACAGGTTGCGCTGGGCGTCGAGGAAGGTCAGGTTGCTGTCGATACCGATGCGATAGCGGCGTTCGGCCAGACGGTAGTAGTCCTGGTTCGCCTGCACCAGGTCGCGTTGCGCCTGCAGCTGCTCTTCGAAGGTCTTGCGCGCCGCCAGGCCATCGGAGACTTCCTGGAAGGCGGTCTGGATGGTCTTTTCGTACTTGGCGACGTTGATGTCCTTCTGGATCTTCGAGTAGTCCAGGCTGGCCTTCAGGCTGCCGGCATTGAAGATCGGCAGGTTGATCTGCGGCTGGAACAACCAGGTGCCCTGGCCGCCCGAGAACAGGTGGCCCATGTCGGGGCTCAGGCTGCCGGCATTGGCGGTCAGGCTGATGCTCGGGAAGAACGCTGCGCGGGCCGCGCCAATGTTGGCATTGGCGGCCTTGAGCAGGTGCTCGGCTTCCTGGATGTCCGGGCGCCGCTGGAGGATGTCCGACGGCAGGCCGGCCGGTACTTCGGCCAGCTGGTCGGCATCGAGCTCGAGCGGCTTGGCCAGGTTGGCGGGAATGCCGGTGCCCAGCAGCACGGTCAGGCTGTTGACGTCCTGGGCGACCAGGCGCTGGTACTGCGAGTACTTGACCCGGGCGCCTTCCACGGCGGTACGCGCCTGGCTGACGTCGAGTGCCGAGGCCACGCCGACTTCGTTGCTGCGACGGGTGAGGTTGTAGCTTTCCTCGTAGGTCTTCAGCGTTTCTTCGGTCAGCTTGAACAGCGCCTGGTCGGCCTGCCAGGTGTAATAGGCGTTGGCCACGCTGGCCACCAGGCTGATCTGCGTGGAGCGACGCGCCTGCTCGCTGGACAGGTAGGTTTCCAGGGCCTGCTCGGTCAGGCTGCGCACGCGGCCGAACAGGTCCAGCTCATAGGCACTGACGCCCAGGGTGGCCGAGTACTGGCTGGTGATGCCTGCTTCGCCGGTCTGCGACATGTTCGCCGGTACGCGTTGGCGGCTGCCGCTGCCGTTGGCCGAAACCGCCGGGAACAGGTCGGCACGCTGGATGCGGTACTGCGCACGATAGGCATCGATGTTCAACGCGGCAACGCGCAGGTCGCGGTTGTTGACCAACGCGGTCTGGATCAGCTGCTGCAGTGCCGGGTCGTGGAAGAACTGACGCCAGCCTTGCTCGGCGGCGGCGACCTCGGCCGATTGCGTCGGCGAGTATGCAGGGCCTTGCGGCCACTGCGCAGCCACCGGCGATTCCGGGGTCTGGTAGTCAGGGATCAGCGAGCAGCCGCCAAGAATGAAAGCGGTTACTGCCAGGGACAACAAAGACTTGGTCATTGCCCAGCCTCATAACGTGGAGTTTCAGGGGTGACGTCTTTTTCCGGCGCTTTGCTACCGAACAGTGACGACACTGCGACGAAGAACAGTGGTACCCAGAAGATAGCCAGCACGGTCGCACTGATCATGCCGCCGATCACGCCAGTACCGATGGCGTGCTGGCTGCCGGCGCCGGCGCCGCTGGCGATAGTCAACGGTACCACGCCGAGGATGAACGCCAGCGAGGTCATGATGATCGGGCGCAGACGCATGCGGCACGCCTCGATCGCCGCGTCGTACAAGGCTGCGGCCTTGTTCATGCAGTTCCTTGGCGAACTCGACGATCAGAATGGCGTTTTTCGCCGCCAGGCCGATGGTGGTCAACAAGCCGACCAGGAAGTACACGTCGTTGGACAACCCGCGCAGGCTGGTAGCGATCAGGGCACCGATGATACCCAGCGGTACCACCAGCACCACGGCGATCGGGATCGACCAGCTTTCGTACAGGGCTGCCAGGCACAGGAACACGAACAGTACCGAGAGGGCGAACAGCGCCGGCATCTGCGAACCGGAGAGTTTTTCCTCGTAGGACATGCCGGTCCAGGAGAAGCCGATGCCGCTTGGCAGTTCGCCAGCAATGCGCTCGACCTCGGCCATGGCTTCACCGGTACTGTAGCCCGGGGCCGGCGCACCAAGGATTTCCATTGCCTCGACGCCGTTGTAACGCGATAGCTTCGGCGAACCGTAGGTCCATTCGCCCTTGGCGAAGGAGGAGAACGGCACCATTTCGCCGGCGCCATTGCGCACGTACCACTTCTGCAGGTCTTCCGGGCTCATCCGCGCGTTTGGCTCGCCCTGGATGTACACCTTCTTGACCCGGCCACGGTCGATGAAGTCGTTGACGTAGCTGGCACCCAGGGCAATCGACAGGGTGTTGTTGATGTCGGCGATGGTCACGCCCAGGGCGCTGGCACGTTCGTCATCAATGGTCAGCTGGTACTGCGGCTCGTCGTTCAGGCCGTTCGGGCGCACGGCGCTGAGGATCTTGCTCTGCGCGGCCTTGGCCAGGAACTGGTTGCGCGCTTCCATCAGCTTGGCATGGCCGACACCGCCGCGGTCCTGCAGGAACACATCGAAGCCGGTGGCGTTACCCAGCTCCAGCACCGCAGGCGGGGCAAAGGCGAACACCATCGCATCGCGGAAGGTGAAGAAGTGCTGCTGGGCGCGCTGGGCAAGGGCGAACACGCTGTTTTCCTTGGAGCGCTCGTCCCACGGCTTGAGCATGATGAACGCCATGCCCGAGCTCTGGCCACGGCCGGCGAAGTTGAAGCCGTTGACGGTGAACACCGAAGCCACGGTGTCGGCCTCTTCGCTGAGCAGGTACTCACGCATCTGGTCGACCACCACCTGGGTGCGCTCGGCACTGGAACCGGCCGGGGTCTGTACCTGGGCGAACAGTACGCCCTGGTCCTCTTCCGGCAGGAACGCGGTAGGGATGCGGGCGAACAGCCAGATCATGCCGACCACGATCAACGCGTAGGCCAGCAGGAACGGTACCTTGTTGCGCAGGATGGTACCCACGCTGCGCTCGTAGCCAGTAACGCTGCGGTCGAAGTTGCGGTTGAACCAGCCAAAGAAGCCGCGCTTGGCCACATGGTGTTCACCCTTCTTCAGCGGCTTGAGCATGGTGGCGCACAGGGCCGGGGTGAAGATGAGCGCCACCAGCACCGACAGGCCCATGGCCGAGACGATGGTGATGGAGAACTGCCGGTAGATCACACCCGTGGAGCCGCCGAAGAACGCCATGGGCAGCAGTACCGCCGACAGCACCAGGGCGATACCCACCAGGGCACCCTGGATCTGCTCCATCGAGCGCTTGGTCGCTTCCTTGGGCGGCAAACCTTCCTCGGACATCACCCGCTCGACGTTCTCCACCACGACGATGGCGTCGTCCACCAGCAAGCCGATGGCCAGGACCATGGCGAACATGGTCAGGGTGTTGATGCTGAAGCCTGCTGCGGCAAGGATGCCGAAGGTGCCCAGCAATACCACCGGTACGGTCATGGTGGTGATGATGGTAGCGCGGAAGTTCTGCAGGAACAGGTACATCACCAGGAACACCAGGACCACGGCTTCGATCAGGGTGTGGATCACGCCGCTGATCGATTCGGTGACCACCGGGGTGGTGTCATACGGGAATACTGCCTTCACCCCGGGCGGGAAGAACGGTTCCAGGTCGGCGATGGTCTTGCGCAAGGCCTTGGCGGTGTCCAGGGCGTTGGCGCCGGTGGCCAGCTTGACTGCCAGACCGGACGCCGGCTTGCCGTTGAACTGGGCGCTGACGGCATAGTTTTCACCACCCAGGCCAACCTGGGCGACGTCTCCCAGACGTACCTGCGAACCGTCACTGTTGACCTTGAGCAGGATCTTCTCGAACTGCTCGGCCGTCTGCAGGCGGGTCTTGCCGATGATGGTGGCGTTCAGCTGGGTACCCGGCATGGCCGGCAGGCCGCCAAGCTGGCCGGAGGACACCTGCACGTTCTGCGCAGCCACGGCGGTCTTGACGTCGACCGGGGTCAGCTGGAACTTGTTCAGCTTGGCCGGATCGAGCCAGATACGCATGGCGTACTGTGCACCGAACACCTGGAAGTCACCCACACCTGCGGTACGCGAGATCGGGTCCTGCATGTTGGAAACGATGTAGTTGGCCAGGTCGTCCTTGGTCATGCTGCCGTCTTCGGACACCAGGCCGATCACCAGCAGGAAGTTCTTCACTGCCTTGGTGACGCGGATACCTTGCTGCTGCACTTCCTGCGGCAGCAGCGGGGTGGCCAGGTTCAGCTTGTTCTGCACCTGTACCTGCGCGGTGTCGGGGTTGGTGCCCTGCTCGAAGGTGGCGGTAATGGTCATGCTGCCGTCGGAGTTGCTTTCCGACGACACATAACGCAGGTTGTCGATACCGTTGAGCTGCTGCTCGATCACCTGGACCACGGTGTCCTGCACGGTTTGCGCCGAGGCGCCCGGGTAGGTCACGGCGATGGCGATGGCCGGTGGCGCGATGCTGGGGTACTGGTTGATCGGCAGCTTCAGGATCGACAAGGCGCCGACCAGCATGATCACCAAGGCGATCACCCAGGCGAAGATCGGGCGATCGATAAAGAACTTCGACATGGTTTACTCCGCTTTGGCGTCTGCTTTCGCCGCGTTGGCCTGATCAGGGCTGCCCGGCTTCTTGACGTTGGTGGCTTCGCTGACCTTGACCTCGACGCCCGGGCGCACGTACTGCAGCCCTTCGGTGATCAGGCGGTCACCCGGGTTCAGGCCTTCCTCGATCAGCCAGTCGCTGCCCAGGGTACGGTTGGCCTTGAGCTGGCGCAGTTCGACCTTGTTCTCCTGGTTGACCACCAGCGCGGTCGGCGCACCTTTCAGGTCGCGGGTCACGCCCTGTTGCGGGGCCAGGATGGCGTTGGCGTTGACCCCGGCCTTGAGCCGCGCATGCACGAACATGCCTGGCAGCAGGGTGTGATCGGGGTTGGGGAACAGGGCGCGCAGGGTGACCGAGCCGGTGGTCTCGTCAACCGCGACTTCGGAGAACTCCAGGCGGCCTTCCTGCTTGAACAGGCTGCCGTCTTCCAGCACCAGCTGCACCGAGGCGGCGTTGTCGCCGGCCTTTTGCAGCTGGCCGCTTTCCAGGTCACGGCGCAGCTTGAGCAGCTCGGCGGTGGACTGGGTGACGTCGACGTAGATCGGGTCGAGTTGCTGGATGGTGGCCATGGCGTTGGCCTGGCCATTGCTCACCAGTGCACCTTCGGTGAACGAAGAACGGCCGATACGGCCGCTGATCGGTGCCAGGACCTTGGTGTAGCGCAGGTCGATCTGCGCGCTCTTGAGCGAAGCCTCGGCCTGCAATCGTTTGGCATTGGCGTCGTCGTATTCCTGTTTGGAGACAGCCTGTTCGTCGATCAGCTGCTTGTAACGCTCGGCCAGCGAGCGGGTAGCCTGCAGGTTGGCCTGGGCATTGGCCAGGTTGGCTTCGTACACGGCAGGGTCGATCTGGTAGAGCTGCTGGCCTTCCTTGACCTCACTGCCTTCCTTGAACAGGCGCTTGAGGATGATGCCGTTGACCTGCGGGCGCACTTCGGCGACGCGGTAGGCACTGGTACGCCCCGGCAGTTCCGAGGTCAGGGTGAAGGCTTGGGGCTGGATGGTCACGACGCCGACCTGAGGAGCCTGCGCCGCTGGCGCTGCTTCTTCTTTCTTACAGCCACTGAGCAGGGTTGCCAGGGCGACGGCGGAAACCAGAGCGGTAACGGCTGGCTTGAATTGCATGAGGATCCTCGGGTCGCTGGAGCTGGGAGACGCTCAAGAGTAATGGAAGAGTCTTGATCTGGAAAAATTGCTATCCGGTGGATAAATAGCTTGCTAAGGAATATACTTACATTCATGGTTGTTTGTAAATACCGCTGGGTTGTACTTGGGTACTGCCACAGTCCTTGATTAGCTGCTCCGCGCGGCACCCTGCAGAGGTGCCCCCGGAGTGTTCCCCGCACGCGCCGCGCGTTCGGGGCAGATGAGGTTTGTACTGCCATGGTCCGTCGAACCAAAGAAGAAGCCCAGGAAACCCGCGCCCAGATCATCGAGGCGGCGGAAAAGGCCTTCTACAAGCGCGGGGTTGCGCGAACCACCCTGGCCGACATCGCCGAACTGGCAGGTGTGACGCGAGGGGCGATTTACTGGCACTTCAACAACAAGGCCGAGTTGGTGCAGGCGCTGCTCGACAGCCTGCATGAAACCCATGACCACCTGGCGCGGGCGAGCGAAAGCGAGGACGAAGTGGACCCGCTTGGCTGCATGCGCAAGCTGTTGTTGCAAGTGTTCAACGAGCTGGTGCTCGATGCCCGAACCCGGCGTATCAATGAAATCCTGCATCACAAGTGCGAGTTCACCGATGACATGTGTGAAATTCGCCAGCAGCGCCAGGGTGCGGTGCTGGATTGCCACAAGGGCATCACCCTGGCGTTGGCCAATGCCGTGCGCCGGGGCCAGTTGCCAGGCGAGCTGGATGTCGAGCGCGCGGCGGTGGCCATGTTCGCCTATGTCGATGGCCTGATCGGGCGCTGGCTGTTGCTGCCTGACAGTGTCGATCTGTTGAAGGATGTCGAAAAATGGGTCGACACCGGGCTGGATATGCTGCGCTTGAGCCCGGCTCTGCGCAAATGACACTTTGTTAAGGATTGTGAGGGAGTGTTACCCCTTTGTGTTAAGGGGAGATTAATGCCTTCGGGTGGCAGGGACAGGTGCAAATCCTGTAGGAGCGGCCTCTTAGCGTCCGCGAAGTTGCCGATCCGGCAATGCCACTGCCGCTAGCAGTCCGAGCACAGCCACCCCGGCACTCCCCATCAGCAACTGCCGGAACGTCTCCAGCAACCGCCCTTGGGTCACGAGGTCCACCTCACCAGCAGTCAGGCTCCCCAGCAACGGATTACCCAGCGAGTCGAACCCGCCCTGGTGCAGCAGTGCCAGCAGCAGGCTGGACATGCACGCCACGCCCATGGCCCCGCCCAGCGAGCGGAACAGGTTGGTGGTGCTGGTGGCGACGCCGATGTCCTTGCTGTCCACCGCGCTTTGCGTACCTACCAGCGAGGTCGGGAACTGCAGACCGCAAGCGATACCGGTCAGCAGCATGAACAGTGCACTGGGCAAGGCGGACTGCGGCGGGGTCAGCGCCATGGCGAAAATGGCCAGCGGCATCAGCAGTGCCCCGGCCAGGATCTGCGGCTTGTAGCGCCCGGTCAGGCTGGTCATGCGCCCGCCGGTGAAGGCCCCGACAGGCAGCCCCATCACCAGCGGCAGGAGGTGCAGGGCCGCGCTGTCGGCGCCGGCGCCGGTGATGCCCTGGTAGCGCAACGGCATGAGCATGGTCAGGGAGATCGACTGGAAGCTGGCGAAGAAGATCACGCCCCAGCACAGTACCGCCACGCGGTTGCCGAACAGGCCGAGCGGCAGCAGTGGCTCCGGGCAGCGGCGTTCATGGGCGATGAACAGTACCAGGCCGAGTGTGGCGCAGGCGAACAGGGTCAGCACGGCCGGGTCGGCCCAGGCATGGCCCTGGCCGACCAGGGTAATGCCCAGCAACAGGCTGCCCAGGCCGAGTATCAGCAGCACGGCGCCGAGGTAGTCCACCTGCGCCTCGCGGCGCTGCGCCGGCATGCCGCCGAGGGCGCGACGGATCGCCCACAGTGCAACCAGCCCCAGCGGCAGGTTGATCCAGAATACCCCGCGCCATGAAAGGTATTCGGTCAGCCACCCGCCCAGCACCGGCCCTGCGACACTGGCCACCGCGTACATGCTGCTGAAGTAGCCCTGGTAGCGGCCGCGCTCTCGCGGGGGCACGAAGTCGCCGATGATCGCCTGGCTCACCGAGACCATGCCGCCGGCGCCAATGCCCTGCAGTACCCGGGCCAGTACCAGTTGCTGCATGTCCTGGGCCAGGGCGCAGGCGATCGAGGCCAGGGTGAACAGGCTGATGCCGGTGAGAATCATCCGACGCCGCCCGTACAAGTCGCCCAGCTTGCCGTAGATGGGGACGGCCACGGTCATCGCCACCATGTAGCCGGAGATGACCCACGCCAGCAGGCCGACATCGTTGAACTGCGCCGAGATCGCTGGCAGCGAGACAGCGACGATGGTCTGGTCCAGGGCGCCGAGGAAGATCGCCAGCATCAGGGCGGTGAGCACGTTGCGCAGGGTTGTGGGGGGCAGGGCGGCGGTCACGGGGATACCTTGTTCATCGGTTGAGGCCTCTTCGCGGGCACGCCCGCTCCCACAAGGGCAACACAGGTCTTGAAGGTAGTGGTTTACCTGTGGGAGCGGGCGTGCCCGCGAAATGGCCCCGGAATTGTAACCTGAGTTAGGTAGCTTCCTATGTACTATCTGCATCCCCTATGCAAGATCGGCATTGGCGCATTCATCCAGTGCTGCATGGCTGCGTGATATCGTTGGTATGCCACAGAGGCTGAAAACCGGGGCTTGCACCAGCATGGTGCAGCATTATGCCGCGGGGTTTTCAAGCCGCTGTCTCCCACACCTTTTATTCCTCTGCCTGCATGTCGAGCATGACCGCCCGGATGGCGACGGTTGGAACAGCCAGGTAGACCCGATTACAGGGGTCGGTAGTTACCGTTCGAATTTCAATTTATTTTGCGGAGTGATCATGCCCAAGGCTTCCCATCAAGATCTGCGTTTTGCCTTCCGCGAGCTGCTCGCTTCAGGTTCCTGTTATCACACCGCATCGGTGTTCGACCCGATGTCGGCGCGCATTGCCGCAGACCTGGGCTTCGAGGTCGGCATCCTCGGTGGTTCCGTCGCTTCGTTGCAGGTATTGGCTGCGCCGGACTTCGCCCTCATCACTCTCAGTGAGTTCGTCGAGCAGGCCACCCGTATCGGTCGTGTGGCGCAACTGCCCGTGCTGGCGGACGCCGACCATGGCTATGGCAACGCGCTGAACGTCATGCGCACGGTCATCGAACTGGAGCGCGCTGGCGTGGCAGCACTGACCATCGAGGACACCCTGCTGCCGGCCCAGTTCGGGCGCAAGTCCACCGACCTGATCCCGGTTGAAGAGGGCGTCGGCAAGATCCGTGCAGCGCTGGAGGCGCGGGTCGACTCGTCGTTGTCGATCATTGCCCGGACCAACGCTGGCGTACTCTCCACTGAAGAAATCATCGTGCGCACCCAGAGCTACCAGAAGGCCGGGGCCGACGGTATCTGCATGGTGGGGGTGAAGGATTTCGCGCAGCTCGAGCAGATTGCCGAGCACCTGACGGTGCCGCTGATGCTGGTGACCTACGGCAACCCGAACCTGCGCGATGACGAGCGCCTGGCACGCCTGGGCGTACGCATCGTGGTCGATGGTCACGCGGCCTACTTTGCCGCCATCAAGGCCACCTACGACTGCCTGCGGCTGCAGCGCGGCCAGCAGAACAAGTCGGAAAACCTCAGCGCCACCGAACTCTCGCATACCTACACCCAGCCCGAGGACTACATCCGCTGGGCCAAGGAATACATGAGCGTCGAGGAGTGATGGCGCGATCCCGCTAGGAGCGTCACAGGCCCTGGTCCCACTCCGGTTCGTCCTTGAACCGCTGCACCAGAAAGTCCAGCATGCTGCGCAGGGTCGCCGGCATGTGCTTGCGCGAGGTGTACACCGCATTGAGGTTCAGCTCGCGTGGCTTCGCCTCGGGCAGCAAGCGCACCAGCTCGCCGCAGCGCAAGGCCTGTGCGGCCTGGTAGGTCGGCAACATGGCGATACCTGCGCCGGCCAGCGCCGCCTTCTGTAGTGTCATCGCCTCGTTGGCACTGATATTCCCGCCCACCGGCACGGCGACCTGCTGGCCGGCCACCTCGAAATGCCACAGGCTGTGGCCGAAGTAGGCATGGGTCAGGCAGTTGTGCTGGCTCAATTCCTCGACCCGTTGCGGCGTGCCGTGCTCGCGCAGGTACGCCGGTGCCGCACACACCGCCGAGCGGCACACGCTCAAGCGCCGGGCGATCAGGTTGGGGTCCAGGTCATTGCTGGTGCGAATGGCCAGGTCGATGCGCTCGTCCACCAGATTCACCGTGCGATCGAGCATCTGCAGTTCCACCTTCACCCCGGGGTAACGCCGGACGTAGTCGGCCACTGCATCCACCAGCTGGGCCTGGCCAAACGAAGTGCTGACACTGATGCGCAGCGCGCCCTTGGGTGCGTCATCCGGTTGCTGCACCGCGGCCTGCAGGTCGCCTGCCAGTTCCAGCAGTTGGCGGCAGCGGGGCAGGGTTTCCTGACCGGCGGCGGTGAGGCTGAGCTTGCGTGTGGTGCGCTGCATCAGCCGTGCGCCAACCCAGTCTTCCAGCTCCGCCAGGTAGCGCGACACCACCGGCCGGGACAGTTGCAGATGATCTGCCGCTGCCGACTGGCTGCCCAGGTCGACAACGGTGACGAAAACGCGCATGGCGTTGAGACGGTCCATGATTTGCCCGGTTTCAGAAACAAACTATGTTCGAGCATCGCATTTTTTGTGATGGATCGGGCAACTAAGCTGTTGGGCATTGTTCATCTGACGGGTGTTTGCGATGTCTCTTTTCCCTCCCTTGCGTGGCCTGCTGCTGGCCTGCGTGACCTTGGCCGGGCCGGTGCTGGCTGCCGAACCCTTGCGGCTGGAGGTATACAACCCCGGACATGAGGCGATCTTCCCGGTCAGTTCGGTGATCGTCAGCGGCGAGCACGATGCCATTCTTGTCGATGCCCAGTTCGGCAAGGCACAGGCAGAGCAACTGGTGCAGCGCCTGCGGGCAGGTGGCAAGCAGCTGACCAGCATCTACATCAGCCACGGCGACCCGGACTACTACTTCGGCCTGGATACCCTGACCCAGGCCTTCCCCGACGCCAAGGTGCTGGCGTCGGCCGCCACGGTTGCCCATATCCGCCAGACCATGGATGCCAAACTGGCCTACTGGGGCCCGCAGATGGGCGCGGACAAACCGGCGCGTCTGGTGCTGCCACAGGTGCTCGAAGGCAACCGCCTGACGCTGGAAGGGCAGGCCCTCGATGTGGTCGGCCTGGACGGCCCGCAACCTGATCGCAGTTTTGTGTGGATCCCGTCGATCAAGGCGGTGGTCGGTGGCGTGGTGGTGTCGGAGAACATCCATGTATGGATGGCCGACACGCAAACGGCCAAGTCCCACGCCGACTGGCTCGGCACCCTGGCGCACATCGAAGCGCTGGCGCCGCGCACGGTCATCCCGGGGCATTACCTGGGCGACAGCAGCCGATCGCTCGAGGCCGTGCGTTTCACGGCGAACTACATACGTGACTTCGATGCCGAGACCGCCAAGGCGAAGGACGCCGGCGCGTTGATCGCGGCGATGAAGCGACGTTACCCGGGCCTGGCCGATGAAAGCTCGCTGGAGCTGGGGGCCAAGGTCGCCAAGGGCGAGATGAAATGGTAATTCCGTTCAATTGATGGAGAGTATCCCATGAGCAAGATTGCAATCATCGGTGCCACTGGCCGCGCTGGCAGCCAGTTGCTGGAGGAGGCCCTGCGCCGTGGCCACAGTGTGCTGGCCATCGCCCGCGACCCGTCGCGCTTGCAAGGGCGGGACGGGGTCACCGTCAAGGCGCTGGATGTGAAGGACAGCGCAGCCCTGCAAGCGGCGGTCGCGGATGTGGATGCGGTGCTGAGTGCGGCGCATTTCTCGACCATCGAGCCACACGCCATCATCGAGCCGGTCAAGCACGCCGGGGTCAGGCGATTGCTGGTGGTTGGCGGTGCCGGCAGCCTGTTGCTGCCATCGGGCCATCGGGTGATCGACAGCCCGGACTTCCCCGAGGCGTACAAGGCCGAGGCCAATGCCGGTGTGCATTTTCTGGAGGTGTTGCAGCGGGAGCCGAACCTGGACTGGACCTTCCTGTCGCCGTCGGCGGAGTTCGTTGAAGGTGAGCGCAGCGGGCATTACAAACTGGGCAAGGATCATCTGCTGATCGGCGCGGATGGCAGAAGCTGGATCACCTTCGCCGATTACGCGATTGCCATGCTCGACGAACTGGAAAAGCCGCAGCACTCGCGGCAGCGTTTCACTGTCGGCTACTGAGTCGCCTGCTTCGCGGGCTTGCCCGCTCCCACAGGTACAGTGCAGGTCCTGGATTTTGTGCGGTACCTGTGGGAGCGGGCGTGCCCGCGAAGGGGCACTCACTGGCTGGCCTGGCCCTCCAGCCAGTCCAGCAACTCCACCAACCCCGACGGCAAGCTCTTGCTCTGGCTCACCAGGTAATACCCCTTGCCGGTCATCACCTTCAGCGCAAACGGCATGCACAGCCGCCCTCCGCGCAAGTCATCGCCGATCAGCGACCAGTCGCCGATGGCCACGCCGGTCCCCTGCGAGGCCATGGCCATGGCCATGTCCAGCGTTTCGAAATGCTGTTTCGGCCCTTGAGTGCCCAGCGTCACCCCGGCTGCCTGCAGCCATAACCGCCAGTCATGCTCATCTCGCGACGGGTGCAGCAGCATGTGTCGCGCCAGGTCCTCGACCTGCTGCAACGGTACCGGCCCCTCTCGCAGTGACGGCGCGCACACCGGCGTCAGCTGTTCATCGAACAACTTGCGCACGCGCAACCCGTGGTTCGGTGCATCGCCGTAGACCACCGCCGCATCGAAACCCTCGCGGCGGAAATCCACCCCATGCTGCACGGTGGTGGTCAGCTCCACCGGCACATCCGGGCGTAACGCCTGCCATTCCATCAGGCGCGGCAGCAGCCAGCGCATCACGCAGGTCGGAGCCTTGAGCTGCAAGGTAGCGGTGCGTCCACCCACCTCGCGCACCCCTTGTTCGATCAGCGTGAACACCTGCTGCACCCTTGGCAGCCAGTCCTGGCCTTCACGGGTCAGGCTCAGCCCACGGGCCTGGCGCTGGAACAAGGCATAACCCAGATGTTCCTCGAGGGCTGCAATCTGCCGGCTGACCGCGCCCTGGGTGATATGCAACTGCTGCCCGGCACGGGTGAAATTGCAGTGTTGGGCGGTGACCAGAAAGGTATGCAGGGCAGGCAGGGGCGGGAGGCGTTTCATTGTGCTGAGCCATGAGTACAGGACATGGCTAGTATGTGTTTTTTTGCATTGTGGCGATAGCCGTGGCTGGGTCCAATAAGGCATAACCCAACCAAGATTCATGGTGAAACCGATGGCAACCTGCGGCGAAGTACTGGTAAAACTCCTTGAAGGCTATGGCGTGGACCATGTCTTCGGCATTCCTGGTGTACATACCGTGGAGCTCTACCGCGGCCTGGCGGGATCGTCGATCCGCCATGTCACCCCGCGCCACGAGCAGGGCGCCGGGTTCATGGCCGACGGCTATGCGCGCACCCGCGGCAAACCGGGAGTGTGCTTCATCATCACCGGCCCGGGCATGACCAACATCACCACTGCCATGGGCCAGGCCTATGCCGACTCGATCCCGATGCTGGTGATTTCCAGCGTGCAGTCGCGCGACCAGCTGGGCGGTGGCCGCGGCAAGCTGCACGAGTTGCCCAACCAGGCAGCGCTGGTCTCGGGTGTGGCGGCGTTTTCCCACACCCTGATGAGTGCCGATGACCTGCCGCAGGTGCTGGCCCGGGCATTCGCCGTGTTCGAAGGTGCCCGACCGCGCCCGGTGCACATCGAGATCCCGCTCGACGTGCTGGTCGAGCCGGCCGATCACCTGTTGCCGGGGCGCGTGGTGCGTAGCAGCAGGGCAGGGGCAGCGCCGCAGGCCGTGGCGCAGATGGCCGAGCGCCTGGCCAATGCAAGGCGGCCATTGGTCCTGGCCGGTGGCGGCGCATTGGCCGCGGGCGCTGCGCTGGCGCGCCTGGCTGAACACCTGCAGGCGCCGGTGGCGCTGACCATCAATGCCAAGGGGCTGCTGCCGGCCAGCCACCCGCTGCAGATCGGCTCGACCCAGTCTCTGCCGGCCACGCGGGCACTGGTGGCCGAGGCCGATGTGGTACTGGCGATCGGCACCGAACTGGCCGAAACCGACTATGACGTGACCTTCAAAGGTGGTTTCGAAATCCCCGGCAGCCTCTTGCGCATCGACATCGACCCGGACCAGACCGTGCGCAATTACCTGCCGACGCTGTCGCTGGTGGCCGATGCCGAACTGGCCGCCGAGGCGCTGCTCGGCGCCTTGCAGCCACTGCCGCAACCTGTGCGTGAAAACACGTGGGGGGCGGCCCGGGTGGCCAAGCTGCGCCAGGCACTGGCGGCGGGTTGGGACCAGCCGACCTTGAGCCAGACGCGTTTGTTGAATGCGATTCTCGAGCGCCTGCCCAACGCCATTCTGGTGGGCGATTCGACCCAGCCGGTGTACACCGGCAACCTGACCCTGGACATGGAGCAGCCACGGCGCTGGTTCAATGCCTCGACCGGCTACGGCACCTTGGGGTATGCACTGCCGGCGGCCATGGGTGCCTGGCTGGGTAGTGCGGAACAGGTCGACGAGCGTGCGCCTGCGGTGTGCCTGATTGGTGATGGCGGTTTGCAATTCACCTTGCCGGAGCTGGCCAGTGCGGTGGAGGCGCAAGTGCCGCTGATCGTGCTGCTGTGGAACAACCAGGGGTACGAGGAAATCAAGAAGTACATGGTCAACCGGGCGATCGAGCCGGTCGGAGTGGATATCCATACGCCGGACTTCATTGGTGTGGCGCGGGCCCTGGGCGCGGCAGCGGAGCAGGTGGCGGATGTGGCGCAGTTGCAAGCGGCTTTGGGGCACGCGGTGGAGCGCAAGGGGCCGACCCTGATCCAGGTTGACCAGAATCAGTGGCAGGGGGCTGTGCGGGGCTGACGTAGCGCTGTTGCCTGTACGGGCCCTTTCGCGGGCTTGCCCGCTCCCACAGGATTCTGCACAGATTCTGAATGTTGTGCTGTACCTGTGGGAGCGGGCAAGCCCGCGAAGAGGCCAGTACTGCCATCCAGAACTTCAGCCAGCAGACGCCCGCAACCTGGCCACATCACGAATCGGCGGCGCGCCATACAGCCTGCTGTACTCACGGCTGAACTGTGACGGGCTTTCATAGCCTACCCTGTAAGCCGCCACCGCTGCCTCAAGCCCGTCATTGAGCATCAACCGCCGCGCCTCCTGCAGGCGCAGTTGCTTCTGGTACTGCAACGGGCTCATCGACGTCACGGCCTTGAACCGGTGGTGCAAGGTCGAGATGCTGAGGTTGACCTCCCGGGCCAGGTCCTCGATGCGCAAAGGCATTTGATAATTCTGGTTGAGCCAGGTGATGGCCTGGCAAACCCGGTGGGTCTGGCTGTTGGCCAAGGCGATTTCGTACAACCGATAGCCCTGCGGCCCACGCAGCAGGCGGTAGAGGATCTCCCGACGGAACAGCGGCGCCAGCATCGCGATGTCACGCGGGGTATCCAGCAGGCGGATCAGGCGCAGCAGAGCGTCGAGCAACGCGGCATCGGTTCTTTCCACATACAGGCCACGACCGGAAGGCCGGTTGGGCACCAGCATCGGCCCGCTTTCGGCGATCAGCTGGCTGATTTCGGCCGGGTCCAGGTCCATGCGCAGGCCGAGGCTCGGGTGCTCGGGGCTGGCGTCGAGCCTGACACCGCTAAGCGGCAAGGTGACCGAGACCACCATGTAGTGCAGCGGGTCGTAGGCGTACTGCTCGTCCCCGAGAAACAGGCTTTTACTGCCTTGGGCGAGGATGCACAGCGCGGGTTGCGCCAGGGTCGGCACCGAGCGCACGTTTTCGGTGTAGCGCACCAGGTACAGATCATCGATGGCCGATGCCGGGCCGTGGGGTTCGCCGGCGTGGCGGCTGATCAGCTCGGCCAGCTCCTGGCGTTGCAGTTCCAGGCTCGGGTCGATGGACGTGGCGGTGGTCATGATGGCTTTCCTCTGCTGACCGACGCAGCATAGGTTTGGGCAATGGCGGGCGCTAGTCAAAAGCTGCACGTCGATTGCCTGATCCTGCCGCGCTGCAGGATCAGGCAATCGGCGAGCAGTAATGGCCTAACGCGCTGCGCGGGTGAGTCTCTAACCTTGGCAGCCTGGCTTTCCCGTCCGCCTGCTTCAAGGAGATCGTGCAATGACCTCGACACAACCGGTCACCCACCTTGCTTTCATCCGTGCCAGCAGCGGGCGCTCGGCGGAGTTGGGCGCGCGTCTGCGTGACTTGCTCGAGCCCTCGCTGCGGGCACCGGGTTGCCTGAGTTTCACCGTGCAGCGTTCGCAGGCTGATGCCGACTTGTGGTTGCTCAGTGGCAGCTGGCGGGACCAGCAGGCGATGAGTGGGTACTTTGCTTCGCCGACGCTGCAGGTGTTTGGTGAGTTGGTACAGGCACAGGTGGTCAGCAGCCTGGACTTGCATACCTTTGACTGATCTGTCGCTGGTACCGGCGATAGGGCCGGAACAGGCAAATAGGGTAAAATGCCAGCCCTCGATCAACGAAGCGGATAGCAACATGGCACGTAGGGAGTTCCCGCATTTCGAAGCGGTTTCGGCGATGGTCCCGGTTGAAGGCGGCGGCTACAACGCGGCCATCGCGGTCAAGGCCCTGGGCATGGGCGGCGCGCCGCGTTTTCACAAGATTCTCGACGGCCAGGTGTTCAAGGGCGCCGTGGCCGCCGACGAAGCGGCCACAGCCGAGCTGCAACGCCTGCAGGGCGTCAGCGAAGAAGGTGAGCTGGTCTGGTGATCAGGCCGGCGGCCGGGCCATCTTGAACAGGTTGCCCAGTTCGAAATAGTCCGCCGGGCCACCGCCACGCAGGATCGGTTCGGCAGCAGCGGTATCGTAGATGCCGTTCTTCAACAGGTGCTCGGCAATGTGCACCGCCACCACTTCACCCAGGATCAGCCAGCTGGGCACCAGTTCCTGATCGGCCCGCTTGAGCTGGACGATCTGGCTGACCTTGCACTCGAAGGCCACCGGGGTTTCGCCAACACGCGGCACCTTGACGATGCGCGATGGCGTGGCGGTGAGGCCGCTCAATTCGAATTCGTTTATTTCGGCGGCAACCGGTGCGCAGCTCTGGTTCATCTGCTCGGCCAACGGGCGGGTGGCCAGGTTCCAGACGAATTCGCCGGTCTGCTCGATGTTGTTCAGGCTGTCTTTGCGCCCGACGCTGCAGAAACCGATGATCGGCGGAATGTAGTTGAAGGCGTTGAAGAAGCTGTAGGGCGCCAGGTTCAGGCGGCCTTCGCGGTCCTGTGAGGAAATCCAGCCGATAGGGCGGGGGCCGACGATGGCGTTGAACGGGTCGTGGGGCAGGGCCGTGGCCTTTGGCGGGTTCGTAGTAATGCATCTGTGCTGGGCTTGTTGGCCCTACCTCCTGGTGGACAATGTGCCTAGTGTGCCAAGCCTTTGCCCGCCTGCAAATGATCAAGCCCGGCCGAAGCCGGGCTGGGTGCACGCATCAGGGATCAGCTGATGCGGTGGGCGTTGGTGCGCTCGAAGCCGTCTTCAGCGAAGCGTTGGCCGCCAGTGCGATCGAAACCGTCCTCAGCGAAGCGCTGGCCACCGGTGCGGTCGAAGCCGTCTTCAGCGAAGCGCTGGCCACCGGTGCGGTCGAAGCCGTCTTCAGCGAAGCGCTGGCCGCCGGTGCGGTCGAAACCGTCTTCAGCGAAGCGCTGGCCGCCAGTGCGGTCGAAACCATCTTCAGCGTAGGCAGCGGATTGGCTTTGGGCCGCTGCGAAGGTGTGGGCGTTGGTGCGGTTGAAACCATCTTCGGCGAAGGCGCCAGTAGCGAAAACCGAGAGGGCGAGGGTGAGGATCAGTTTGTTTTTCATGGTCGTTGCTCCAGAGGGTGCTTGAGGTTGTTTGTTTCTATGGGTTTAATCCTACGCCGATTAATTTGATTAAAAAGCGCAAATAATTGCGCTTAAGAATCGACTATTTCGATATGTATTGGCGCGCATCGCGTGGATCAGGCAGTGGTTCTGCTCACGACGCGTCTGCTGCTTGCCGACGCTCTGCCAAGTAGTTGCAGGTTGAGGGGGTGGAATTAACGAGGCATTACGGATGAAGATTTCAGCGTGTTCGTGCTGACCTTGCTCGGCCAGCTGTACTCGCGCCGCTACCATCCGATGCTGTACTGGCTGGTAATCCTCTCCACCAGCACCGCTGGCACCACCATGTCCGACTTCATGGACCGTACCCTGGGCCTGGGCTATGCCGCGGGTTCGGCCATCCTCATTGGCATTCTGCTGCTGGCCTTCGTGATATGGCGCCTGAGCGGCAACCCGCTGGATGTCACCCGCATCAAGAACCGCACGGGTGAATTGTTCTACTGGGTGGCGATCCTGTTCTCCAACACCCTCGGCACCGCGCTGGGCGATTACCTGGCCGATGACTCGGGGCTAGGTTTTGCCGGTGGTGCACTGCTGATCGGCAGCGCCATCGCCGTTGTGGTAGTGGCGCTGGGACTGGTGCTGATGGCCACCTGGTGCCAGCGCCGTGAACCGCGTCAGGCGTTGGAGATGTCCTGAGACTGCTATCCAATACCGGTGAGCAGATTAACTGGGGCCTCAAGCCGTACATCTTGGTTGCATGATGCATTCGCATGTATGAAAAAAGGCGCCCCGAAAACGGGGCGCCCTTCTTCATTACCGCAAGCTCACACTCACTCAGTGGTAATCCGCGAGTGCTGCTTGGTGTCCTTCATGGTCGCGTAAACCAGCAGCGAGCAGGCGATGCAGGCGGTGACATACCAGTAGAAGCCACTCTCCATGCCGGCGCTCTTGAACCACAGGGCCACGTACTCGGCGGTGCCGCCGAAGATCGACACGGTCAGGGCGTACGGCAGGCCCACGCCCAGGGCGCGGATTTCGGTGGGGAACAGCTCGGCTTTGACCACGGCGTTGATCGAGGTGTAGCCGCTGACGATGATCAGCGCCGCCATGATCAGGAAGAACGCGCCCCACCAGGTCTGGATGGTGTGCAGAGTGCTGAGGATCGGTACGGTGAACAGGGTACCGAGTACACCGAAGGCGATCAGGATCGGGCGCCGACCGATCTTGTCGGACAGGCCACCGATCACTGGCTGCAGGCACATGAACAGGAACAGCGTGGCAGCCGAGATGGTGGTCGAGTCGCTGATGCTCATGCCGACGGTGTTGACCAGGTACTTCTGCATGTAGGTGGTGTAGGTGTAGAAGGCCAGGGTGCCGCCCATGGTCAGGCCGACTACGGTCATCAGCTCCTTGGGGTGGCGCAGCAGGGTACGCATCAGGCTTTCCTTGGCCTTTTCCTTCTTGGTGAAGGAGGCGGTTTCTTCCATGCCGCGACGCAGGTACAGGGCAACCACGGCGCACAGCGCACCGATCACGAACGGTACGCGCCAGCCCCAGGCATACAGCTGCTCGGTGGTCAGGGTCTGTTGCAGAACGATCAGTACTGCCAGGGCGATGAGCTGGCCGGAGATCAAGGTCACGTACTGGAAGCTGGAGAAGAAGCCACGGCGGTCCTTGCTGGCCATTTCACTGAGGTAGGTGGCCGAGGTGCCATATTCACCACCCACCGACAGGCCCTGCATCAGGCGGGCGATGACCAGCAGGATTGGCGCGGCGACGCCGATGGTTTCGTAGCCCGGGGTCAGGGCGATGACCAGGGAGCCGGCGCACATCAGCAGCACCGAAGCCATCAGTGCAGCCTTGCGGCCTTTGCGGTCGGCGTACAGGCCCATCAGCCAGCCACCGATCGGGCGCATGAGGAAGCCCACGGCGAAGATCGCAGCGGTATTGAGCAATTGTGCGGTGGAATCGCCGGCCGGGAAGAAGGCCTTGGCGAAGTACAGCGAGAATGCGGCGTAGACGTACCAGTCGTACCATTCGACCATGTTGCCGATGGACCCGCTGAAGATCGACTTCAGGCGGCTGGCGGTGGTTTTTTCTGCGGCAGGCGCGGTGGCCGCCCCGGTGGGCAGGGAGGTGGCGTTATCCATCAGGGATACCTTCTCGTTGTTTTTGTGGAGCGCGCCGTGGCGCAGCTTGCCAAGGCGATTGCAGAAGGTGTGCCAAATGGGTGCGGCATGACCCAGATGGGGGCGCCTTGCGCCCTTCGCGGGCGCGCCCGCTCCCACAGGGACTGCGTGATGTCTGGCTTGTCGCGTTTCTCTGTGGGAGCGGGCATGCCCGCGAAGGGCTGCAACGCAGCCCCCCTCCCAACCCTATGCGTGAGCGGACTTTTGCTTACTGGCCAAGCGTGATAGGCGGATTTCCGCTCATTCTCGCCCGATAAAATCCTCGCGCACCAAGCCATGCCGTTGCATCTTCTCGTTCAGCGTACGCCGCGGCAGTTGCAAGGCTTCCATCACCGCCTTGATCTCGCCCCCATACTGGCGCAGCGCCGCGCGCAGGCATTGCGCCTCGAACGCTTCCATCTGCTCGCCAAGCGATTGCCCGGCAGGCGCCACCTCGATGTTCAGCGAACCCAGCCCCAGCGCATGGCGTTCCGCCGCATTGGCCAGCTCACGCACGTTGCCCGGCCAGTCATGCGACAGCAACTGCGCCAGTTGCGCGCCCGACAGCGGCGGGGCCGTACGGCCAAGCTTGTCGCCAGCAGCACGGGCAAAGTGCTCGAACAGCAGCGGAATATCCTCACGCCGCTCGCGCAACGGCGCCAGGCGCAATTCGGCCACGTTCAGGCGATAGGCAAGGTCTTCGCGGAAGCGCCCGGCGCGGGCCTCTTCGAGCAGGTCGGGCTTGGTCGCGGCAATGATGCGCAGGTCGACGTCGATGCTCTGGTTGGCCCCCAGGCGCTCCAGCTTCTGTTCCTGGATCACCCGCAGCAGCTTTGCCTGTTGGGCCAGTGGCATGCTTTCGATTTCGTCGAGGAACACCGTACCACCGTTGGCGTACTCCAGCTTGCCGATGCGCTTGCCCTGGGCCCCGGTAAAGGCACCGCTTTCATGGCCGAACAGCTCGGCCTCGAACAGCGACTCGGGGATGGCTGCACAGTTGAGGGCGACGAACGGCTTGTCGGCGCGCGGGCCAAAATCGTGCAGGCAGCGGGCCACGCGCTCCTTGCCACTGCCGGTTTCGCCGCGAATCAGCACATTGACCGGCAGGCTGGCCAGGTCCAGCACTTGTCGCCGCAGTTGTTGCAGGCCCTGGGACATGCCCAGCAGCGTGCCTTCCAGGCGTGACTTGAGATCGGCCTGCTCGTGGAGCCGGCGGTTTTCCAGCACCAGCTGGCGCTTTTCCAGGGCCCGGCGCAGGCTACCCAGCAGGTGCTGCGGGGTGAAGGGTTTCTCCAGAAAGTCGTAGGCCCCGCTGCGCATGGCTTCCACCGCCATGGGCACATCGCCGTGGCCGGTCAGCAGGATCACCGGCAAGTCGGGGTCGTCCGCCTGCAGGCGTTCGAGCAATTGCAGACCATCCATGCCCGGCATGCGCACATCGCTGATGATCACCCCGGGAAAGTGCCGCGGCAGATGCGCCAGGCATTCCTCGGCGCGGGCGAACAGTTGCACGCTGAAGCCGGACAGGCTCAGCCATTGTTCGACCGCGGTGCGGATACTGGCTTCATCATCAATGACGATCACTGAATTCAACATACAGGCTCCAGGTCACTGGGTAGGGTAAGGCTCAGGCGCGCGCCGCCGGGCAGGTTTTCGGCCTGCAGCTGGCCACCGGCCTCATGAACGATACCGTAAGAAATGGCCAGGCCCAGCCCCAGGCCTTCGCCTACCGGCTTGGTAGTGAAGAACGGGTCGAAAACCTTGGCCAGGTCGGCCTCGGCAATGCCGCCACCCGAATCCAGCACGCTCAGCCGCCACTGCTCGCCGTCGGGCTCGATGCGGATCTCCAGGCGTTTGTAGCGCTTGTCGGCCATGGCGTCGAGGGCATTGCGCAGCAGGTTGATCAGCACCTGTTCCAGGCGAATGGCATCGCCGCGTACCCAGGCCGGGCGCGCGAGGTAAAGGGCTACCTCCACGTCTTCGCTGCGGATGCGCGCTTCCAGCAGGTGCAGGGCCTGGTCGACCACGGTGGCCAGGTCGAGGCGTTCGCGCAGGCCGACCGGGCTGTTGCGGGCGAAGGTTTTCAGGTGGCTGGTGAGTGCGGCCATGCGCGTGAGCATCTGCTCCAATGGTTCCAGTGCCTGGCGTGCTTCGTCATATCGGCCATGGTCGAGCAGCAGACGCAGGGTTTCCAGTTGCATGCGCTGGGTAGTCAGCGGCTGGTTGATTTCATGGGCCATGGCTGCCGACATCTGCCCCAGTGCGGCCAGCTTGGCCGATTGCACCAGTCCCTCCTGGGCGGTGCGCAGCTCACGGGTGCGCTCCTCGACCTGGCGCTTGAGCTCCTCCCGGCTGCGCTGGCGCAGGCGGGCCAGGCGCAGGCGCTGGCTGACGAACAGCGCAGCGAACACCAGGCTCAGCCATACGGCGGCGGCGCCGAGGGCAGCATTGCGGCCGTCGGCGGCGACCTGCGGCTTGCGCAGCAGGTGCAAGGTCCAGTTTTCACCTTCCAGCGGCAGGCTTTCCCACAGGTACTCGATGCTGCCCTCCGGGCCTTGCACGCGGCTGAGGGTGCTGTTGGCGGCAAAACGGCTCAGCACCTGGTGCTGCAGCGGCACCAGCGGTTGCTTGTCATACTGACGGGTTTCGGCCAGTTCGGCACGGTCGGCACCACTGAGTGGCTGCAGTTCGCGGTAGCGCCAGCCGTCCTGGTTGGCGATGAAGGTGATGCCACGGGCATCGCTGACCAGCAGGATATCGCTGCCCTGGCGCCACTCGCGTTCCAGTTCGGGGAATTCCAGTTTCACCACCATGGCACCAAGGAAGCGGCCATGCTCGTCGTTCACCGCGCTGGCGAGGAAGTAGCCCGGCACGCCACTGGTCACACCCACGGCGTAGAAGCGGCCACTGCCCTGGCTGCGGGTTTGCTTGAAGTAGGGGCGGAAACCGTAGTTGGAGCCCACGTAGCTGCTGGGCAGCCGCCAGTTGCTGGCGGCGATGGCCAGGCCGGTGCGATCGAGCAGTTCGAGGGTGGAGGAATTGGCGGCACCGTTGATGCGTTCGAGCTTGCGGTTCAGGGCGTCCTGCACCGGTTCGCTGACCGGGCCACGCAGGGCAGCGATCAGTTCCGGGTCCAGCGCCAGCACGGCGGGCAGGGCGCGGTAACGGTCGATCAGCGTGTGCAGGGTATTGGCATACAGGCTCAACTGCTGGCTGGCACGCTGGGCGTCGGCTTCCATGGCCTGGCGCTTGGCCTGGTACATGGCCCAGCCGGCGCTGAGGGCAGTGCCCAGCACGATCAACAAGGTGATCAGCCCCAGACGCAGGGCGCGAACGGAAAAGGGCATGGGGCGGATCCGGATGATTGGATATCGGGGCCGGCCTCTTCGCGGGCTTGCCCGCTCCCACAGGAAATTCACAGCCCGATGGACTTGTGCAGTACCTGTGGGAGCGGGCAAGCCCGCGAAGGGGCCGGTACAGGCAAAACCTGTCAGTTACAGCAGTTCAAAGCTCTGCTGTTGCACCGCCTGGGAATCCAGCCCGACCTGGACATTGAATTCCCCAGGCTCGGCAACCCGCTGCAGTTGGCCATTGTAGAACTTCAGGTCTTCTTCGCTGATGCGGAAGCTCAACGTGCGCGACTCGCCAGGCTTGAGCATCAGCTTCTGGAAATTCTTCAGTTCCTTCACCGGGCGGCTCATCGACGCCGATACATCCTGCAGGTACAGCTGCACCACGGTCTCGCCTGCCAGCTTGCCGGTGTTCTTCACCGTCACCCTGGCCTCCAGCGTGTCGCCACGCTTGAGGTCCTTGTTCGACAGCTTCAGCCCCGACAGCTCGAAGCTGCTGTAGCTCAGGCCATAGCCGAACGGGTACAGCGGGCCATTGGGCTCCTCGAAGTACTGCGAGGTGTAGTTGCCCGGCTTGCCCGGCGTGAAGGGCCGGCCAATACGGGTGTGGTTGTAGTACATCGGGATCTGCCCGACCGAACGCGGGAAGGTGATGGCCAGCTTGCCAGACGGGTTGTAATCGCCGAACAGCACGTCGGCGATCGCGTTGCCACCTTCGGTACCGGCGAACCAGGTTTCCAGGATGGCGTCGGCCTGCTCACGCTCCCAGGCAATCGACAGCGGGCGGCCGTTCATCAGCACCAGCACCAGAGGCTTGCCGGTGGCCTTCAGGGCCTTGATCAGCTCCCGCTGGCTGGCCGGGATTTCGAGGGTGGTGCGGCTCGACGACTCGTGGGACATGCCGCGGGATTCGCCGACCACTGCCACCACCACATCGGACTGCTTCGCCGCCTTCACCGCCTCGTCGATCAGCACCGCAGGCGGGCGCGGGTCGTCGACGATTTCCGGAGCATCGAAGTTGAGGAAGTTCAGGTAATCGAACATCGCCTTGTCGCCGGTGACATTGGAGCCTTTGGCGTAGACCAGCCTGGCCTTGCCCTCCACGGCGCGGCGCAGGCCTTCGCGCACGGTCACCGAGTGCATCGGTTTGCCGTCGGCAGCCCAGCTGCCCATCATGTCGATCGGGGCATCGGCCAGTGGGCCGACCAAGGCGATGGTGCCGGCCTTTTTCAGCGGCAGGGTCTGGTTGCGGTTTTCCAGCAGCACCAGGCTGCGGCGCGCCACGTCACGCGCGGCGTCGCGGTGCAGACGGTCGTTGCCGTAGTAGTCCTTCAGGTCGGTTTCGGCCTTGCCGATGCGCACGTACGGGTCCTTGAACAGGCCCATGTCGTACTTGGCACCGAGCACTTCGCGCACTGCCTGGTCCAGTTCGGCCTGGGTCACTTCGCCAGACTTCAGCAGGCCTGGCAGCTCTTCGCCGTACAGGGTGTCGTTCATGCTCATGTCGATGCCGGCCTTGATCGCCAGCTTGGCGGCTTCGCGCCCGTCGCGGGCGACGCCATGGCGGATCAGTTCCTGGATGGCACCGTGGTCGCTGATGGTCACGCCCTTGAAGCCCCACTCCTTGCGCAGCAGGTCGTTCATCAGCCAGGTGTTGGAGGTGGCCGGCACGCCGTTGATCGAGTTCAGCGCCACCATCACTCCGCCGGCACCCGCGTCGAGCGCGGCGCGATAGGGTGGCAGGTAGTCGTTGTACATTTTTGGCAGGCTCATATCGACCGTGTTGTAGTCGCGCCCGCCTTCCACCGCGCCATACAGGGCGAAGTGCTTGACGATGGCCATGATGCTGTCGGGGTTGGCCGGGCTGCTGCCCTGGAACGAGCGGACCATCACCTGGCCGATCTTCGAAGTCAGATAGGTGTCTTCGCCAAAGCCTTCACTGGTGCGGCCCCAGCGCGGGTCGCGGGCGATATCGACCATTGGTGCGAAGGTCATGTCCAGGGCGTCGGCCGCGGCCTCGATGGCAGCGGTGCGGCCGACCTTGGCGACGGCGTCCATGTCCCAGGTCGCGGCCATGCCCAGGCCGATCGGGAAAATGGTGCGTTCGCCGTGGACGGTATCGTAGGCGAAGAACATCGGAATCTTCAGCCGGCTACGCATCGCCGCGTCCTGCATGGGGCGGTTCTCGGGGGCCGTGCGTGAGTTGAAGGTACCGCCGATGCGCCCGGCGGCAATTTCCTCGCGGATCTTATCCTTGGGCATTTCCGGCCCGATACTGATCAGGCGCAGTTGGCCGATCTTCTCGGCTTCGGTCATCTGGCTGATCAGATGGTCGATGAACGCCTGCTTGTCCTGCAGGGGCGGGGCGGAGGGGGCGGCGAGGGCCGCCTGACTGGCAAGGCCCATGGCCAGGCCCAGCAAAGACAGTTTCATCATCAATTCCGTTATGGGGCCTCTGCCGTATCCGCGGTGATACGTGCGCGGCCGAAGTTTTCAGGCGGCTATTGTTGTACGATTTGCAGGCATTTCTTCCAGCGGCGGATTATGCCTGAATATAGCGCCTGCGGATGAAGCCCCGAATGCCGGGACAACAACTATAAGAACGCCCAAGAGACCGACGGCATGACCCCCCTAGACGAGTATCACCAGCGCCAGATCGCCGAAGCCATTGCCCGTGCCGAACGGCGTACCGATGCCGAGCTGGTGACAGTGCTGGCCCGCCGGGCCGATGACTACGCCTACTGGCCTTTGCTCTGTGCCGCCGTGCTGGCGCTGGCCGTGCCGGCCCTGTTGCACTGGCTGCTGGGCTGGCCCGGCGTGCGTGGCCTGCTGGTGGCCAATGTGTTGCTGTTCGTCAGCCTGTGCCTGCTGCTGCGCAACCCGCGCCTGGCCGGCTGGCTGATCCCCCGGGCATTGCGCCGCTGGCGCGCTTCGCGCCTGGCCCGCCAGCAGTTTCGCGAGCAGAACCTGCAGGGCACGGCAGGCGCCACGGGTGTGCTGATTTTTGTCAGCGAGGCGGAGCGGCACGTGGAAATCCTGGTCGACCGCGGCATTGAGCACTACCTGGATGCCACGGTCCGCGCGGCCATCGTCGCCCGCTTTGCCGAACAGGTACGCCAGGGCCGCACCTTGCAGGGTTTTGTCGAATGCATCGAGGCGTGCGGCGAACTGCTCAGCGAGCACGTGCCGCCTACCCATGCGCGTAACGAGTTGCCCAACCGGCTGGTGATTCTCGATTGAGTCGGCCTCCGATGGCTTGACGCTTCCCCTGTGGGAGCGGGCGCGCCCGCGAAACTGGCGACGCGGTGTGTGGCACCGGCTTCGCCGGTGTTCGCGGGCAAGCCCGCTCCCACAGGAAGTTGAGCACCCTGTAGAATGCGTGCATTGCGCCATGCGCTCCCCGCTATCCGAGGCACCGTTTTTCCATGTCCGCCAGTTCTTCCGCCCCCTCCGCGCCAGATGCGCGCGCCCAGTTTCTCGACCTGCTGAACGCCGCCCTGCACGGCAATACCTTGGTCAAACTGGTGCTGGCGCGCCATGTAGGTGCCGACCAGACCTTGCAGCGGATCGTTGCCAAGCCGCTGCAGGTCAAGGGCCAGCCGTGCCTGTCGCTGGTCTACCGCCACCAGACCCGCGACATCACCCGCAACCTGGCGCTGGACCAGGCCCAGGCGCTGGTCGCCGAGCTGTTGCCGGACAGCTTCCGTAACGCCCACTTGTTCGACGCCGACGGTGAAGTGCAGCTGACCTTCAGCAAGAAGGGCAAGCCCATGCTCCAGCGCCACGGCGCACAGGCACCGCGCGAAGCAGCCACCAGCAATAGCCATGACCGCGAGAAGAAGCGCTACCTGGAGCTGTCACGGCCGTTCCTGCGCGACCTCGGCGTGACGGATGCACAAGGTGCGCTGATCCCGTCCATGTCGCGCAAGTGGAAGCAGATCAACAAGTTCATCGAAGTCTTCGACCACGCCCTGGCCGGCGCCCCGGTGCCGGCGGATCAGGCGCTGCGGGTGGCCGACTTCGGTTCGGGCAAGGGCTACCTGACCTTTGCCATGCACGACTACCTGCGCAACAGCCTGGGCCGCGAGGCACAGGTAACCGGCGTCGAGTTGCGCCAGGACATGGTCGACCTGTGCAACGCCGCCGCCTCGCGCCTGGAGCACCCGGGCCTGGAGTTCCAGTGTGGCGATGTGCGCAGCGTGGTGCCCGAGGCCATCGAGGTGATGATCGCCCTGCATGCCTGCGACATCGCCACCGATTACGCCATTCATACCGGCATCCGTTGCAACGCCGCGATCATCATGTGCTCGCCGTGCTGCCACAAACAGATCCGCCCGCAACTGCACAGCCCGGGTTTGTTGCAACCGATGCTGCAGTACGGCCTGCACCTGGGCCAGCAGGCCGAGATGCTGACCGACAGCCTGCGCGCGCTGTACCTGGAAGCCTGCGGGTACGAGACCAAGGTGTTCGAGTTCATCTCGCTGGAGCACACCAACAAGAACAAGATGATTCTTGCAGTGAAGCGGCGGCAGGTGGGGGACAACGGCGCGTTGCTGGAAAAGATTGCCCAGCTCAAGGCGTTCTACGGGGTACAGGAGCATTGCCTGGAGACCTTGTTGCGGGCTGATGGGTTGCTCTGATAGCACTGCTTGCTTCTACGGGCCTACAAGCATTCTTAGGGTCGAAGCCCCGATTCCGCGTAGGACAATTCCCAACAGACACTTACAGCGACCCCCAGCATCATCAATTCTGTAGTGTGGCGTGCATGCTTGCCGATTGGGTGGTTGTCATTTGACAACCATTGGCATGCAAGTCCACACTGGAGAAAATCTGATGTCACGCCCCAGTCACGCCAGGAAGGAGGTTGAGCAGGCCCTGAGGCACGCTGAGTCAAAGGGATGGAGAGTAGTGGTGGGTGGGGGACATTGTTGGGGGAAAATGTACTGCCCGTGGAACGCTGCCGATTGTCGGTGTGGGGAATTTTGTATTACCAGTATCTGGAGCACCCCGAGGAACCCTGGCAATTTGGCGCGTCAGCTGAGGCGTGTGGTTGATAACTGTTCGGGTAGCAAAGTTGCCTCAGGCGCACCAAATGCCCGAGAGGAGTAGAAACGGTGGAATATGAGTTCACCCTCAAGTATCAATTGAGCGAAAATGAAGAAACCGATGCGCTACTGGAGCGTCTGGCTGACGGCGGATGCGATGATGCGGTGGTTGGCGTAGGTCAACCGGGCCGCTTGGCGCTTGCCTTCATCCGCGAGTCCCCTACAGCGAAAGAGGCTATCGAGAGCGCTTTGAAAGATGTTTGCAGAGTGCTGCCAGGCGCTCGCCTCATCGAAGCGACCCCCGATCTTGTAGGGCTTTCTGACGTCGCTGAAATAATAGGCGTATCTCGGCAAAACATGCGGAAATTGATGTTGGCGCATTCACATAACTTCCCTGTCCCCGTGCACGATGGCAGCACTGCTCTCTGGCATCTTGCCGACATTCTGGTTTGGTTGCAGGCGCGGGGTAGTTACTCAATTGGCCAAGGCACCCTTGAGCTGGCTCGCATAGCGATGGCAGTCAATATTTCGAGCGCATATGAACGGGTAGTGCGTCAGCGATACTTGTGAGTCCCCGCACCCTGCAACAAATTGTCTGCCACCGCTGCATTGGTATCTTTCAGGGGCTCGGTTTCACTGACCGACGCACCGAGCTGGCGGGCCTGGCGGTACTCGCTGGGCGTGCAGTTGCTGACCTGCTTGAAGGCACGGGCGAAGTAGGAAGGGTCCTTGAAGCCGGCCTCATAGCCGATGCTGGTAATCGGCATCTGGCTGTTGACGAGCAGGTCCATGGCCAGGTTCATGCGCTTGCTCAGGATGTAATCCAGAAACCCCACGCCGTTGACTTCCTTGAACAGGCGGCTGAAGCGGGCCGTGGTCATGCCGCAGCGCTGCGCGAGGTCCTTTTGATCGACGCATTCGCGAAAGTGCTGGTCGATGTACGGCATGACCTTGCTGAGCGCCTGATGCTTGTGGTGTTCGCCGGTCAGGCGAATGCTGTCGGGCAGGGAGGGAAGGTGATCGATGCGCTGCGCATTGCCTGAGGCCTTGCTGGCGCGGCGGATGTCGCAAAGCTGCTTGAGTACATCGATGTAGCGACTTTTCTCACCGCTCGTCAGCGGCAATACCAGATATTCCCAGACCCGCGAACGCATGGCCCACACGGCCAACTCTTCGGAGTGCTGCACGGTGAACATGGTGACCGGGATGGACGGTGAGTTGCGTTTCACTTCCAGCAGCAGGTTGAGGTTGAGCGTGTCGGGACGATCGAAATGCATGCAGATCATGTCTGCCTGCTGGCGTTCGGAATGCGCCACGGCCTTCGCCAATTTGCAATCGCAGACATGACTGAACTGTGCCATCAGCGCTTCGGTGGAATGATCGCGTGTCAGATCGAACCACAACAGCAGCGGCTTTGTGCCCGGGTTAGACATCGTGACTTAACCTTATGCTGGGGAGTTTCCCTACGAGCAGCAGTATTGCCAATACCGTACTAACCCGATGATTGTTTTGGTTATTACCTTAGATCTTTTTGATTTAAGGCCTGCCGAGGATTTCTAAAACGCTGATGTTAGAGGGGTTCTGCAGGTGCTCGGCTTTTTGAGCGAGACGACCGTTTGTCGGCTTGAACAAACGTACCAGGAACTTTTCTCTGACTGGCCGTGAATGCACACCGAAGTGCTTCTCGTACTCAGCTATCCCGCCTGTTTTCCTTGGGCCTGGCCTGCCTTTCCGATGATGGCTAATGGCCGCAAAAAAGTCCTGGTGATTCGCAAAAATCTCCTAACCCCCGTTGCCACCCTCTGACTAGCATTCGCAACAGGTAGTGCAAAACACCACTGCCCGGGAAGAAAGATAATGTCCTTAGCGAGGTGAGCGAAATGAATCTGCAAACAATCAAGGCTTCGGTCGTGAAGTTCGTCAAAGATGAAGATGGCCTGACCGTTGTGGAATATGCGGTGGCTGGTGGGTTGGTGACGGCACTTGTTGTCGGGATATTCACTAGTCTCGGAACTGCAGTGCAAACAAAGATGCAGACTCTCTGCACTGCCATTAAAGGGTCGGCGTGCTAATAGAAATAATCATCCAGCAGGGAGAGGCGGTGATGACCAGAGAGCAGTTGGTTATGACTGTTTTGCTGATGGGGCTGCTGGGTATCGCGGTGGCTAGCGACCTTCGTCGCCACCGCATTCCCAACCTCCTGATTCTGGTTGGGCTGGGGTTGGGCTTGGCTGGTCAGGCTTACTTGGCCGGAGTCAGTGGTTTCGGTGATGGGGTGCTGGGCGGGCTGATTGGCTTTGCCGTTTTTCTCCCGATGTATGCCTTGGGGGGGATGGCTGCCGGTGATGTAAAGCTGATGGCCATGGTCGGCGCTTTTCTTTCTTTGAATGGCGCGCTTGGCGCGGCACTCCTGAGTCTGATTGCCGGATGTCTGTGCGGTCTTTTACTGATCCTGGTGCGTGGCCAGTTACCGATGACGTTGTCACGTTACTGGTTGATGTTGAAAGCACAGGCGTATTTGGCACCGGTTGCTGACGAGGTGGCCGGAAAGCCCTTCCCATACGCCGTGGCAATTCTACTCGGAACCCTTGTCAGCCTTTTCTGGCAACCGCTCGGCCTATAGCCTGGGAGGCTGTAAATGTACGCACTCAGAGACAGCGGTGCCTGCGCCTGTGACAAGGGTGCAGTGCAGAGCCTGGCACCTCAGCCACGTACAGTTCAAGAGACTGGCCTGGCAGAAAGCTTTCTCGGTGATTTGCTGTGCAAGCACCTGCACGACGCCGGTACGCTGGACCTGTCGCGTCTGGTGGAGCGACTGGCGTTGACCGGTGCGGTGGTGGAAGAAGTACTGGCCTTTCTGCGCAAGGATGGCCGCGTCGAAGTACTGGGCCAGGTCGGTGTGCAAACGGGGGGGCAGGTGCTGCGCTATGGCTTGACCGAACGTGGCCGCAGTACCGCCCGTGATGCACTGGCGCGCAGCGGCTATATCGGCGCGGCGCCTTTCCCGGTGAGTGCCTACCGTGAACTGCTAAAGCTGCAGACCATTCACCATGGCCGCATCACGACACAGGACATGCACACGGCCTTCAATGGCGTCGTGCTCTCCGAGAGCATGCTCGATCAACTGGGCGTAGCGTTGAACTCCGGGCGCGCGATCATGATTTACGGCCCCGCAGGCACCGGCAAGACCTACGTCAGCAGCCGCTTGATCCGCCTGTTCGGCGAAGCCATCTGGGTCCCCCATGCCATCGAGATCAACGAGTCGGTCATTGAGGTGTATGACCCCCAGGTGCACCAGCGTCTGGAGGAGGATGGCCAACCTGCCAGCCTGTTGCTGAACGAAGGCATCGACCGGCGGCTGGTACGCTGTAAACGCCCAGTGGTGATCACTGGCGGCGAACTGGGCATGGAGCAACTGGATGTCCGTTTCGATCCTGCTACTCGTCAGCACCAGGCCTCCCTGCAACTCAAGGCCAGCAATGGCCTGTTCATCATCGACGACATGGGGCGCCAGCGCATGGCCCCGGCCGAACTGTTCAACCGCTGGATCGTGCCGATGGAAGAGAAGCGCGACTTCCTCAACCTTGGGGGGGGGCGTCATTGCGAAGTGCCCTTCGATCTGGTGCTGGTGTTTTCCACCAACCTCAATCCCCTGGAGCTGGCCGACGAAGCCTTCCTGCGCCGCATCGGCTACAAGCTGCAGTTCAGCTACCTGAAGGTCGATGAATACGAACGCATCTGGCGCCAGGAATGCGAACGCCTTGGCCTGGCTTACGACCCGTCGCTGTTGCGCCATGCGCTACAGGCACTGTACGAGGTCGAAGGCGTGCCGCTGGTGCCCTGCCACCCTCGCGACCTGCTGAACATGGCGCTCGACCGCCAGCGTTACCTGGGCGGCGAGGGGCCACTATCGGCGCAGGAGCTGGAATGGGCCTGGCATAGCTACTTCGTCCAGATCGACTTCCTTGGATAAGGAGATGCAGAGATGAGTGCCCGTACGCTGACCCTGGTTGCCGTTTCCCTGACGTTGGGGCTTGGTGCTGCCTTGATGGCCAACAATTGGCTCAATGATCGGCTCAACGCTTCCCCGGATGACAACATGAAGAATGTGGTGGTGGCCACGGTGGAGATCCCGTTCGGGCAGATGATCGAAGCCCAGCAGGTCGCCATCGTGCGCATGCCCAGGGATGCGGTACCTGACGATGCCTTTGACAGCAATGAGAAGGTGGTAGGCAAGATTGCCACTTTCGCCCTGCTGCGCGGCGACGTGTTGCGTAGCGCACGCCTGGCAGAGCACCTGGGTGGCAGTACTCTGGCTTCGCTGATTGCTCCAGACAAGCGCGCCATTTCAGTACGTGTGGACGACGTGGTCGGGGTGGGCGGGTTCCTGTTGCCGGGTAACCGCGTCGATGTGCTGGCGACCAGGCAAAGCAATGGCGGTAGTAATGACGCTGAATCCAGAACCATCCTTCAGGACCTCCGGGTATTGGCCGTGGACCAGACGGCAGGGACGGACAAGACCCAGCCGGTGGTGGTACGCGCCGTAACCCTGGAAATGTCGGCCAAAGAGGCCGAAGTGCTGGTCAAGGCGCAATCCGAAGGAAGATTGCAACTGGCCCTGCGCAACCCGCTGGACGCTCAGAAACAGGCGCCAGCCGTCGCAGCTGTCGAGCCGGTGAAGGCGGCACCGCCAGCATTCAAACCCCAGCCAAGACCGGTGGTAAATCGCAGTAGTGACGGTGGCGCGGTCACCATCATCCGTGGGACCGAAGTTGAAGTGGCGAAAGCACGGTTCTAAGGCAGCTGGCGTCCGAATGGCGAACTTTCGGCAGGAACAAGATCACCTCGCAAGGAGTTGTGCATGAATACTTTGCAGAGACTAGGGATGTACCTGTTGTGCGGGCTGGGTACGCAGCTGTTGTTCGTTGGCGTGACGCAGGCTGCAGAATCGGGAGCGGGATACAGCGCCATGCCGGCGGCCAATACCAACATGGTCCAGGTCCCCATCTACAAGTCGCGGACGATCAGCGCTCGTACGCCGGTGAGGAAAATCTCCGTCGGCAACCCGGATATCGCCGATATCCTGATCACCAGCCCCACCCAGCTCTACCTGCTCGGCCGCTCCCTCGGCACTACAAACGTATTGCTGTGGGACAGCAACAACCGCTTGATCGACACCTTGGATGTGGAGGTCGTGCATGACCTCACCGGGCTCAAGACCAAACTGCATCAGTTGTTGCCCGAGGAGAACATCGAAGTGTTCAGTGCCCAAGGCGCGCTGGTGCTGCGCGGCCAGGTGCGCAGTGCTGCCGCCATGGACACGGCGATGAAGGTTGCCAAGACCTATGCCGCGCAAACTGCCAGCGTGGTGCAAGGCAAAGGCGAAGCCGCCGAGGTGGCACCGGCCCAGTCGCTGGAAGTGATCAACCTGCTCAGCGTTGGTGGCAGCCAGCAGGTAATGCTGGAAGTGAAAGTCGCAGAGATGCAGCGCAGCCTGATCAAGAACCTCAACGTGCGCTTCAATGCCCTGGGCTCCTCGGGCAACTGGAGCGGTGGCGGCTTCAACAATGGTCAAGGGCTGGGGCTGAGCCCCGGCGGCGGGTCGATCCTTTCGCCTGGTTCACTGATTGGTGGCGGTAAAGGGCTGTTCGCCCAGTTCCTGTCCGACGACTTCCTCTTCAACGTAGTGCTGGAGGCGTCCAAGGACAATGGCTCGGCCAAGGTGCTGGCGGAGCCCACGCTGACCACATTGACTGGGCAACAGGCGGAATTCATTTCGGGTGGCGAATTCCCGGTGCCGATCACCGAGGATGATGGCATCACCATCGAATACAAGGAATTTGGCGTTGGCGTTAAATTCCTGCCGGTGGTGCTCGACTCCGGGCGCATCAATCTCAACCTGAATGTCTCGGTGAGCGAACTTTCCAACGTCAACTCGCTGGTGCTCGACACGGGCCTGAGCAGCGTCCTGGGCGATGGTGTTACCCAGGTCATTCCGTCACTGACCAAGCGCAGCGCCGAATCCACGGTTGAGCTTGGCAATGGCCAGACCATCGCCATTGCCGGCCTGATCAGTGAAAACACGCGCGATTTCGTCAGCCGTTTCCCGGGTTTGGGGGACCTGCCCATCCTGGGGCACCTGTTCCGCAGCCAGTCGTTCATCAATGGTGAAACCGAACTGGTGATTCTGGTAACGCCGCACCTGGCCAAGCCAGTGGATGCCAAGGCGGTGCGCCTGCCCACCGAGAAGTTCGTTGAGCCCAGTGACCTGGACTTCTACCTGCTAGGCAAGACCAAGGGCAGCGAGCCTGGGCGCGCGGTGCCTGTCAGCCTTGGGGTCAGCGGCGGCAATTTTGGCCATGATCTGAACTGATCGGAGAGAACCAGCATGAAAACCATGATCGTGTTTTGCGCGCTTGTATCGGGGTTGGCTGGCTGCATGTCGTACGACGAAGGGCGCGTTGGCCCGTTGGGGTACAGCGTTTACCAGACCACCTACCAGCAGATTGCCGACAAGCAGGTGGCCGCTAACCCGGGCACCGACCTGCCGCCCGCCGGCCCCGATGGACCGTTGCTGGAAAAGGTGCTCAATGATTATCGGGGGGCAACCGGCGATGCGCAGCAGGTCAGTCAGCCGATCCAGATCCAGGTCAGTGGCTCAAATCGCTGATTGAGGGCGTGACATGACTCCTCGAGCTCAACGGATGTTCACCGCGCCACCAGGCCAACAGCGGGGGGCAGTAGCCGTCATCATCGTGATCGCCTTGTTGGCGATATTGATGATTGGCGCGTTGGTGCTCGATGGTGCTCACCTGTTGTTGAACAAGACCCGACTGCAAAATGCCGTGGATGCCGCTGCACTCAGTGGCGCCAAGACCCTGAGCCAGGTGATGGGCTCTGGCAATGCCGCGAGTACCGCGCGAGCCGCCGCGCTCTTTACCCTGAACGAAAATGCCAAGGCCGCGGGCAACAACGAACTGTTAACGGCAATCGGCGGCAACCCCGGAGCGTTCGCTGTGGTGGAGTTGGCAGACAATGTCTATGGACCTTTCTCCTTCCCCGGGCCGGCCAATGCCACCTATGTACGGGTCTCGGTATCGAATTACTCACTGGCGGGCTTTTTCTGGAGCTTCGCCCAGTCAATCGGTACAGAAACCGTGGGGACCAAGGGTGTGGCGGCGATTGCTACTGCCGGGCCAAGCCCGACCAGTCCATGTGATCTTGCGCCGCTGCTGGTGTGTGGCGACCCGACTCAATACAACCCGGGTACCGGCCTGTTCTGGGGGTATCGCTTTGGTGACCTGGAGGTATTGAAATCAGCCTCCAAGAACAGCGACCCGATCGGCCCGGGCAATTTTCAGTTGCTCGACTTTGGCTCGGGCGGCAAGGATGTTGGCGAACTCATGGCCGGCGGCGCCTCGGTTTGCCGCAATGTCGGTGAAAACGCCACCACCAAGCCTGGCAACACTGTTGGCCCTGCCATCAAAGGCCTGAATGCGCGCTTTGGCGAGTACGCCGGGTCGCTCAATAGTACGGACTATCCACCGGACCTGGTGACGAACTACAGCAACCCGGTGATGACGTACAACAGTACAGCTACACCTCCCCGGATCGAGCAGCAGGGCCAGGTCGTCACTTCGAGCAATGGCAACCTGTCTGCCGGCGGCACGTCGCTGTTCGACTACAACGATTATTCCGCGCAAACAGCCGCCTGTGTCGCAGGCGGCACGGGTTGCCAGTCGGGTGGGGTTTTCGAGCGGCGGATGCTGAAGATCGTGGTCGGCGACTGCTCTGGCAAGAACTCGGGTGCAACGTCGATTCCTGTCATCGGTTTCGGTTGCTTCTACGTAGTGCAGCCGGCCGACAACGCAGGTGGGGATTCGCAGATATTCGGCCAGTTCGTCCAGCAATGTGAAGGCGACGGTGTGCCAGGGCCCACGCCGCAGGACGATACCGGCCCGCGAATCATCCAGCTGTACAAGACCTTTATCAGTGGCAGTGGCACACCGAGTACCGACTCCTAGGAGCGTGTCATGAAACTTCACAGGCTCACGCGTGCGCAGCGCCAGCAAGGGGTGGCAATCGTCGAGTTCACCATCACCCTGCCGCTGCTGCTGCTTACCTTGCTGGCTTTCGGCGAGTTTGGCCGCATGCTCTACCAGTACAACAGCTTGCTGCAGGGCAGCCGGGATGCCGCACGCTTTGTCGCCAGCCAGGCCTGGAACTCGACCCTGGGCAAGGTCGAGGTGAGCGCCGACCTCGACTGCATGACCAAGTACGTGGCGGTGTACGGCGCGCCTTCTACGCCGCCCTGTAGCCTGACCGGGATGCCGGCCAACACTACCGTGCAGGTGGCCAAGGTTGCGGGTACCAACGACCATGTGCAGGTGACCATCAGCACGGTTTTTTCCCCGCTGATCGCCAACGGCATTCCGGCATTTTTCGGCAACGGCGCGGCGCTGAATTTCCCGTTGGTTGCCACCACCGTGATGAGGGCACTGTGATGAAGCGCAAAGACATGCAGGGCGTGTACGTGGTGGAGTTCGCCATCGTCAGTGCGTTGATGTTCACGCTGCTGTTCGGGGTGCTTGAAATAGGCCGCTTGTATTACACCGTGAACGTGCTGAATGAGTCCGTTCGGCGTGGTGCACGTTTGGCCGCGGTGTGCAATATCAGTGATCCGGTGGTGCTGCGTCGGGCGATATTCAACACTGCAGGCGACAGTGGAGCCAGCGGCCTGCTGGCCGACCTGGACACCTCGGACCTGACCCTGCGCTACCTGGACAAGAACGGTGCACAGGTCGCCAACCCCGGTGACCTGGTGAGCGCTACCGGGTTTGCTGCTGTCCGCTATGTGCAGCTGACGCTGCAGAACTTTCAATTCAGCCTGTTTATTCCAGGTTTTGGGGTACCCATTACCCTGCCAGTATTCAAGGCGACCTTACCCCGCGAGAGCCTCGGGCGTCATACCGAGGCGGATGTCGTACCGGAGATCACGCCATGCTGAATCTTAGGGAGAGTTCCGTATCCGCTACCTCCATCAAGCCCGGGATGCGTCTGTTGATCAGCAGTTCAGACGCGCTGGCCTTGCGTCAGTTGCAGGAAATCTGTCAGCGCATCGCCGGTCTGGAGGTGAATGTTCGTCAGGTGAGCAATGGGCATTGCGACCCTCTGTACGGGCTGGACCGGATGCCCGATTTTCTGCTGCTGCGCGTCGGCCAGCTGTGGCGCGAGGAACTGGCAGCCCTGTTGCAACGCCCGGCCCACGAGCGCCCGCCGCTGTTGCTGTGTGGCCTTTTGGACGATCGGGAAGGCATGCGCCTGGCGATGCAGGCCGGTGCGCGCGATTTTCTGCCGGAGCCCATCGTTGCCACGGAGCTCATCTCAGCCTTGAACCGTATGGTCATGGAAACCCAGACCATCAGCACGGCAACAGGGAAACTGGTCGCGGTGATGAATGCCAAGGGCGGCTCCGGCGGCACGGTACTGGCCTGTAACCTGGCGCATCAGCTCAGCCTCAAGGGCAACACCCTGTTGCTGGACCTGGACCTGCAGTTTGGCAGCGTGTCGCATCATCTGGACGTGGCGCAGTCGCACAGCCAGCTGGAGGTGTTGCAGCAGGTAAAAGAAATGGATGGTGTTGCACTGCGCGGGTTTTGCAGCCATTTCAGCCCGTCCTTGCATGTGCTTGGCAGCCGGGCCAATGAGCTGTGCCTGCCGCAGGATGTTCAGGCCGAACAGCTCGATGCGCTGCTGCAGCTGGCGCGGGCCAACTATGACTGGGTGGTGGCGGACTTGCCGCGGCAGATCGATCACATCACCGCCTCGGTGCTGGAGCAGGCCGACCGGGTGTATGTGGTGATACAGCAGAGCGTCAACCACCTGCGCGACGCCAGTTCCCTGGCGCGCATTCTGCGCGATGACCTGGGCGTACGCGGCAATCAGCTGGAGGTAGTGGTCAACCGCTACGACAAGGCGGCGCCGGTCAGCCTCAAGGACATTGGCGAGGCATTGCGCTGCACCAATATCGTGAAGCTGCCCAATGACTTCAGCGTTATCAACCAAAGCCAGAACACGGGTGTGCCCTTGGGCCTGCAAGCACCTCGCTCGGCGATTGCCCAGGCACTGCGTGGCCTGGCCGACGAGTTGGCCGGTGCGCAGGTGGACACGGGTAGTGGCTTGTTCAAGCGCGCCTTCAAGCGTGTTTTTCGGGGGTGAACCATGCTTAGCGATTTCCGTAACCGTTTGCGCAACCAGGCAGCCATCCCCGAGCCGTCGACGCCGTCGAAGCAGGGTGGCGGGGCGAAGGATCCGGCAGAGGCGCTGATGGCGTGGGAACAACCAGCGCCCGATGTTCTGTTTGAAACGAAAAGCCAGGTCACCTCGGTGGAAGCCGAGTGGCGAGAGAAAACCTATCAGCAACTGCTCAAGGTCATGGACCTGTCCCTGCTCGACTCGCTCGAGCAAGCCGAGGCCGTGCGGCAGATTCGCGATATCTGCCAGCGTCTGCTCGATGAGCATTCGGCGCCGGTGAGTTCTGCCAGCCGCCAGTTGATCATCAAGCAGATCACCGACGAGGTGCTTGGCCTTGGCCCGCTGGAGCCACTGCTGGCCGATCACACGGTGTCCGATATCCTGGTCAACGGCCATGACTCGGTGTACGTCGAGCGCTTCGGCAAGTTGCAACGCACCGATGTGCGTTTTCGCGATGATCAGCACTTGCTCAACATCATCGATCGCATCGTCTCCAGTCTCGGCCGGCGTATCGACGAGTCTTCGCCGTTGGTCGATGCCCGGCTCAAGGATGGCTCACGTGTCAATGCGATCATCCCGCCGCTGGCCATCGATGGGCCAAGTGTCTCGATTCGCCGCTTTGCCGTGGACCTGCTCAATACCGACAGCCTGATCCAGGCGGGCGCCCTGACGCCGGCCATTGCGCTGCTGCTCAAGGCGATCGTACGGGGCCGACTGAACGTGCTGATCTCCGGCGGCACCGGCTGCGGCAAGACCACCATGCTCAATGTGCTTTCCAGCTTCATTCCCCATAACGAGCGCATCGTCACCATCGAGGACTCGGCCGAGCTGCAACTGCAGCAGCCCCATGTTGTGCGCCTGGAAACACGGCCGGCGAACATCGAGGGGCGCGGTGAGGTGGGCCAGCGTGAGCTGGTACGCAACAGCCTGCGGATGCGCCCCGACCGTATCGTGATTGGTGAGGTGCGTGGCGCCGAGGCCCTGGACATGCTGACGGCAATGAATACCGGCCACGATGGTTCGCTGACCACGATCCATGCCAATACTGCGCGCGATGCGTTGGGCCGGGTCGAAAACATGGTGTTGATGTCTGGCGCTACATTCCCGATCAAGGCCATGCGGCAGCAGATCGCTTCGGCCATCGATGTGGTGATTCAGCTGGAGCGGCAGGAAGACGGCAAGCGGCGGTTGGTAAGCGTGCAGGAGGTCAATGGCATGGAGGGCGAAATCATCACCATGACCGAGATCTTCTCGTTTGTCCGCAATGGTGTGAATGAGCAGGGCCAGGTGCTGGGTGACTTCCGCCCCAGTGGCATGGTCCCGGCCTTTCGCGATGCCTTGGCAAAGCGCGGGATCGAGCTGCCGCTGACGATGTTCAGGCCGGAATGGATGGAGGCTCGTCAACCATGAGCCAGATACCTGTTGAATTCATCCTGATATTTCTTGGCATGGTGTTCGTTGCCGTGTTTCTCCTCAGCCAAGGGTTGGTGGTGCCAGTGTTCGGCGAAGCGGGCAAGGTCCGCAAACGTATCCGCAGCCGGCTGGTGATTCTGGAGCGGGCGAGCCATCTGCCGAACATGCAGACCGTGTTGCGGCAGAAGTACCTGACACGTTTGTCGCCGCTGGAGGCGCGACTCGAGCAATTGCCCTTCATGGCGACGCTGACGCAGTTGATCGAACAGGCCGGGCATGACTATCGCGCCTATCGGGTATTGTTGACGGGGCTCGTGCTGGCAGCGGCTGCCGGGATGCTGGCTTGGGTGTTCTTGCCATACTGGTGGTTGGCGCTGGCGGCAGCGTTCGTAGCGTTCTGGCTGCCGCTGCTGAAAATCATCAAAGACCGTGGCAAGCGTTTCGCCAGATTCGAGGAGGGTTTGCCGGACGCGCTGGAAGCCATGTGCCGGGCATTGCGCGCCGGGCATCCCTTCAATGAAACCCTGCGCCTGGTGGCCGAAGAGCACAAGGGACCGGTAGCGCATGAATTCGGCCTGACCTTCGCCGACATCAACTACGGTAACGATGTGCGCCGGGCCATGCTTGGCCTGCTGGAGAGGATGCCGAGCATGACCGTAATGATGATGGTGACTTCGATCCTCATTCATCGCGAGACCGGCGGCAACCTGACCGAAGTACTGGAGCGCCTCAGCAGCCTGATCCGCGGGCGTTTTCGCTTTCAGCGCAAGGTCAGGACAATGTCGGCCGAAGGGCGAATGTCGGCCTGGGTGTTAGTGGCCGTCCCCTTTGTGCTGGCGGCGGGGATCATGTTCACAAGCCCCACATACATGCCAACGCTGATCAACGATCCTTTCGGACAGAAGCTGATCCTGGCGGCTTTTGGCGCCATGTTGGTCGGGATTTTCTGGATCCGCAAAATCATCCGTATCCAGGTTTGAGCGGGGCTCTCAGGGGGGACGTTGGTCATGGATTACTTGCTCGGTTTGCTGAGTCGGGTGACGGACAATGAGGCACTTGCACGCTTGTTGATCGTCGGTGCGATCGGAATGAGCACGGTCATTGCGGTGATCACCGTGGCGTTACTGGTGCAGGGGTTGCAGAGCCCTTTGCGACGTCGCCTCGCATTGATAAAGCGTGATCATTCCAGCGTTGCGGTCGGGCGGGAAGCGCCAGGAAACCTGCAGCTTTTACTGGAACGGGTCGGTCAGCGCCTTGGCCCTTCTGCGCAGGGGGAGGCGTCAGCCACCCGAACCCTGTTGACCCACGCGGGTTATGGCTCGGCGTCAGCGGTACAGGTTTACTGGGCCGTGCGCTTGCTGCTGCCGTTGATGCTGATGGGTATCTCGCTGTTTACACTTCCACTGGTCCCCAATCTTTCGTCACTCACGATCATCGCCGTGGTGCTGACGGGAGCGGCCGTTGGATGGTTGCTGCCGGCGGTGTATGTCGACAAGCGCAAGAAGGCTCGACAGGGTCGGTTGCGTGCGGCCTTTCCTGACGCCCTGGACTTGATGGTGGTTTGCGTGGAGTCGGGCCTGGCGTTGCCCCAGGCGATAGAGCGGGTGGCCGAAGAAATGGCGGTCAGCCAGGCCGAACTGGCCGAGGAACTGGCGTTGGTCAATGCGCAGATCCGCGCTGGCATTTCCAGTACCGAAGCGCTGCGGCAACTGGCCTCTCGCACCGGCCTGGAAGACATCCAGGGCTTGGTCAGCCTGCTGGCCCAGAGCATCCGTTTCGGCACCAGCGTAGGGGCTACCCTGCGCATCTATGCCGAGGAGTTTCGTGACCGGCGCATGCAGGCCGCCGAGGAAATGGGCGCGAAGATCGGAACAAAGCTGGTTTTTCCGCTAATTTTCTGTCTGTGGCCAAGCTTTTTTCTGGTCGCCATCGGCCCGGTGATCATCGGGGCACTTAGAACGTTCGGGAAGCTATGACATGAACAGGATCAGCTTGCTGTTGACCATGATAGCCGTGCTTTCGGGTTGCCAGAGCACTGGGCCAGACTTGAACGGTGTACGGTCAGTCTATTCCGCTGGCAATTCGGTGCTCTACCAGGTGCAGTCGCAGAGCAACTCGCCCGACCAGGCGATGCAGATGGCGGCGATGGCTTACCAGGCCGGCGACCTGGACCAGGCGCTGTACCAGTACTTGCGCGTGCTTGAACTGGCGCCTGAACGTTATGAGGCCCTGGTCTGGGTTGGCCGTATCCATCGTGAGCGCGGCAATAACCAGCTGGCCGAGATGGCCTTCACCGAGGTACTGGGCAAGGCGCCGGAAAACCCCGATGCCCTGACCGAAATGGGCCTGCTGAACCTGTCCATGCGCAAACACGAGCAGGCCAAGGCGATGCTGTTGAAGGCAGTAGCCGTGGATCAGAAGCGCTTCACCAAGGACCCGGCCAACGCCCAGGCCGGGGCGGCTGCGCTCAGGGTCGACAGCAAGTCACCGCTCAAGGCATACAACGGGCTGGGGGTGCTTGCGGATCTGGCCGACAACTTCACCGAAGCGCAGACGTACTACCGCCTGGCCGAGCTCATCGATCCACGGTCGGCGTTGGTGCAGAACAGTCTGGGGTACTCCTACTACATGGCCGGGCAATGGGCCGATGCCGAGCTCCGCTACAAACGTGGTGTGAGCTACGACGGGACCTACAAACCGCTTTGGCGCAACTACGGGTTGCTGCTGGCGCGCATGGGGCGCTATGAGGAGGCAGTGTCTGCTTTCGAACAGGTCGAAAAGCGTGCCGAGGCCAGCAATGACGTTGGCTATGTCTGCCTGGTGGAAGGCAAGCTGGATGTGGCCGAGCAGTTTTTCCGCAGCGCGATAGAGTTGTCGCCGGGGCACTACCCCGTCGCCTGGGAAAACCTGAACAGGGTCCAGCAGATTCGGCAAATTCGCCAGCTGGGTGGCGATGTAGCGATGCCTGAGCCGGTTGCAGTTGGCCCGGCCGTGCAGGTGACAACCGCATCGGCGCCTTGATGCATACGGTTGGTTCAACGGGCTGGCTCTTGTAGGAGCGGCCTTGTGTCGCGAAAGGGCTGCGAAGCAGCCCCAGCAATTTGGGCATCTGCGCTGGAATCCGGGGGCTGCTTCGCAGCCCTTTCGCGACACAAGGCCGCTCCTGCAACTGGCCGCGTTATTCGGTCAGGTGCGAGCTGGCGCTTCAATAACCAACGCTGCTTGCCCCAACGGATGCGTACTGGCATCAAAGAAATGCAGCTCCGTCCCTGACATATCCCCGAACCTATTCATAAAATGCTGCTTCTGGTTGATCACCGATGCCCCGCTCAACGGCCTAATGGCAATAGACAGATGCTTCGGCCGGGCCTGTCGGATGGCTTCGAGCAGGTGCTGGTCACTGCTGTCCAGATGCTGCCCGAACAGGCATAGCCCCTGGCTTTCCTGCGCCAGCTGCCCCAGGCACCAGCCAAGGTAATCCGAGTTGCGGATGGCGCGCAGTTTCTCGTCGCTGCGATCTTCGTTGACGAACAACGGCACTTCGCCCGGAATGTTCACGGCAAAACCATCGAGCAATTCGGCGCTGTCGGCGCTGCGGTGGCGGGTGGTGCCGTCGGGTAGCTTGAGCAGGTGCAGGCCGCCATGCAGGTGCAGCACGCGGGTGCCTTCGCCGCGGGTGCGGCGCACGTCGAAGAAGCCTTGCTCGTCGAACAGTTTGGTGAAGCCGTGCGGGGCGTGTTGCACAGCCCACGGTAGCAGCAGGTCGTAGTTGCTGGTGTAGACGCTGCGGTAGCCGCGCAGGGCCTGGTTGAGGGTTGCCAGGGTGGCCGCCGGCATGAGTGGCCACGGCAGGTGCACCGTGCGGACGGCGTGAATCAGCGCTTCCTTGATCGAGTAGTAGCGGTTCAGCGGCGCGGTGGAGTTGATGGCCAGCGCGGCGTTGGTGCGTACGGTGGTGTTGAGGGCGCTGAGCACCGGCTCGAACAGTTCGGTGCCCAGTGACTTGAACAGTGCCTGGTCGCTGACAGCCAGGCCTTTCTTGCGACCGGCGCGTTGCGCTTCCTCGAACAGCGAGAAGTAGCCGAACGGCTTCCACAGCGCGCGGCTGGCGCCGTTGCCCAACAGCAGTGCATCGCAAGGGTGCAGGGCGGCGAGTTCTGGCCAGGGGATGAGGGTGGCGTCGAGTGCGGGCATGCTGGGGTCCGTTGGGTGGAGCGAAAACGGGGCGACTTTAGCATGTCATGCAAGGTGTGCGAGGGTTGTATTCAGCCAACGGCCTTGCGGCGGCACTGACGGCAGCGCAATACCTATGGGAGCTGGCTTGCCGGCGATAGGGCCAGTGGCAACCATGCATCTTTCAACTTTGCTCAGCCACCTCCACACTGCGGCTCCTGTTACGCCACACCCGATACGCACGGATGCCCGCCCGCACCGAGCCGAACAGCAGTTTGTCTTCCATCTCCCGGGCCATCCCCGAGCGCACCAGCATGCGCAGAAAGGTGCCGCGGGCGCGGGCTATGGCGAACAGGATACCCTGGGCCGCCAAGGTGTCGCGCACTTCGCGCAGGGCGGCGATGCCGCTGACGTCGATGCTGGTTACCGCTTCGGCATCGAACAGCACGGCCTTGGGCTGGTCGTGGCTCTGCACCGCTTCGAGCAGGCGCATCTTGAAATAGTCGGCGTTGAAGAACAGGATCGCGTCGTCGAAGCGGTACACCACCAGCCCGGGCACGGTACGGGCATCCTTGTGTTTGCGGATGTCCACCTGGCCTTCGGTACCCGGCAGCCAGCCCAGCACCGCGTCGGTGGGCTGATAGATGCTGTACAGCAGGCGCAGGATCGCCAGGGTCACGGCAAACACGATGCCGGGCAGCACGCCCAGGCTCAGCACACCGACCGTGGTCAGCAGGCACAGCCAGAACTCGAAGCGGCTCAGGCGGCGGATATGCTTCAGCGACTTGATGTCGATCAGCCCCCAGCCTGCCATCAGCAGCACGGCACCCAGCGCGGCCTGCGGGATCCACGCCATCGGCGCGGTGAAGAACAGCAGGATCAGGGCGATGACCAGTGCTGCGATGATGCCCACCAGTTGGCTCTTGCCACCGACCATGTCGTTGACCGCAGTGCGCGAGTCTGCACCGCTGATGGCAAAGCCCTGGGAAACCCCGGCTGCCAGATTGCTTACGCCCAGGGCGACGAATTCGTGGTTGGCGTTGATCGCGTAGCCGTGCCGGGCGGCAAAGCTGCGTGCGGTGAGCATGGCGCTGCAGAAGCTGACGGTGGCGATACCCAGGGCGTCGCGCAGCAGGCTTTTCATTTCTGCCAGGTTACTGTGTGGCCAGGCCAACTGCGGGATACCGGCGGGTACCGGGCCGAGGATGGCGACGCCAAAGCGGTCGAGGCCGAACAGGCCGACCAGCAGCATGAACAGCGCGACCACTGTCAGTGCCGCGGGCAGGCGCGGGTAGCGCCGTGGTAGCCAGATCAGCAGGCCCAGTGCGGCGAGGCCGATGAACAGTGTTACCCAATGGATTTCGCCCAGGCGCTGGAAGAAGTTGATCAGGCTGAGGATGAAACCGTCGCCCTCGATCCTGAATCCCACCACCTTGGACAACTGCCCGGCGATCAGGCTCAGGCCGATGCCGTTGAGGTAGCCAATCAGGATCGGCCGCGAGAAGAAGCTGGCGATGAACCCGGCCCGGGCCACACCGGCGGCAATCAGCATGACCCCGACCAGCAGGGTGACGATCACTGACAGTTCGGCAATCCGGTGCGGCTCGCCCATGGCCAGCGGCGCCACGGCACCGGCGATCATCGCGCAGGTGGCGGCGTCGGGGCCGACCATCAACTGGCGTGAGCTGCCGATCAGGGCATAGACCATCATCGGCAGCACACAGGCGTACAGGCCGTATTGCGGCGGCAGGCCGACGATTTGCGCGTAGGCGATGGCAATGGGAATCTGGATGGCTGCCACCGACAGGCCGGCCTGCAGGTCGGCGTGGAACCACTCGCGGCGGTAGCGCAGCAGGTTGGCAAGGCCCGGTAGCCAGCGGGAGAGAAACATGCGTCGTCCTTTCGAAATGCTTCACGAGTCCATCCACGCATTGAAGCGGATCGGCAGGCAAATGGCCATGGGGCAGGTCAAAGGGAAGGGGGAGAAACGAAAAAAGGAGCCTGGGCTCCTTTTGACAGCGATGACGTTGCGGGAACGCCATGCGGGAATGCGATGTGGAGCGGGTAGAGGGAATCGAACCCTCAACTAAAGCTTGGGAAGCTTTCGTTTTGCCACTAAACTATACCCGCATCTGCGCTGCACTTTTTACCAGAACCCTCCACGAATTAGAAGCCCAAGTTATAAAAAAGCTTGTCGGCACCCCATAAGCCTGCGGGTATCGCCTACGGGGCGCCGATGCGCTCAGATGGCCAATGCATGCTGCCCCTGTTGTACGTGCTGGTAGCGTTGACGAGGTTCGCGCACGGTCGGCTTGAGGAAACCGAGCAAGACGCTGCGGGTGTTCTCGCAGGCGGCCTTGTTTTCCATGTCGAGGAAGTGGCCCGCGTCACGGATCACGCTGAACTGGCTCTTGCCCACATGCTTGCCGAACTGCCTGGCATCTTCGACGGTGGTGTACTCGTCGCGTTCGCCGTTGATGAACAGCACCGGGATGTCGATATTGCGTGCGCCGTTCAGGGCCCGCTCCAGGTCATGTTGCAGCACTTCGTTGATGTGGAAGTGCATCTGCGCGTACTCGTGGCTGTCCAGGCTGCTGACGTGGCGGTAGTTGAAGCGCTTGAACAGCGACGGCAGGTGCTTGCCGATGGTGTCGTTGACCAGGTTGCCGACCTGATAGCGGTCGCAGGCGGCCAGGTACTGGCAGCCACGGTTCAGGTAGTCGCGCATCGGTTCGTTGATCACCGGCGAGAACGAGCTTACCACCGCTTTCTTCACGTGCCGCGGCTGGTGCGCCAGCGCCAGCAGCGTACTTGCGCCCCCCCACGAGAACGACATCACGTGGTCTGCCTGGAAGTGCTCGATCAGCTCAAGAAGAATATGCGCCTCGGTCTCCTTGCTGATCAGTCGTTCCTGGCGGTTATGCGGCTTGGACTTGCCGGCATATGGCTGGTCGAACAGCACTACGTTGAACTGCGGGTGCAGGTTACGTACCGTCTGGGCGAACGAGGCCGTGGTGGCCAGCGAGCCATTGATCAGGATGATCGTTTTTTCGGCCGCATCCGCGCGATAGAACTCCGTGTAAACCCGATACTGACCTTGGATATCAAGTACAGCGATTTCTGGCCTCATGTCATCGACTCCTGGCGCAAAAAGGGTATTCGCGTCACCTAGGGTGCACGTTCTTTATGACAGGTAGGCATTTGCCTGAAGAGAAACCGGGTGGCCCTGTGTCGATCCTTGGCACGTGCGTCGACGGTATTGTTTTTGGCGGGCAATTTGCCGTGCCCCAAGGCATCAAGGCCCTGGGTGGCCGGCAAAAAGTGTCTTCGACCGCGAGCGTGACTTGTTAGTCACATGCGGACTGACGATTTGGATTCAAGCAGTGGAGCGGGGATCCCGCAAGTGCCGTTCGGGAGGAAATGTGACTTTTGTCGCTGAGCGGTCGTATGACGAGCCTGAGCTGTCTTTTCGGGCCTCTTCGCGGGCTTGCCCGCTCCCACAGGTACACCACAGGCCTCAGGGTTGATGTGATCCCTGTGGGAGCGGGCGAGCCCGCGAAGAGGCCCGAACAGTCCAACTAGACCGTCGCTATTTCATCCGCCGTGAGCTCACGAAACGCGCCAGGCGCCAACCCCGGGTCCAGCCGGATCGCCCCCATGCTCTCGCGGTGCAACCCCACCACCTTGTTATCGAAATGGCCGAACATGCGCTTCACCTGGTGATAGCGGCCTTCGACGATCGCCAACCGCGCCTGGCGCGGCCCAAGGATGTCCAGCTGGGCCGGCAGGGTGGTGAGGCCCTCGAAGGCGAAGTAGAAGCCCTCGAGGAACTTGGCCACATAGTGCTCGCCAATCTCGTCCTCGGTTTCCACCAGGTAGTGCTTGGGTAGCTTGGTCGCGGGCTGGGTAAGCCGCCGTGACCATTGGCCATCGTTGGTCAGGATCATCAGGCCGGTGGTGTTGAAGTCCAGCCGCCCGGCAATGTGCAGGTCCTCACGCAGCGCGGGGGGCAGCAGGTCGAGCACGGTGCGGTGTTGCGGGTCCTGGGTGGCACTGACGCAGCCAGTGGGCTTCGTGCAGCATCAGGTAGCGCGCCGGGCGGCCTGCCTGCAGCAGTTGGTCGTCCAGCTCCACGCGGCTGAATTCGCGCACCTCGGTCAGCGGGTCGCTGACCACCTGGCCATCCAGCCGCACACGGCGCTGCGCCAGCATCAGGCGGACTTGCTGGCGGTTGTGGCTGGGCAGGTTGGCGAGGAAACGGTCGAGGCGCATGACAAACGGTCAGTCGGAAGCGGGGGAACGAAGTTGTTCTTCGACGGCGGCGCAGCGCGGGCACAGGCAGGCTTTGTCGCGCAGCTCGGCGGGCAGGGCCTCGAGCACGGCACGGTCAATGGTCACGCTGTAACACCAGCAGGCCTGGGTGGCCCGGCGCGGGTCGGCCAGGCTGCACTGGTTGAGGGCGCCACACGCGGGGCAGTGCTGGTTGTCGGGCATGGCTGCCGCTCACCTGTATCAAATTGTTGCGGAAATGGCACTGCACCTTGGCGGTACTGTCTTATTCGATGTCGATGATCGCATTTCGCATCGACGCTCGCCAGCGCCGCTGTTCGGGCACTCCAGCGGTCCAGGAGGCCGCCATGTCCTATCGAATCCTGTTGATTACCCTGCTGGGGCTGATGACTTCCGCCTGCGTTCCGTACTACGAGAGCGGGGGCTATTACCGATCGGACCACTACTACTCCGACCGTTATGTGTCACCGGACTATTACCGCTATGACCGCTATTACGTAACGCCGCAACCGCGCTATTACTACCAGCCGGCACCGCGCTATTACTACCGCTCGGCGCCAGCGCCTCATTACCGGTCTTATCCGCAGCCGGGGATGAAGCAGTGGCATGGCAACCCGCGTTATGACTATGGCAACCGCCAGCGGTATGACTATGGACGCGACCGGGACCGTCATGATTATCGAGGTGGTAGCCAGCGTTACCAGAATGACCGTTGGCATTCCAGTGGACGGGGGGATGGTGACCGGCGTGGGGACGGGCGGCGTGGGCACGGGCAAGGGGGGAACTGGCAGCGGTAGGCGATGGGCTGCAAAGCAGCCCCAGGTACTCGAAGCTAACCCAGATCCGCCAGTGGGTGTCGCCCCTCCCAGACCTTGGCAAAATGCGCCTCGACCACCGCCGCCGGCACTTGCGCCACATCGGGCCAGTGCCAGTGCGGCTGGTTGTCCTTGTCCAGCAAGCGCGCACGCACGCCTTCGCTGAACTCCGGGTGGCGGCAGCAGTTCAGGCTCATTGTGTATTCCATCTGGAACACCTGCGCCAACGACAGGTGCCGTGCCCGGCGGATCTGTTCCCACACCAGGTGGGCGGTCAGCGGGCAACCTTCATGCAACCGTTGGCCGGCATCTGCCAGCAGCGGGTCGGCATGCTGCTTGAGCCCCTCCAGCGCACGCCAGGCAGCGGCGGCGTCGGCCACGTCCAGCAACTGATCGATCACCTGCCGTCGCGGCAGCCACTGGGCTTCGGGCAACTCGGCGCAGGCTCGGTGCTGTTCGGCCTTGAGCAGGCTGTTCAATTGCAGGGCGGTCTGTTCCTGCCAGTTCAATTGCAGCAGTTCTTCGATCAGCGCCTCTTGCTGGTGTTCGCCCAGGAAGCGGTCGGCCAAGCCAAGGTGAAGGGCGTCGTGGGCATTGATCGGCGCGCCCGTCAGGCCAAGGAACAACCCCAGCTTGCCCGGCAGGCGGGCAAGGAACCAGCTGGCGCCCACGTCCGGGTACAGGCCGATGCTGATTTCCGGCATGGCCAGCCGACTGCTGGGGGTGACGATGCGCACATTGGCGCCCTGCAGCAGGCCCATGCCACCGCCCAACACATGCCCATGGCCCCAGCACAGCAGCGGCTTGGGATAGGTATGCAGGGCAAAGTCCAGGCGGTATTCGGCGGCGAAGAAGCTGGCGGCCAGTGGCGGCACGCTGCCGGGGTGGTCGCGGCAGGCTTGCACCAGCGCACGCACATCGCCGCCGGCGCAAAAGGCCTTGGCACCGTTGCCGCGCAGCAGTACACAGACGATCCCCGGGTCGCGAGCCCAGGCGTGCAACTGTTCGCCCAAGACCTCGATCATTGGCAGATTCAGGGCATTGAGCGCCTTGGGTGCATCCAGGGTGGCGATGCCGATGCGGGCGCCATCGGCTCCGGTGAGTACCTCGCAATGAATGGCCATGGACTACCTCGTGCAGGTCATCGCACAAGTATGGCTTGCCTGGCCGAACATGCCGGTCGTCGGTCGGATCGTTTGACAAGCGGGAAAGGCTTACCTAGTGTCGCGCCATTGTTTATGGAAGGCCCCATGACTGACGACGATCGCATCAAACTCGAACCCAGCTGGAAGGCCGCCTTGCGCGCCGAATTCGACCAGCCGTACATGCATCAGTTGCGCGAGTTCCTGCGCAGCGAGTACGCCGCCGGCAAAGAGATCTACCCGCCGGGGCCGTTGATTTTCAACGCGCTCAACTCCACACCGCTGGACCAGGTGAAGGTGGTCATCCTTGGCCAGGACCCTTACCACGGGGCCGGGCCAGGCGCATGGCCTGTGCTTCTCGGTGCAGCCGGGCGTGGCCACGCCACCGTCGCTGGTCAACATCTACAAGGAGCTGCAGCGCGACCTGAACATCCCGATTGCCAATCATGGCTACCTGCAGAGCTGGGCCGAGCAGGGCGTGCTGTTACTCAACACGACCATGACCGTGGAGCGCGCCAATGCCGCGTCGCATGCCAAGAAGGGCTGGGAGTTCTTCACCGACCGGGTCATCCAGGTGGTCAGCGAGCAGTGCCCGAACGTGGTGTTCCTGCTGTGGGGCTCGCATGCGCAAAGCAAGCAGAAGCTGATCGACGGGACCAGGCACCTGGTGCTGAAATCGGTGCATCCGTCGCCGTTGTCGGCCTATCGTGGGTTCCTGGGGTGCGGGCATTTCAGCCGGGCCAACAGTTTCCTCCAGCAGCGCGGGCTGGCGCCGATCAACTGGGCGTTGCCACCGTTGTGATCACCTGAAAGACCGCGTCGCCTTCTTTCGCGGGCAAGCCCGCGAAGAAGGCGACACGGTTTATCAGGCATTACTCGAAACGCGCATTCCACACCCGGAACAACGGCTCTGCCAGAAACAGCACGAACAACAAGCGCATCACCTGCAGTGCCGTCACCAGCGGCACCGACAACTGCAGGGTCTCTGCCGTCAGACTCATCTCGGCAATCCCGCCCGGCATCATCCCTAGCGTCAGCGAACGCAAGTCCAGCGCAGTCATCACGCTCAGCACCCAAGCGGCACTGCCGGCAATCGCCATGCACAACGCCGTGGCCACCAGGGTGCGCGCAAGGAACGAGGGAGCGCGGCGGAAGAATGCCCGGTTGAAGTGGCAGGCCAGGCCACTGCCGATCAGCCACTGACCAATCTGGCTGGCGCCATTGGGCAAGGTTATCTGCAGGTTGCCCGCCAGGCTCACCGTAGCTGCAACCAGCAATGGCCCGAACAACCATGGGTTGGGCTGGCGCAGGCGCTGCCAAAGCAGGGCAACGGCAACGCCCAGTGGGGCAATCAATGCCAGCCATCCCCAGCTCACACTGCCGGTGTGATTCAGCGGTACCCCGTCACCCAGCAGGAACTTGAACAGTGCCGGCACGCACAGCACCACCGCCAGTACGCGCAGGCTCTGCGCCGCCGCCACCTGGCTGAGCACCGCGCCATTGCGCGCGCCGAGGTTGACCATTTCCCCCGAGCCGCCCGGCATGCTGGCGAAGAATGCCGTGGCACGGTCCTCGCCGGTGCGCCGCAGCAGCCATACGCTGATCACGCTGGACAGGGTGGTGAAAAGCGCGCCGAAGAAGATCAGCGCAAAATGGCTGGCCACCTGTTCGATCACCGCCGGGGTGAAGTGCAAGCCGATGCCTATACCGATGATCCACTGCCCGCATTTGCGGCCATTGGGAATTTCCGGCAGCTGCCAGGGCGTCAGGCAGCGCACCAGGATGATCGCCAGCAACGAGCCGACCATCCACGGCAAAGGCCAGCCGACCTTGCTGGCGGCAAAACCGCCAGCAAGGCCGACCAGCCCGGTCGCGACAAACAACGGCAACCAGCGATCAGGCATCGGCCATCGCCCGGCGCTGCTGGCTGCGTTTGCGCCAGCTGCGCAGCAGCGGCAGGGTCAGCATGCAAAGGGTCAGTACCCATACCGACATGCTGATCGGGCTCGACCAGAGGATGCCCAGTTCGCCGTTGGAGATCGACAGCGCCCGGCGCAGGTTCTGTTCCATCAAGCCACCGAGGATGAAACCGAGCAGGATCGGCGACAGCGGGAAGTCCAGCTTGCGCAGGATATAACCCATGATGCCGATGCCGACCATCAGGAACAGGTCGAAGGTGGTGGCATGCACGGCGTACACGCCGATCGCCGTGATGATGGCGATAACCGGTACCAGCGCCCAGTTCGGCACGGCGAGGATGCGGGTGAAGATGCGGATCATCGGGATGTTGAGGATCACCAGCATGATGTTGGCGACGAACAGCGAGGCGATCAGGCCCCAGACGATGTCTGGCTGCTGTTCGAACAACAGTGGGCCGGGGGTGATGTTGTACAGGGTCAGAGCACCGATCATCACTGCAGTGGTGCCCGAACCGGGTACACCCAGGGTCAGCATCGGCACCAGGGCGCCACAGCAGGAGGCACCGATGGCGGTTTCCGGGGCGGCCAGGCCACGGGCGTCGCCCTTGCCGAACTTGCCCTTTTCACCTGCCAGGCGTTTCTCGGTCATGTAGGCCACGGCACTGGCCAGCGTTGCACCGGCACCTGGCAGCACCCCCATGATGAAGCCCAGCAGGCCGCAGCGGATGTTGACCATGAACACCGAGGCCGCTTCCTTGAAGTTGAACAGCATGCGCCCGGTGGCCTTGACCGCCTGGTGGCCATGGTGGGTCTTTTCCAGCAGCAGGAGGATTTCGCTGATAGAGAACAGGCCCAGCACCAGCACCACGAACTGGATGCCATCGGCCAGGTGCACGCTGTCGCCGGTGAAACGGTACACGCCACTGTTGGCATCGATGCCGACTGCCGACAGGAACAGGCCGATCAGTGCGGCAATGAAGGTTTTCAGGGGCTTGTCGCCGGCCATGCCACCGAGGGCGACGATGGCGAATACCATCAGCACGAAGTACTCCGCCGGGCCGAAGGCGATCGCCCATTTCGCCAGCAGCGGGGCGAACAGCACCATGCCACAGGTAGCGATCAGCGCGCCGATGAACGAGCTCCAGGCCGACAACGACAGCGCCACGCCAGCCAGGCCGTTGCGCGCCATCGGGTAGCCATCGAGGGTGGTCATGACGGTCGAGGCTTCGCCCGGGATGTTCAGCAGGATCGAACTGATGCGCCCACCGTACTCGCAACCCAGGTACACCGCCGCCAGCAGGATCAGCGCCGATTCCGGCGGCAGGCCAAGGGCGAAGGCAATGGGGATCAGCAGGGCCACGCCGTTGATCGGGCCCAGGCCCGGCAGCAGGCCCACCACGGTACCGATCAGCGTGCCGGTGAGGGCGGTGACCAGGTTGTAGGGGGACAGGGCGACGCCGAAGCCCTGGCCCAGGTAGCTCAAGGTATCCATGTGTCAGTTCTCCAGTACGCTGAGCAGGCCAAGGGGCAGGGGCACGTCCATCACGCGGTCGAACAGCCAGTAGAGGAACAGGCTCATGCCCGCCACCACGAGGGCGCTGTGCAGCCAGCGGCCGCCGTACAGGCGGGCCATGGGCACGCCGACCAGGATGGCGCTGAGGATGAAGCCCAGGGCTTCGAAGGTGCTGGCGAATACGATCAGCAGGCCGACGCAGGCGGCGATCTTGATCAGGGTTTCGCGGTCCAGTTCCGGCTCGTCGTCCTTGCGCACGATGGGCGTGGGGCGGAACACCAGGTACAGCAGGCCCAGGCCCATCAGGCCGAGCATCAACAGCGGGTAGGCGCGCGGGCCCACCGGTTCATAGGAAAACGCCGCCTGGTAAGGCCAGGCCATCACGGCCAGGGCGGCGCACACCGCCAGCAGGGCCAGGGCGAAGATGCGTTGCAGGATCATTGGATAGTCCTCATTGAACGCCGACCTTGTGGGAGCGGGCGTGCCCGCGAAACAAACACCGCGGTACATGGCACCGGCTTTGCCGGTGTTCGCGGGCATGCCCGCTCCCACAGGGATTGTGGTGAATCCGACAGGCTTACTGGATCAGGCCAAATTCCCTGGCCAGTGCCTTGTAGTCAGCCACTTGCTTCTTCACATAGCCGTCCAGCTCTTCGCCGGTCATGGCGAACGGGAACAGCTCGCGCTGGTCACGCAGCTGGGCGAAGTCTTCCGAGGCCAGCATCTTGTCGAACGACTGCTTCCACCAGGCGTAGTCTTCGTCGCTCACCTTCGGCCCCAGGTAGAAGCCGCGCACCACTGGCCAGACGATGTCGTAGCCCTGCTCCTTGGCGGTGGGGATGTCTTTCATCTCGGGCTCGTCCAGGCGGTTTTCCGAGAACACCGCGAGGATGCGCATGTTGCCGCTCTGAATGTGCGGCATGGAGTCGGAGATGTCGGTCGAGCCGACCTGGATATGCCCGCCCAGCAACGCCGTGGCGATTTCGCCGCCGCCTTCCAGGGCCACGTAGCGCAGGTCACGCGGGTTGATGCCGGCGGCCTTGGCGATCAGGGCGGTCTGCATCCAGTCCTGGCTGCCGACGGTACCGCCGGAGCCAATCACCACCTTGCTCGGGTCTTTCTTCAACGCCGCGACCAGGTCGTCGAGGGTCTTGTAGGGCGAATCGCTTTTCACCGCGATGGCGCCGTAGCTGGTACCGACCGCAGCCAGCCATTTCACCGCATTCTCGTCGAAGCGGCCGAACTTGCCCTGGGCCAGGTTCAGCAGCGAGCCACTGGACCAGGCCACCAGGGTGCCGGCATCGGCCGGGCGCTGGGCGACCACGGCGTTGTAGGCCACCGCGCCGACACCGCCAGGCATGTAGGTGACGCGCATTGGCTTGCTGAGGATCTTTTCCTGCACCAGGGCGCTCTGCACCAGCTTGCAGGTCAGGTCGAAACCACCGCCGGGCGATGCCGGGGCGATGCATTCGGGACGTTTCGGTTCGGCAGCGAGGGCGTTGCCGGCCAACAGCAGGCAGCCGGTTGCGAGGACGAGGCGGCTCAGTGAAAAGGTCATCGTCGATCTCCGTGAGTGTTGTTGTTATCGGGTTACTGCTGTTGGCTTACCAAAGGGCCAGGCTGTAGCTCACCAGCAGCCGCACCTCGTCCGCGTCGCGGGCGAAGTTGGAGCGGAAGGTGGCGTTACGCAAACGCACGGCGACGTTCTTCAACGGGCCGCTTTGTACCACGTACTTCATTTCGGTATCGCGTTCCCACTCCTTGCCCTCGCCACCGGCGGCGCGGCTGACGTTGTCGCCGCTGATGTAGCGGGTCATGAAGGTCAGGCCGGGCACGCCGAGCGCGGCGAAGTTGTAGTCGTAGCGCGCCTGCCAGGAGCGCTCGTCGGCGCCGGCGAAGTCGTTGATCTGAACGAAGTTGACCAGGTACGGGTCGGCACCATCGACGTACGGGAACGCGCTGTCGCCGGACAGTTGCTGCCAGGCGGCGCTGACCTTGTGCCCGCCCAGGGCGTAGCTGAGCATGCCGTTGACCGTGGTGTTGTCGATGTTGCCGGCCTTGGCGGCGCCGGCGTCGTCACTCACGGCCAGGCGCAGGTCGGCGCCGAAGGTGCCCGGGCCCCATGGCTGGGTAGCGACCATGCCGATGAAGTGCTGGCGGTAGATATCGTCGAGCTGGGCGAAGTGATAGCTGCCGGTGATGCGATCGGTGAACTGGTAGTCGAGGCCGGCGAGGTCCAGGTTGTCAGCGCTGAACGAGCCTCCGAAGCGGCCGTTCTTGTTGTTCAGGGCCAGGTCTTCCCAGTTGGTGTCGTTGCGGTCCTTGGCCTTGTCCAGTCGGCCGCCGGTGAAGGTCAGGCCCTTGACCTCCTTCGAGGTGAGCAGGCCGCCTTCGAAGGTTTGCGGCAGGATGCGCCCATCGTTTGGCTGCAGGGTCGGCAATTCGGGGATCAGCGTGCCGATCTTCAGTTCGGTTTGCGAAATCTTCACCTTGCCGGTCAGGCCTAGCTTGGAGTATTCATCGGCAGCCTTGCCGTCATCGTGGGTCGGCAGCAGGCCGGTGTCGGTGCGGTCGGGGCTGGAATCGAGCTTGATACCGAGCATGCCCAGCGCATCCAGGCCGAAGCCCACGGTGCCATCGGTGTAGCCAGACTCGAAGTTGAGAATGAAGCCCTGGGCCCACTCGTCGCGCTTGGATTGCTGCGCACTGGTGCCGTCGCGGAAGTCACGGTTGAAGTACATGTTGCGGGTTTCGAAGGTAGCCGTGCTGTCTTCGAAGAAGGCGGCCTGGCTGATCGGGGCGACACCGGCAAGCGCAACGGCGCTGGCGATGGCGGAGGGGCGTGCGGCAAAGTAACGGGTAGGCGCGAACGCCTTCGGCTGCAATGACAGCATCACTGTTGGCTCCGTTTATTGTTCTTATTCGTTGCACCTTGCTGGTGCTTTTCTCGGCGCGAAGGGCGACCGTGGTGCGATGCTAGGCAACCAACCTTTCGCTAACCTTTCAGCGTGAAAGGTTTGTCGACAGGGCTTCACAGGTCTGCCGACAGCGGTACACTCCGCGCCACCGTCCCACCCGAGCAGGGAGAATCCGATGCGTGTGTTGCTGGTCGAAGACCACCTGCAACTGGCCGAAAGCGTGGCCCAGGCCTTGAAAAGCCATGGCCTGACCGTGGATGTGCTGCATGACGGCGTGGCCGCCGACCTGGCCCTGGCCAGCGAGGAATACGCCGTGGCCGTGCTGGATGTCGGCTTGCCGCGCATGGACGGTTTCGAGGTGCTGGCGCGTCTGCGTGGCCGTGGCAAGACCCTGCCGGTGCTGATGCTGACCGCGCGCAGCGACGTCAAGGACCGGGTCCACGGCCTGAACCTGGGGGCTGACGACTACCTGGCCAAGCCGTTCGAACTGACCGAGCTGGAAGCACGGGTCAAGGCCCTGTTGCGCCGTAGTGTGCTCGGTGGCGAGCGCCAGCAACGCTGCGGGCCGCTGGTGTACGACCTCGACACCCGGCGCTTCACGCTGGGTGGTGACCATCTGACCCTGACCTCACGCGAGCAAAGCGTACTGGAAGCGCTGATCGCCCGGCCGGGCCGGGTGATGAGCAAGGAGCAACTGGCCGCCCAGGTGTTCGGCCTGGATGAAGAGGCCAGCCCTGACGCCATCGAAATCTACATCCACCGCCTGCGCAAGAAGCTCGATGGCCAGCCAGTGGCCATTGTCACCTTCCGCGGCCTGGGTTACCTGCTCGAGCACCGCGATGCGTGACAACGGCAGCCTGCGCGGGCGCTTGCTCGGCAACCTGGCCTTGCTGCTGGTGGTGCTGATGCTGGCCAGCGGCCTCAGCGCCTACTGGAACGGTCGTGAGGCCGCCGATACAGCCTACGATCGCACTTTGCTGGCGTCGGCGCGGACCATCGCCGCCGGGCTGTCGCAGCGTGACGGTTCGCTGAGTGCGGACGTGCCCTACGTGGCCCTGGACACCTTTGCCTACGACAGCGCCGGGCGCATCTACTACCAGGTGCTGGACATCCAGCAGCGACTGATATCCGGTTACGAGAACCTGCCGCCGCCGCCGCCGGAGACGCCACGTACCGACGATTACCCGGCGTTGGCGCGGTTCTACAACGCCACCTACCTGGGCCAGGACGTGCGCGTGGTCAGCCTGCTGAAGCCGGTGAGCGAGCCGAACATGAACGGCATGGCGGAAATCCGCGTGGCCGAGACCGAGGAAGCACGGGTGCGCATGGCTCGTGGCTTGATGGCCGATACCCTGCTGCGCCTGGGCATGCTGGCGCTGGGCGCGTTGGTGATGGTGTGGTTTGCCGTGAGTGCCGCGTTGCGGCCGCTGGAGCGCCTGCGCACGGCGGTTGAAGAGCGCCAGCCGGACGACCTGCGGGCCTTGCCGGTGGTGCAGGTGCAGCGTGAGCTGGGCCCGCTGGTGCGGGCTTTGAACCATTTCACCGAGCGTTTGCGCGGCCAGTTCGAGCGCCAGGCGCAGTTCATCGCCGACGCCGCTCACGAGTTGCGCACGCCACTGGCCGCGCTGAAGGCGCGGGTCGAGCTGGGCTTGCGTTCGGCCGAGCCGCAGGAGTGGCGGCAGACGCTGGAGTCCGCGGCCCAGGGCACCGATCGGCTGACCCACCTGGCTAACCAGCTGCTGTCGCTGGCGCGGATCGAGAACGGCGCACGGGCGATAGCCGAGGGCGGCGCGCAGCGCCTGGACCTGAGCCAGCTGGCTCGCGAGCTGGGTATGGCCATGGCACCGCTGGCGCACAAGCGCGGGGTTGCGCTGGCCCTGGAAGCCGAAGCGCCGGTGTGGTTGAAGGGCGAGCCGATGTTGCTCAATGAGCTGCTGAGCAACCTGGTGGACAATGCCCTGGCCCATACCCCCGAAGGCGGCAACGTGATCTTGCGGGTGCTGGCACCGGCGGTGCTCGAGGTGGAGGACGACGGGCCGGGGATTCCCGAGGCCGAGCGTGAACGGGTGTTCGAGCGCTTCTACCGGCGCAGTGCGCAGGGCAGTGGGCTTGGCTTGGCGATTGTTGGCGAGATCTGCCGGGCGCACCTGGCGCAGGTAAGCCTGCATGACGGTGCGAAGGGCGGGTTGCGGGTGCGGGTGAGTTTTATCGCAGATTGATGCAGCGCCGGTACGGGCCCTTTCGCGGGCAAGCCCGCTCCCACAGGTTCAGGCTTGCGCTGCCACTGTGGGAGCGGGCGTGCCCGCGAAAGGGCCGGCACAGGCTGGCGCAGATCAGCGCAACATGCTCCGCGCCTCGATCAGTTCATCCACTTCCAGCTCGGTACCAAACGGCAAGCCCAGGTGGCGGTACGCCGGCAATGCCGCCAGCGGCCGGTGGCGCCCGCGCTGGCTGATGCAGCGGGCGATCTGCACGATGTCGATGTAGTCGATCTTGTCGGTCTGCCGGTCCAGGTCCTGCACCTGGCTGGGCAGGTTGACCAGTTGCTCCGGAAACTCCCAGGCCTTGAGGATCTTGTCGCCCAGCACCGGCTGGATCTGCTCGATCACATAGTGCAGGCACACCGGGTCGGACAGCAGTTCATTGTGCTCTTCGGCATAGATCAGCACCGGTAGCGCGCCAATCTGGTTGACCAGCCCGCCGAGAGTAGCCTGGTCGGGCTTGAGTTGCGTGTAGCGGCGGCAGAGTTCGTAGCTGATACCCGCCACATCCAGGCTGTTGGCCCATATGTCGCGTAGTTTTTGCTCGACCGCCGGCGCGCGGGCGTGGAATATCTGCTCGATCACCAGGCCAATGGCCAGGTTGCAGCTGTAGTTGATGCCCAGCCGCGTGATGGCGGTATGCAGGTCGGTGACCTCGACCGCCGCGCGCAGCAGCGGGCTGTTGACGACCTTGATCAGGCGCGCTGAAAGGGCCGCATCGCGACCGATCACCTTGCTCAGGGCCGCTACGCTGATCTCGCTGTCTTCCGCTGCCTCGCGGATGCTCAAGGCAACCTCGGGCAGGGTCGGCAGGACCAGGTCATCCTTTTCGATGGCATCGAGCAACTGTGCTTGAACCATCTCGGCCAGCTTGTTCATGGGCGTGTCTACCGCAGTGGTGGTGCGGCCCCGCCTTGTAGGCGGGGCAGGCTGGTCAGCGCTGGATTTCCCGGTCGCGGTCCAGTTCGTAAGGCAGGGTCAGCACCTGCAGGCGCGGGCCTTCGAGGCTGCCCAGGTGCAGGTTGTCGTCTTCCACCGCTTCGGCGCTGAGCACCGCAAGCAGTTCGCAGCCTGTGCCGTTGCTGGCAGCCATGACCACTTCACCGACCGACGAACCGTGGATGGGCGAGAAAATCTCGGCGCCCGGGGCCGGGATGGCCTGCTGGTCCAGTGCCAGGCGGTACTGGCGGCGCTTGAGCTTGCCCAGGTACTGCATGCGGGCAACGATTTCCTGGCCGGTGTAGCAGCCTTTCTTGAAGCTGACGCCGTCGACGGCCTGCAGGTTGATCATCTGCGGGATGAACAGCTCGCGGGTCGGCCCCATGACCTGGCCGATCCCGGCGCGAATCTGCCCCAGCAGCCAGTCGTTGAGGCTGCCTTCGGGCAATGCGGCGGCCAGCGCCTGGCGAACGCGGGCGGCGTTCTCTGCCGGCACCCACAGCTCCACGCGGCCGGCGGACACGGCGATGGCGATCAAGCCATCGTGGCGCACGGTGCTACCGGCTGCCTCGGGCACATCGAGCCCCAGCGCTTGCAGCGCTGCGGCGCCGCCTTGCAGGCCGAAGCGTGCCCAGGCAGCACTTTCATCGGTCAGTGTGGCCTTGGAGAACACGGCGTACTTCTTCAGGTCGGCCAGCTGGGCGTCAAGCAGTTCGCTGGCCATGGCCAGCAGGTAGCCGTTGCCTTCGGGCAGGATGCGGAAACTCGACTGCATGCGCCCCTTGACCATGCAGCGGGCGCCGAGACTGGCGTATTCCTGGCTGAGGTAGTTGATGTTGCAGGTCAGCTGGCCCTGCAGGAACTTGCCTGCATCGGAGCCGCGGACGGCGAGGATGCCCTCGTGGGACAGGGGGCAGAAGAAAGCGGAATCGGCCATGGGTCATCGCGGTGGCTAAAGACTGGCGGCCATCATAGAACGCCGGTAACAAAATAGGTAGTTGACTAGACCAATGCCCGGTGTCGCTTCGTTCGCCTGGCTGTATACTGGCGGGCCATTCGAGGAGGGCCCCATGGTCGAACAAACTGAACTCAACCGGCTTTTCTGGCACAGCCGCCGCGGTATGCTGGAACTGGACGTACTGCTGGTGCCTTTCACCCAGGAAGTCTACCCCACGCTCAACGAGACCGACCGCGAACTCTACGTGCGTCTGTTGAGCTGCGAGGATCAGGACATGTTCGGCTGGTTCATGGAGCGCACCGAGTCCGAAGACCCGGAGCTGCAGCGCATGGTCCGCATCATCCTGGACCGTGTCCAGCCCAAGTGAGTGCTTCGAGTGCCGCTGGCAAGGCTCGCGCCTGCTGCTGGCGGCCTACCTGGTGTGCCAGGTGCTGGCGTGGCTCGCCATTGGGGCGAGCCCGCTGTCCGGCTGGCAGGCCCTTGCCGTTGCCGCCGTCTGTATCGCCCACGCTGGCTGGGCCATCCCCCGACGTATTCTGCTGACCCATGAGCATGCCGTGACTGGCCTGCGCCGTGATGCGCGCGGCTGGCACGTGTTCAGCCGTGCCCTCGGCTGGCAGCCGGTGCGCTTGTGCCGCGACAGCGTGGCGTTGCCGGCGCTGGTGGTGTTGCGTTTCGAGCGGGCGGGGCGATGGGTGGGGGAAAGCCAATGTGTGCCGCGGGATGCGCTGGGGGCGGATGAGCACCGGCGCTTGCGGGTACGGTTGAAGTTCAGCCGGCGCAGGTGGGCAGGGGTGAGCCGGGCATAAAGCCATACCGAGTTGGCTTCTTCGCGGGCTTGCCCGCTCCCACAGGTACTGCGCAAGGCTGCAAGGCAGCGGGATCTCTGTGGGAGCGGGCGTGCCCGCGAAGGCCGCGACGCCGATTCAAATCGGGCTGAGGATGGTGTCCCTGGCCTCGTCCAGCATCCCCGGGTAGTCCAGCGTGTAATGCAGCCCACGGCTTTCCTTGCGCTGCATGGCCGAGCGGATCATCAGCTCGGCCACCTGCGCCAGGTTGCGCAGCTCGATCAGGTCGCGGCTTACCTTGTAGTTGCTGTAGAACTCATCGATTTCGTCCAACAACAGACGAATGCGGTGCTGGGCCCGCTGCAGGCGCTTGCTGGTGCGCACGATGCCGACGTAGTCCCACATGAAGCGCCGCAGTTCGTCCCAGTTGTGCGCGATGATCACATCCTCGTCCGAGTCGGTGACCTGGCTGGCGTCCCAGCCGGGCAGGGCCTTGGGCATGGTCACTTCGTCCAGGTGCGCCTGGATGGTCGGCCGCTGCGGCACGGCCATAGACGAAGCATTCCAGCAGCGAGTTGCTGGCCATGCGGTTGGCGCCGTGCAGGCCGGTGAAGCTGGTTTCGCCAATGGCGTACAGGCCCGGCACATCGGTGTGGCCGCGGTCGTCGACCATTACCCCGCCGCAGGTGTAGTGCGCCGCCGGTACCACCGGAATCGGCTGGCGGGTGATGTCGATGCCAAAGGCCAGGCAGCGCTCGTACACGGTGGGGAAGTGGCTCTTGATGAAGTCGGCCGGCTTGTGGGTGATGTCCAGGTACACGCAGTCCACGCCCAGGCGCTTCATCTCGTGGTCGATGGCGCGGGCTACGATGTCGCGCGGGGCCAGTTCTTCCCGCGGGTCGAAGCGTGGCATGAACCGCTCGCCATTGGGCAAGCGCAGCAGCGCGCCTTCGCCGCGCAGGGCTTCGGTGATCAGGAAGCTCTTGGCCTGTGGATGGTACAGGCAGGTCGGGTGAAACTGGTTGAACTCCAGGTTCGCCACCCGGCAACCGGCCCGCCAGGCCATGGCGATGCCGTCACCGCAGGCACCATCGGGGTTGCTGGTATACAGGTAGACCTTGGCCGCACCGCCAGTGGCCAGCACGGTGAAACGCGCGCCGAAGGTGTCCACCTCACCGGTGTTGCGGTCGAGCACATAGGCGCCCAGGCAGCGCTCGCCGGGCAGGCCGAGGCGGCGTTCGGTGATCAGGTCGACCGCCACGCGCTGTTCAAGCAGCTGGATATTCGGGCGCCGCCGAGCCTGCTGCAGCAGCGTGGTGAAGATCGCGGCACCGGTGGCGTCGGCAGCGTGGATGATACGCCTGTGGCTATGGCCGCCCTCGCGGGTCAGGTGGAACTCGAAACCGCCGTCGTCGACGCTGTAGTGCTCGTCACGGGTAAAGGGCACGCCTTGCTCGATCAGCCATTCGATGGCTTCGCGGCTGTGCTCGACGGTGAAGCGCACTGCCTCTTCATGGCACAGGCCGCCGCCGGCATTGAGGGTATCCTCGACATGCGACTGCACGGTATCGGTATTGTCCAGCACCGCCGCGACACCGCCCTGGGCCCAGAAGGTCGAGCCGTTGGCCAGGTCGCCCTTGCTGAGCACGGCGACGCGCAGGTGGCTGGGGAGGTTCAGTGCCAGGCTGAGACCGGCGGCGCCGCTGCCGATCACCAGGACATCATGTTGGAATTGTTGGCTCATGTCGGGACACTAGTATTCTTTGGAAGGGGCGCGGCACAATAGTCACGCGCCGATGGCATTGTGAAACTATCGTTAAGGCTGGCCGGGTTGCCTTTATAGCAGCCCCGGGTGGCCAATTTCCATGCCACTTGCCTGGTCGCGACAACCTTTATGGGAACTTTCCGACATGGCCGGAAATCCTATGAAGGCTGCCCACGCGCCACAACTTGCCGCGGCGACGCAGGGCGGCAGGCCTGTCCGGGCTGTCCCTGCGTACTCGAAACCTGATTATCGACGTAGCCGGCCGTGACCGTGCCGCGTCTTCCGTGCAAGCCGACCAAGGGCTGCAGGAAACTTGCTTGGAGGGGAGAACTTTTGCGCAAAGCCCGAGTCTATGGTTGCAAGCCTGAACGATGGCGGATGCAACGCTCCTTCGAGTTCACTGAGGAGTGTTCATGCTAACCCAGGAAGAGGATCAGCAGCTTGTCGAGCGCGTTCAGCGTGGTGACAGGCGAGCGTTCGATCTGTTGGTGCTGAAGTATCAGCACAAGATTCTCGGGTTGATCGTGCGGTTCGTTCACGATACCCACGAGGCCCAGGATGTAGCACAGGAAGCCTTCATCAAGGCCTACCGTGCGCTTGGCAACTTCCGCGGAGACAGTGCGTTCTATACGTGGCTGTACCGCATCGCCATCAACACGGCGAAGAACTACCTGGTGTCCCGTGGAAGACGGCCGCCAGACAGCGATGTGAGCTCCGAGGATGCGGAGTTTTACGACGGCGATCATGGCCTCAAGGATCTCGAGTCCCCAGAACGCTCGTTGTTGCGGGATGAAATCGAAGGCACCGTCCATCGCACCATCCAGCAACTGCCTGAAGACCTGCGCACGGCACTGACCCTGCGCGAGTTCGACGGGCTGAGTTACGAAGACATTGCCAGTGTCATGCAATGTCCGGTGGGTACCGTGCGCTCTCGAATCTTCCGCGCTCGGGAGGCCATAGATAAAGCCCTGCAACCTTTGCTGCAGGAAACCTGAGACAGCGGCGACAGCCAAGAGAGGAACCGCCATGAGTCGTGAAGCTTTGCAGGAATCGCTGTCCGCGGTGATGGATAACGAAGCGGACGAGCTTGAACTGCGTCGTGTGTTGAACGCCGTAGACGATGCTGAAACCCGTGCCACCTGGTCGCGTTACCAGGTGGCCCGCGCAGCCATGCACAAGGAGCTGCTGCTGCCAAACCTGGATATCGCCTCGGCGGTGTCTGCCGCGCTGGCTGACGAAGCCGTGCCGGCCAAGGTCAAGCAAGGCCCATGGCGCAGCATTGGCCGCCTGGCGGTAGCTGCCTCGGTTACCGTAGCGGTGCTGGCGGGTGTACGCATGTACAACCAGGACGAGATCACTGGCGCCGAGCTGGCTGCCCAACAACCTGCCCAACAAGGCCTGACTGTGCCACAAGCCCAGGGCCCAGCCGTTTTGGCAGGCTATAGTGAGAGCAGTGAGCAACCGACCGGGCCGATGGCCAACGGCGTGCTGCAGAACCAGGCCGGCTGGGATCAGCGTTTGCCAGGCTACCTGCGCCAGCATGCCCAGGAATCTGCGCTCAAGGGCACTGAAACCGCATTGCCGTATGCCCGCGCCGCCAGCCTGGAAAACCGTTAAGTAAGGAGGATCATGCGCGCGCTACCTCTCCTGTCGCTGCTGATAGGCAGCTGCATGACGGTGCCAGCGTTGGCGGCCAATTCTTCGCCCGAGGCGAGCGAGTGGCTGAACAAGCTGGCACAGGCCGAGCAAAAGCAGAGCTACCAGGGCTCTTTTGTTTACGAACGCAACGGCAGCTTCTCCTCCCATGAGATCTGGCACAGGGTCGACGGCGGCAAGGTCAGCGAGCGGCTGTTGCAGCTCGATGGCACTGCCCAGGAAATCGTGCGCGTAGATGGCAAGGTAGAGTGTGTCAGCGGGGCCTTGGTCAGTGGTGTTACGGCTCCCCCGGACGCCGCGCAACGTGTTCTTGATCCGCTGAAACTGATGGGCTGGTATGACTTGAGCGTGGCGGGCAAGTCACGGGTCGCCGGGCGCGATGCCGTGATCGTGACGCTCACGCCGCGCGACCAGCACCGCTATGCCTTCGAATTGCACCTGGACCGTGCTACCGGCTTGCCACTGCGCTCATTGATGATCAATGACAAGGGGCAGTTGCTGGAGCGCTTCCAGATGACCCGTCTCGATACTGAAGTCCCCAGTGATGAAGACCTGCGTGCCAGCGCTGCGTGCAAGCCGGTGCAGCAGGTGGCCGCTGCCGGTGATGACAAGGTCGTCGGCTGGCGTTCAGACTGGCTGCCGCCAGGCTTCGAACTGGTCAACAGCTCGGTACGCCGCGATCCGAAACATGACAGCACGGTCAGCAGCCTGATGTACGACGATGGTCTGGCGCGCTTCTCGGTATTCCTCGAGCCGGTCAAGGATGAAGGCGGTACCGACATGCGTACCCAGCTTGGCCCGACGTCGGCGGTTTCGCGTCGGCTGAACACGCCAAAAGGCAGGGTAATGGTCACCGTGGTCGGCGAAATCCCGTTGGGTACGGCAGAGCGCGTGGCGTTGTCGATGCGCCCTCTGGATGGTCCGGCACGCCAGTAATGGCGCGCTTTTGCGAGGCTGGCGTGTGGGCCATGCCAAGGCGCGTGGACATGCCGCTGAAATGAAATTAAAGCATTGTCATTTGCAATCCATCGGCAAATTTTCTATAGGTCAGGCTTCTTGGAGCCTGGCCTTTCCTGCTTTGTGCAGGGGCTTTTCTAAACTACCGCTCGTTGTGACGGGAGCCGTATGTCAATACCACGCTTGAAATCCTACCTATCGATGTTCGCCGCCGTGCTGATGCTCGGCCAGGTGCTCAGCGCCCAGGCCGAGGAAGCCCTGCCGGACTTCACTACCCTGGTCGAGCAGGCCTCGCCAGCCGTGGTCAACATCAGTACCAAGCAAAAGCTGCCGGACCGCCGCATGGCCGCCGGGCAGATGCCCGACCTGGAAGGTCTGCCGCCAATGTTCCGCGAGTTCTTCGAGCGCAACATGCCGCAGCAGCCGCGCTCGCCGCGTGGCGACCGCCAGCGCGAGGCCCAGTCGCTGGGTTCGGGCTTCATCATCTCCAGCGATGGTTACGTGCTGACCAACAACCACGTGGTAGCCGATGCCGACGAGATCATCGTCCGCCTGTCGGACCGCAGCGAGCTGCAGGCCAAACTGGTCGGCACCGACCCGCGTACCGACGTGGCCTTGCTCAAGGTCGAGGGCAAGAACCTGCCGACCGTCAAGCTGGGTGATTCCGAGAAACTCAAAGTGGGCGAGTGGGTGCTGGCCATCGGTTCGCCGTTCGGCTTCGACCATTCGGTGACCAAAGGTATCGTCAGCGCCAAGGGTCGTACCCTGCCCAACGACACCTACGTACCGTTCATCCAGACCGACGTGGCAATCAACCCGGGCAACTCGGGTGGCCCGCTGTTCAACATGAATGGCGAAGTGGTGGGGATCAACTCGCAGATCTTCACCCGTTCCGGCGGTTTCATGGGCCTGTCGTTCGCCATTCCGATCGATGTGGCGATCGACGTTTCCAACCAGCTGAAGAAAGACGGCAAGGTCAGCCGCGGCTGGCTGGGCGTGGTGATCCAGGAGGTCAACAAGGACCTGGCTGAATCGTTCGGCCTGGACAAACCGGCCGGCGCCCTGGTAGCGCAGGTGCTGGAAAACGGCCCGGCAGCCAAGGGCGGCCTGCAGGTGGGTGACGTGATCCTGAGCATGAACGGCCAGCCGATCATCATGTCGGCCGACTTGCCGCACCTGGTCGGCAGCCTGAAGGATGGCGAAAAGGCCAAGCTGGAGATCATCCGCAACGGCAAACGCCAGAATCTCGACATCAGCGTTGGTGCCTTGCCGGACGATGATGCCGACATCGGTACCGGTGCCGAAGGCAGCGCCGAACGCAGCAGCAACCGCCTGGGTGTATCGGTGGCCGACCTGACTGCCGAACAGAAGAAGGCCCTGGAGCTCAAGGGTGGCGTTGTGATCAAGGAAGTCCAGGATGGCCCGGCCGCGATGATCGGCCTGCGTCCGGGTGACGTCATCAGCCACCTGAACAACCAGGCCATCGGTTCGGCCAAGGAATTCACCGAGATCGCCAAGGAACTGCCGAAGAACCGCTCGGTGTCGATGCGCGTGCTGCGTCAGGGGCGCGCCAGCTTCATCACCTTCAAGCTGGCTGAATAAGCGGCTTTGCAAGGCAAAAGGGCAGCTTCGGCTGCCCTTTTTTCATGAAAGTTCACAATTCCACGGCCAATGCCGTGTACAGCCCGATAGAGGAATCTCCCATATCCCGGCAGCTTAAGGTACAATTCCCGGCTATTTTTCGGCGGGCGTCCGGCTCGCAGCCTTTTCGAGTGTTGACCCGTGAGTGATTTGAGTCATATCCGCAATTTCTCCATCATCGCCCACATCGACCATGGCAAGTCGACGCTGGCCGACCGTTTCATCCAGATGTGCGGTGGCCTGTCGGCACGCGAGATGGAAGCCCAGGTGCTCGATTCCATGGACCTGGAGCGTGAGCGCGGTATCACCATCAAGGCCCACAGCGTCACGCTCAACTACAAGGCGCAGGACGGCAAGGTCTACCAGCTGAACTTCATCGATACCCCCGGCCACGTCGACTTCACTTACGAAGTTTCGCGCTCGCTGGCGGCCTGTGAAGGCGCGCTGCTGGTGGTGGACGCCGGCCAGGGCGTCGAGGCCCAGTCCGTGGCCAACTGCTACACCGCCATTGAGCAGGGCCTGGAGGTCATGCCGGTACTGAACAAGATGGACCTGCCCCAGGCCGACCCGGACCGCGTCAAGGACGAGATCGAGAAGATCATCGGCATCGACGCCACCGACGCCGTGGCCTGCAGCGCCAAGAGCGGCATGGGCGTGGACGAGGTGCTCGAGCGCCTGGTGCAGACCATCCCTGCTCCGGAAGGCGATATCGAGGCGCCGCTGCAGGCGCTGATCATCGACTCCTGGTTCGACAACTACCTGGGCGTGGTCTCGCTGGTGCGTGTGCGCCACGGCCGCGTCAAGAAAGGCGACAAGATCCTGGTCAAGTCCACCGGCAAGGTGCACCTGGTCGACAGCGTGGGTGTGTTCACCCCGAAACACACCCAGACGGCCGACCTGAAGGCCGGCGAAGTAGGCTTCATCATCGCCAGCATCAAGGACATTCACGGTGCGCCGGTCGGTGACACCCTGACCCTGTCCACCACGCCTGAGGTGGAGGTGCTGCCAGGCTTCAAGAAGATCCAGCCGCAGGTTTACGCCGGCCTGTTCCCGGTCAGCTCCGACGATTTCGAGGACTTCCGCGATGCGCTGCAGAAGCTGACCCTGAACGATTCGTCGCTGCAATACATGCCGGAAAGCTCCGACGCCCTGGGCTTCGGCTTCCGTTGCGGCTTCCTCGGCATGCTGCACATGGAGATCATTCAGGAGCGCCTGGAGCGCGAATACGACCTGGACCTGATCACCACCGCGCCAAGCGTGATCTACGAGCTGGAACTGAAAACCGGCGAGACCATCACCGTAGACAACCCGTCGAAGCTGCCTGACGTCTCGGCGGTCGCCGATTTCCGCGAGCCGATCGTCACTGCAACCATTCTGGTGCCGCAGGAGCACCTGGGCAACGTCATCACCCTGTGTATCGAGAAGCGTGGCGTGCAGCGCGACATGCAGTTCCTCGGCAGTCAGGTGCAGGTGCGCTACGACCTGCCGATGAACGAAGTGGTGCTGGACTTCTTCGACCGCCTCAAGTCCACCAGCCGCGGCTATGCTTCGCTGGACTATCATTTCGATCGCTACCAGTCGGCCAACCTGGTCAAGCTGGACGTACTGATCAACGGCGACAAGGTCGATGCCCTGGCATTGATCGTGCACCGCGACAACGCGGCCTACAAAGGCCGTGCGTTGACCGAGAAGATGAAGGAGCTGATCCCTCGGCAGATGTTCGATGTGGCGATCCAGGCAGCTATCGGCGGCCAGATCATCGCGCGGACAACCGTCAAGGCGCTCAGAAAGAACGTACTGGCCAAGTGCTACGGTGGTGACGTCAGCCGTAAGAAGAAACTGCTGGAGAAGCAGAAGGCCGGTAAGAAACGCATGAAACAGGTGGGCAACGTGGAGATTCCACAGGAAGCCTTCCTCGCCGTGCTCAGGTTGGATAGCTAGGTCCTATGTCGCTAAATTTCCCGCTGTTGCTAGTCATCGCCGTCTTCGTCTGCGGCCTGCTGGGCTTGATCGACTTGCTGTTCCTGGCCCCGCGCCGGCGTGCGGCAATCGCCAACTACCAGGGCAGCGTCAGCCAGCCCGAAATGGCTGTGGTCGAACGCCTGGGCAAGGAGCCGTTGCTGGTCGAGTACGGCAAGTCGTTCTTCCCGGTTCTGTTCATCGTGCTGGTGCTGCGTTCGTTCCTGGTCGAGCCGTTCCAGATCCCTTCGGGGTCGATGAAGCCGACCCTGGAAGTGGGCGATTTCATCCTGGTGAACAAGTTCTCGTACGGCATTCGCCTGCCGGTGATCGACAAGAAGGTCATCGAGGTGGGTGACCCGCAACGCGGTGATGTGATGGTGTTCCGCTACCCGAGCGACCCGAACGTCAACTACATCAAGCGGGTGGTCGGCCTGCCAGGCGACGTGGTGCGTTACACCAACGACAAGCGGCTGTTCGTCAACGGCCAGCCGATTGCCGAACAACTGGTGGGCACCGAGCCGGGCACATTGGGCAGCGCCGAGCTGTACAAGGAAAAGCTCGGTGAGGCCGAACACCTGATCCGCAAGGAAATGAGCCGTTACCGCATGCCGCCGGACCAGCAATGGACCGTGCCGGCAGGCCATTACTTCATGATGGGCGACAACCGCGACAACTCCAACGACAGCCGTTACTGGGATGACCCGAACATCCCGAAGGAACTGCACGGCATGGTTCCGGACCGGAACATTGTCGGCAAGGCCTTCGCGGTGTGGATGAGCTGGCCAGAACCCAAGCTCAGCCACCTGCCCAACCTGTCGCGGGTCGGTCTGATCCATTGATACCCATCGGCGCTGGCCAGCAGGCAGCGCCGAATGCATTTCTGACATAGGCTGTGTTCTCAGGGATCGGGAGATTCGTCGCACGTTGCGGCGGGCCACAGCCAAACAGTCTTTCAGGATGTTGATTTGAACAACGCGTTGAACAACGAACGGGTGGCTGCATGAGTGCTCCCCTTGCCCGTCTGGAGCGAAAGCTCGGTTATACCTTCATAGAACCAGGACCAGATGCTCCTGGCACTGACCCATCGCAGCTACGCCGGGCGCAACAACGAGCGCCTGGAGTTTCTCGGTGACGCCATTCTCAACTTCGTCGCCGGCGAAGCGCTGTTCGAGCGCTTCCCGCAGGCCCGCGAAGGCCAGCTGTCGCGCCTGCGCGCGCGCTTGGTCAAGGGTGAAACCCTGGCCCGACTGGCCCGTGGTTTCGACCTGGGCGACCACCTGCGGCTGGGGTCGGGTGAGCTCAAGAGCGGTGGCTTCCGCCGCGAGTCGATCCTGGCTGATGCACTGGAGGCGCTGATTGGCGCCATCTACCTGGACGCCGATATGGAAACGGCCCGGGAGCGCGTGCTGGCGTGGCTGGCCGATGAGTTCGAAGGCCTGACCCTGGTCGATACCAACAAGGACCCGAAGACCCGCCTGCAGGAGTTCCTGCAGTCGCGCAGCTGTGAGCTGCCGCGTTACGAAGTGGTGGATATCCAGGGCGAACCGCACTGCCGCACCTTCTTCGTCGAATGCGAAGTGGTGCTGCTGAACAACAAGAGCCGTGGCCAGGGCGTTAGCCGGCGTATCGCCGAGCAAGTCGCCGCCGCGTCTGCACTGATCGCCCTGGGCGTGGAGAATGGCAATGACTGATAGCAACCCGACCCGCTGCGGCTACGTGGCCATTGTCGGCCGCCCGAACGTGGGCAAGTCGACCCTGCTCAACCACATCCTCGGCCAGAAACTGGCGATCACCTCGCGCAAGCCGCAGACAACCCGCCACAACATGCTCGGCATCAAGACCGAGGGTGACGTGCAGGCGATCTACGTCGATACCCCCGGTATGCACAAGGCCAACGACAAGGCCTTGAACCGCTACATGAACCGCAACGCCTCGGCGGCCCTGAAAGACGTCGACGTGGTGATCTTCGTGGTCGACCGCACCAAGTGGACCGACGAAGACCAACTGGTGCTGGAGCGCGTGCAGTATGTGACCGGCCCGCTGATCATCGCGGTCAACAAGACCGACCGCATGGAAGAGAAGGCCGAGCTGATCCCTCACTTGCAGTGGCTGCAGGAGCAATTGCCGAACGCCGAGGTCATGCCGATTTCCGCGCAGCAGGGGCACAACCTCGAAGCGCTGGAAGCCCAGATCGCCAAGCACTTGCCCGAAAACGATCACTTCTTCCCGGAAGACCAGATCACTGACCGCAGCAGCCGCTTCCTGGCTGCCGAGCTGGTGCGCGAGAAGATCATGCGCCAGCTGGGTGCCGAGCTGCCGTACCAGATCACCGTGGAGATCGAAGAATTCAAGCAGCAGGGCCATGTGCTGCACATTCACGCGCTGATCCTGGTCGAGCGTGACGGCCAGAAGAAGATCATCATTGGCGACAAGGGCGAGCGCATCAAGCGCATCGGCTCCGAGGCGCGCAAGGACATGGAAGTGCTGTTCGACTCCAAGGTCATGCTCAACCTGTGGGTCAAGGTTAAAGGCGGCTGGTCCGATGACGAGCGCGCCCTGCGTTCGCTGGGCTACGGCGACCTCTAAGCAATACTGTTGGGGCCGCACCGCGGCCCCAATTAGCAGTATTGCCGGGGCGCAGGTAACGAGTGATCTTTGATGGAACAGCCAGTCGGCCAACCGGCCTACGTCCTGCACAGCCGTGCCTACAAGGAAACCAGCGCGCTGGTGGACTTCTTCACCCCGCAGGGCCGTGTACGTGCCGTGCTGCGCCGTGCGCGCGGCAAGGGTGGCAGCCTGGTGCGGCCGTTCGTGCCACTGGAGCTGGAGCTGCGCGGGCGTGGCGAGCTGAAGAATGTAGGCCGCATGGACAGCGCCGGCATCGCCGCCTGGCTGCACGGCGATGCCCTGTTCAGCGGGCTGTACCTCAACGAACTGCTCATGCGCCTGCTGCCCGCCGAAGCGCCTTTCCCGGCGCTGTTCGAGCACTACACCCTGACCTTGCAGGCCTTGGCCGCTGGTCGCCCGCTGGAGCCGCTGCTGCGCTCCTTCGAATGGCGGCTGCTGGACGAGCTCGGTTACGCGTTTTCGTTGCGCCACGACGTCAATGACCAGCCGATCGCGGTCGACGGCCTGTACCGCTTGCGTGTGGATGCCGGCCTGGAGCGGATCGAACTGGTGCAACCCGGGCTGTTTCGCGGTACCGAGCTGCTGGCCCTGGCCGAAGCCGACTGGGATGCCCCTGGTGCCTTGCTCGCCGCCAAGCGCCTGATGCGCCAGGCACTGGCGGTTCACCTGGGGGCAAAGCCGCTGGTCAGCCGGGAACTGTTTCGCAAGCGCTGATCACGACGTATGCTGTGGGGCTCAATCTTCAGGAGAGCCTTTCGTGACTCACAGCAACCGCATGCTTCTTGGCGTAAACATCGACCACGTGGCGACCCTGCGCCAGGCCCGGGGCACGCGTTACCCTGATCCGGTCAAGGCTGCCCTGGATGCCGAGGAAGCAGGCGCCGATGGCATCACCGTGCACCTGCGTGAAGACCGCCGGCACATTCAGGAGCGTGACGTGGTGCTGCTCAAGGATGTGCTGCAGACCCGCATGAACTTCGAGATGGGCGTCACCGAAGAGATGATGGCCTTTGCCGAGAAGATTCGCCCGGCGCACATCTGCCTGGTACCGGAAACCCGTCAGGAACTGACCACCGAAGGTGGGCTGGACGTCGCAGGCCAGGAGGCGCGGATCAAGGCGGCGGTTGAGCGGCTGTCCCGTACCGGTGCGGAAGTGTCGCTGTTCATCGATGCCGACGAGCGGCAGATCGAGGCCTCGCGTCGGGTTGGTGCGCCGGCTATCGAGCTGCACACCGGGCGTTACGCCGATGCCGAAACCCCGACCGAGGTCGCTGAAGAGCTCAAGCGTATCGTCGATGGCGTGGCGTTTGGCGTGGGGCAGGGGTTGATCGTCAATGCCGGCCATGGGCTGCATTACCACAACGTCGAGGCGGTGGCGGCGATCAAGGGCATCAACGAGCTGAACATCGGCCATGCGCTGGTGGCGCATGCGTTGTTTGTCGGCTTCAAGGCGGCCGTGGCGGAGATGAAGGCGCTGATCGTGGCGGCTTCGCGCTAATCGTTGGTCGCCTGTACCGGCCTCTTCGCGGGCTTGCCCGCTCCCACAGGGATTGCACAAGCTTCAAGACCTGTGGGAGCGGGCAAGCCCGCGAAGAGGCCAGCACAGGCGGTGGATTACTCGGCAGGAAACACCAGGGTAAACCGGGTAGGCCCCAAGGGGCTGCTGCTGACTTCGACCCGCCCGCCATGCAACAGCATGATCGATTTCACGATTGCCAGCCCCAACCCGGTCCCGCCCTCCAGCCGCGAGCGCCCCGAGCCCACCCGGTAAAACCGCTCGAACAAGCGCGACTGGTGCTCTTCAGCAATACCAGGCCCCTGGTTCTCTACCGAAAGCCGAATTTCGCTACCCAGGCGCTCGATGCGCAACTCCACAGGCTTGCCATCGGGACAGTGCCGAATGGCATTGCTCAACAGGTTCGACAACGCCCGTTGAAACATCAGCCGATCCCCCAATGCCGTCCCCCAGCCCTGAACACGCAGCTCAACGTCTTTAAGTTCGGCACTGAACGCGAACAGTTCGACAACCCGAGCAGTCTCGTCGGCCATTGCCATGGGTTTCAGCACTACCTGGGCTTGAGGCTGGCTGACCTGGGCGAGAAACAGCATGTCGTTGATGATGCGGTTGAGCCGGGTCAGTTCTTCGATGCTGTCTTCCAGCACTTCCCGGTAGTTGGCGTTATCCCGCTCACGGGCCAGGGTCACCTGGGCCTTGCCCATCAGGTTGCTCAACGGCGTACGCAACTCGTGGGCCAGGTCATCGGAAAACTGCGACAGCTGGCTGACGCCTTGGTCGAGGCGGTCCAGCATCACATTGATGCTGCTGGCCAGTTCTGCCAGTTCCAGCGGCAGGCCGGTAGCGGGCAGGCGATGTTGCAGGTCCTGGGCCGATACCCGCCCGGCAATGCGCCGGAAGTGCCGCAGTGGCTTCAGGCCGCGCTGCATCAGCCACCAGGCGCCGGCGCCAATCAGCAGTAACAGCAGCGGCAGCGCGAGCAGGGTGGAATGCAGGTAGGCTTGCAGCAGGGCGTTATCGTCGGCGCGGTTGAGCGACATCATCACCTTTACCGGGGTGTCGTCGCGCAGGCGCATCAGCCGGGTCACGGTGAGTATCTGGGTGCCACCGCTGTCGCGCCAGGCATGGAAGGTCAGGCTGGCATCGGTGCGCAGCTCGCCGACCTGCGACTCCAGCGCTGGCCCGAGGCTGAGCAGATGCGGGTGGCGGCCTTCGAGAGCCAGTACGGTGAGGCTGAGGTTGTCGTGCCCCATCACCAGATCGAGCAAGGGATGGGCGCGACTGCCCAGGTCTTCGCTACGCAGGTCGACGCGCAGGTTGTGCTCGACCTGCAGCATCTTGCGCGCCAGGTCCTTGCGTGCGCGGCTGTCCAGTTCGTGATCGAGGGCGAACACGGCCAGGCAGGCCAGTAGCAGCACCAGGGCGGCGCCCATCAGCGTCATGCTCAGCCCCAGGCGCAGTGACAGGCTGGCATTGTTCAAAAGCGTGCCTCGAGCACGTAGCCGACGCCACGCAGGGTATGGATCAGCTTGTCGTCGAACGGGTCGTCGATCTTTGCCCGCAGGCGCCGGATCGAAACCTCGACCACATTGGTGTCGCAGTCGAAGTTCATGTCCCACACCAGCGAGATGATCTGGGTGCGCGACAGCACCTCGCCGGTCTGGCGCATCAGCAGGTGCAGCAGGGCGAATTCCTTGGCGGTCAGGTCGATACGCTGCCCGGCGCGGTAAGCGCGGTGGCGGCCGGGGTCCAGTTCCAGATCGGCGACGCGCAAGGTGCTGGGCTGCAGTTGCTGGTCGTTGCGGCGCAGCAGGCTGCGGATGCGTGCCAGCAGTTCGGGAAACTCGAAGGGTTTGAGCAGGTAATCGTCGGCCCCCAGGTCCAGGCCCTTGACCCGGTCGGCCAGGCGACCGTGAGCGGTGAGCATCATGATGCGCGTGGCCGATTCGGCGCGCAGCCGCTGCAGCACGGTCCAGCCATCGAGCTCGGGCAGGTTGACATCGAGAATGACCAGGTCGTAGGGCTGCTGGCGGGCCAGGTGCAAGCCATCGGTGCCGGTGTGGGCGCAATCGACCACGTAGCCGTTCTCGCGCAGGCCCTGCTGCAGGTAGTCGGCGGTACGCAACTCGTCCTCGATGATCAGTAGGCGCATGGGTGGGCTCGGTGTGATGACGGGGGGGCGATTCTCGACCCTGTAGTGACATCAGGGTCAAGGCGCAGGATGTTACGGCATGAGAAAGGGCCTGCGGTGCAGATAACGGATTTGTAATGCTGCTGTTATCTGGCTGTCTGATCCGGCCTCTTCGCGGGCACGCCCGCTCCCACAGGTACACCACAGATTTCGACAGCTGTGGTGTACCTGTGGGAGCGGGCGTGCCCGCGAAGAGGCCGGATCAGGCAAAACAAGGCCACATTGCAAGACTGTAATCCCCGCCTCACCTTGCCGTTAGCTAGCCCTCGCTAGGATGGCCGTGTCTGATCGGTTATCACGAGGCAACCACGATGAACCTGACCAAATACCTGCTGCTGGTCACGCTTGCCCTTGGCAGCGCCAGTGTTTACGCCGAGGGCGGTGCTGAACGTTCGAAACAATTCTGGCAAGCGTTCCGCGAAGACCAGCAGCGCCTGCACGGTGACAAGCAACAGGCCATTGCCGAGCGTGAGCGCAAGGCGCAGGAAAAGGCCCGCGAGTTGGCCAAGGACTGAGGTAACAGCACCTGCGCCGCGACAGCTCCTCGGCGCAGGTGTATTCAGGCGCCCACTCCGGGCGCTTTTTTTATTTGCGCGCCAGCAGGGTGGCGCGGCGTGGTGCCGGCAGGCCTTCGAGGGTTTTGCTGTGGTCGTTCGGGTCAAGGAAGTCGCCCAGTGACTGGTAGCGCATCCACTCGGTGCTGCGCTGTTCCTCGACGCTGGTCACGCTGACGTCGACGCACCGCACATCGCTGAAACCGGCACGGCGCAACCACCGCGCCAGAGCCGGCACAGACGGCAGATACCAGACGTTGCGCATCTGTGCATAGCGGTCCTCAGGTACCAGCACCTGGTTTTCGTCACCCTCGATCACCAAGGTTTCCAGCACCAGCTCACCGCCTTTGACCAGGCAGTCCTTGAGCGCCAGCAGGTGCTCGATGGGCGAGCGGCGGTGGTAGAACACGCCCATGGAAAACACCGTGTCGAAACCTTCGAGGTTGGCCGGCAGGTCTTCGAGAGCGAACGGCAGGTGCCAGGCGGGCAGTTCGGGCAGGTATTGCTGGACGGCCTGGAACTGGCAGAAGAACAGCCAGTTGGGATCGACGCCTATCACCATGTCGGCGCCGGCACCGAGCATGCGCCACTGGTAGTAGCCGTTGCCGCAGCCTACGTCGAGCACGCGCTTGCCCTTGAGGTCCAGGTGCGGGCCAACCCGTGGACCATTTCCAGTCTGAACGCCATTCGGTGTCCACATGTACACCGAACAGGTCGAACGGCCCTTTGCGCCAGGGTGACAGGCCCATCAGTGCCTGGCGCATCTGCGCGCGGGTCGCGTCGTCGCAGTCGCAATCCAGGCGCAGCCCGTTGACCAGGTCGATTTCGCTTGGCTGCAGGGCGGGCAGGGCCTCCAGTGCACCGCGCCAGCGATCGAGGTCACCGTGGCCCTTTTCCAGCTTGGCTTCCAGTTGTGCTTGCAGGCCTTGCGACCAGGAAGCCAGGGGCGTGCCCGCCAGGCGGCGGACGAGAGGGGACAGATCGATCATGGCAGGGCTATCAAAGAGGCGAAGTTAAGGCATTGGAACCAGGGCACCACTTTCGAGAAACCGGCAGCGCGCAGGCGTTCCTTGTGGGCTTCGAGGGTATCAGGCCTCATCACGTTTTCAATGGCGCTGCGCTTCTGGGCAATTTCCAGCTCGCTGTAGCCATTGGCACGCTTGAAGTCCAGGTGCAGTTCATTGAGCAGGTCCTGCTCTTCGTGATCGGCGAAGCGCAGTTTTTCCGAGAGGATCAGTGCGCCGCCGGGCAGCAGCGCCTGGCGGATGCGGCCGAGCAGCTCCAGGCGCTGGTCGGGGGCGATGAACTGCAGGGTGAAGTTCATCGCCACCACCGAGGCGGGCTCGAAGGGCAGGGCCAGGATGTCGGCTTCCAGCACCTGCACCGGTAGCAGTTCCTGGAACATCGAGTCCTGGGCAGTGAGGTACTGGCGGCAACGCTCGACCATCGCCGCGGAGTTGTCCACGGCAATTACCCGGCAGCCGTCACTGCGCACATGGCGGCGCAGCGACTGGGTGACGGCGCCCAGCGACGCACCCAGGTCGTACAGCGCGGTGTGCGGCTGGGCGAAGCGCGCGGCCAGCACGCCGAGGTTCTCGACGATAGTCGGGTAGCCCGGCACCGAGCGCTTGATCATGTCCGGGAACACACGCACCACATCCTCGTTGAAGGCGAAGTCGGGCACCTGCTCCAGGGGCTGGGCGAAAAGGCGGTCGGGTTGTTTGCTCACGGCGGGCTCGATACAGGGTGAAACGGAGGCGCATTTTAGCCAAAGGCCGCGATTCTTGCCATGTCAGCGCTTCAGGCTCAGGGCGTTCATACCGCAGCCGCTGCGGTCAGCGGACGACGATCCGGCAATCGAAAGTCTGTACCGGGGCAACATCTGCCGCCCAGGGCTGCTGGTACACCAGCACCAACTGGCCATCGCCGGTGCTGCTGGCCTGGTAGCGCCAGGTCGAGACACCGGCGCTGCCGACCACATTTTCTTCTTCCGGGGCGCTATACACCTCCGGGCCGAGGCTTTGCAGCACGTTCGCGGCCGGGTTTTCGACCCGCCAGCGGTAACCGGTGGACGGGTTGCTCGGCAGGGTCAGGATCAGTGCCTGGCCAACCTGCAGGCGCGTTGGGCATTCGCTCTCGGCGTCCAGTGCGACGGGTTGCGTGGGCTGTTGGGCGCAGGCAGAAAGCAAGGCGAAGCTCAGGGGAACGAGCAGACGAGGGGCGGTCATGTTGGCTCCGTAGGCTGGCGATGGCCTGAGGATAACCGATGATCGAGGAGATTTGTGTTGCCTGTGCCGGCCTCTTCGCGGGCTTGCCCGCTCCCACAGGTATTGCACAGTATTTGAAAACTGTGATTTCCCTGTGGGGGCGGGCAAGCCCGCGAAGGGGTCGGAGCAGCTCAGAACAGGACTTTGGCCACGTCGGCAAAGCGCTTGGCGAAATGCACCGTCAGGCCTTCGCGCAGGTAGTCCGGCAGTTCTTCGTAGTCCCCGCGGTTAGGCTCCGGCAAGATCAGCTCGAAGATCTTCTGCCGCCGCGCCGCGATCACCTTCTCGCGCACACCACCAATCGGCAGTACTTGCCCGGTCAGGGTCAGCTCGCCAGTCATGGCCACGCCCTTCTTCGGCGCCTGGTCACGGGCCAGCGACAGCAGGGCGCTGGCCATGGTGATGCCGGCACTCGGGCCGTCCTTGGGCGTGGCGCCTTCGGGCACGTGCAGATGAATGAACGCTTCGTTGAAGAAACCAGGGTCACCACCAAACTGCTTGAGGTTGGAACTGACGTAGCTGTAGGCGATTTCGGCCGACTCTTTCATCACGTCACCCAGCTTGCCGGTCAGCTTGAAGCCGCGGTTGAGGGTGTGGATACGGGTGGCCTCGATCGGCAGCGTGGCGCCACCCATGCTGGTCCAGGCCAGGCCGGTGATCACGCCTTTGCCGGCCAGCACCTGCTCGCTGCGGAACACGGGCATGCCAAGCGCGGCTTCCAGGTCCTTGGTGCCTATCTTCAGCTTGGCCTGGGGGGCATCCAGCAGCTTGACCACTGCCTTGCGCACCAGCTTGCCCAGTTGTTTCTCCAGCTGGCGCACCCCGGCTTCGCGGGCATAGCCTTCGATCACCGTGCGCAGGGCGCTGTCACTGATGGCCAGGCTGGTCTTGGTCACGCCGGCCTTTTCCAGCTGCTTGGGCCACAGGTGGCGCTTGGCGATGGCCAGTTTCTCTTCGGTGATGTAGCCGGACAGGCGGATCACTTCCATGCGGTCGAGCAATGGCCCGGGGATCGAGTCCAGGGTATTGGCGGTGCACACGAACAGCACCTTGGACAGGTCCAGACGCAGGTCGAGGTAGTGGTCGAGGAAGTCGACGTTCTGCTCCGGGTCGAGGGTTTCCAGCAGCGCCGAAGCCGGATCGCCCTGGTAGCTCTGGCCCATCTTGTCGATCTCGTCGAGCATGATCACCGGGTTCATCACTTCGACGTCCTTCAGGGCCTGCACCAGCTTGCCGGGCTGGGCGCCAATATAGGTACGGCGGTGGCCCTTGATCTCTGCCTCGTCACGCATGCCGCCGACACTGAAGCGGTAGAACGGCCGGCCGAGCGATTCGGCGATGGACTTGCCGATGCTGGTCTTGCCCACCCCCGGCGGGCCCACCAGCAGCACGATCGAGCCACTGATCTCGCCTTTCCAGGCGCCCACGGCGAGGAATTCGAGAATGCGTTCCTTGATGTCATCGAGACCGGCATGGTGCTGGTCGAGGACTTTGCGCGCGTGTTTGAGGTCGAGCTTGTCCTTGCCGTACACGCCCCAGGGCAGGGCGGTGGCCCAGTCCAGGTAGTTGCGGGTGACGGCGTACTCGGGCGAGCCGGTTTCGAGAATGGCCAGCTTGCCCATCTCCTCATCGATGCGCTTGCGCGCCTGGTCCGGCAGGGTCTTGCCTTCGAGACGCTGCTCGAACTGCTCAAGGTCGGCGCTGCGGTCGTCTTTGGTCAGGCCCAGTTCCTGCTGGATGACCTTGAGCTGCTCCTTGAGGAAGAACTCGCGCTGGTGCTCGCCGATCTGGCGGTTGACCTCGGCCGAGATCTCGTTCTGCAGGCGCGCGACCTCGACTTCCTTGCGCAGCATCGGCAGGACCTTTTCCATGCGCTTGAGCATGGGTACGCAGTCGAGCACTTCCTGCAGCTGGTTGCCGGTGGCCGAGGTCAGGGCAGCGGCAAAGTCGGTGAGCGGCGACGGGTCGTTGGGGCTGAAGCGGTTGAGGTAGTTTTTAAGCTCTTCGCTGTATAGCGGGTTGAGTGGCAGCAGCTCCTTGATCGCGTTGATCAGCGCCATGCCGTAGGCCTTGACCTCGTCGGTCGGCTCGGCGGGCTGGCGCGGGTATTCGACCTCTACCAGGTACGGTGGGCGGTGGTGCTTGAGCCAGGTGCGGATGCGTACCCGGGTCAGGCCCTGGGCGACGAACTGCAGCTTGCCGTTTTCGCGGCTGGCGTGGTGCACCTTCACCAGCGTTCCGTACTCCGGCAGCGCCGAGGTGTCGAAGTGACGGTGATCTTCAGGCGGGGTGTCCATGAAGAACAGGGCCAGCGTGTGGTCTGGCGTCTTTGCTACCAGGTCGAGGGTTTCTGCCCAAGGCTCTTCATTGACGATGACCGGCAGCACCTGGGCGGGGAAGAACGGACGGTTGTGGATCGGGATCACGTAGACCTTGTCCGGCAGCTGCTGGCCGGGCAGGGCGAGGGCGTGGCCGGTTTCGGCCTGGGGAGTGGTGTGTTCGACTTCGCTGTGTTCGTCGGGATGTTCCGGGAAATCCTGCTGGTCGCTCATGGGGCACCTGCGTGAATGACTATGGTGCTTAGATGGGGCGCGGGGGGATGGGTTTCAATGGTAGACGAAGGCGGGAGAGGGATGTTTGCTGCCCTGTCCCGGCCCTATCGCCGGCAAGCCAGCTCCCACAGGTCACTCACTGCTTTCAAGGCCGCTGGAGTACCTGTGGGAGCTGGCTTGCCGGCGATGAGGCCAGTGCAGCTGAATGAGCCCCGCTGGAGGGGCTCGGCAGCTTTATTCAGCCAGTTTGTAAGCGATGATGTAATCGCCCATCCTGGTCCCCAGCGAGCCATGCCCGCCGGCGGTCACCAGCACGTACTGCTTGCCATCCTTGCCGCTGTAGGTCATCGGCGTGGCCTGGCCACCCGCTGGCAGGCGGGCTTTCCACAGCTCCTTGCCGTTGTTCACGTCATAGGCGCGCAGGTACTGGTCCAGGGTGCCGCTGAGGAAGCCGACGCCACCGGCGGTGACGATCGAGCCACCCATGCTCGGCACGCCAACCGGCAGGCCGATCGGCACCGGGGTGCTGTCGCGGGTGGTGCCGTTCTTGTGCTTCCACACCACCTTGTTGGTGAACAGGTCGATAGCGGCGACATACCCCCAGGCCGGGGCCTGGCACGGAACGCCCAGTGGCGACATGAACGGATGCATGGTCACTGCGTACGGCGCACCGGTGTTCGGCTGCACGCCGCTGGTTTCGCTTTCGCGCTTGCTGCCCTCGGCCACCTGCTCACGCGGGATCATCTTCGAGACGAAGGCCATGTAGTTGGGCGAGGTGAACAGCAGCTGGCGCACCGGGTCGACCGACACGCTGCCCCAGTTGAACACACCAACGTTACCCGGGTAGACCAGCGAGCCTTGCTCGGACGGCGGGGTGTACTGGCCTTCGTAACGCAGCTCGCGGAACTGGATGCGGCACAGCATCTGGTCGAACGGCGTGGCGCCCCACATGGCCTGTTCGGTCAGCTCAGGGCCCAGCAGGTTGAGGTCGGAGCGGGCCTGGGTCGGCGAAGTGTGATCGCCTTTCACCGCACCTTGCGGGGTGGGGATTTCGCGGATCGGCACGATCGGCGTGCCGTCGCGGCGGTCAAGCACGTACAGGCTGCCTTGCTTGGTCGGCACGATGATTGCCGGCTTCACGCCGTCGTCGGTCTTCAGGTGGACCAGGGTCGGCTGGCTACCCACGTCCATGTCCCACAGGTCGTGGTGGGTGAACTGGTAGTTCCAGCGGGCCTTGCCGGTGGCAAGGTCCAAAGCGACCACGCCGGCACTGTACTTCTCGGCACCCGGGGTACGGTCAGCGCCCCACTGGTCCGGGGTCTGGTTGCCCAGTGGCAGGTAGATCATGCCGAGGTCTTCGTCGACGCTGGCGATCGACCACATGTTGGCCGAGTTGCGGCTGTACATCTTGCCGGGGGCCAGTGGCTGTGTGTCGTCCGGGTTGTTGCTGTCCCAGTTCCACACCAGGTGGCCGTCGTGCACGTCGTAGGCGCGGATCACGCCGGACGGCTCGTTGGTCGACTCGTTGTCGGTGACGTGGCCACCGATGATCACCAGGTCACGGGTGACTGCCGCTGGCGAGGTGGAGTAGTAGCCGCCAGCGGTGAACGGGCCGATGCCGGTGGTAAGGTCGATCACGCCCTGGTTGGCGAAGCCTTCGCAGACCTTGCCGTTGTCGGCGTTGATGGCGATCAGGCGGGCGTCCGCAGTCGGCAGGTAGAGGCGGCGAGGGCAGGCCTGGGCCACGGCCTGGCCGGCGTCGGTAATTTTCGGTGCCGGGCGGCCGTCGCGGCTGACGTAGCGGTTTTCGTCATAGTACGAAACGCCACGGCAGGTCATGTGGGCAAAGCCCTTGAAGGTGCCGACCGGGCTCTTGACCTGCGGGTCGTAGCGCCAGATTTCCGCGCCGGTGTCCGGGTCCAGGGCCAGCAGGCGGCTGTGCGCGGTGCAGGCATAGAGCATGCCGTTGACCTTCAGCGGGGTGTTCTGGTTGGTCAGCTCCACCGGGTCGTTTTCGGTCGGCAGGTCACCGGTGCGGATGCGCCAGGCCTCTTCAAGACGGTAGGCGTTCTGCGGGGTGATCTGGCGCAGCGGCGAATAGCGGTCGCCGTGCTCGGTGCGGCCGTAGGCCTGCCACTCGCCGTCGGGCATGGCCGGGGCGGCGCTGGCCATTTCGCTGCTGTCGCGGCCCAGTTCGCCGAACACCTCACCGGGGTGGGTGAACTGGCTGCCCAGGGCGCAAGCGCCCGAAGCGACCACTGCAACGCTGAGCAGCGCAGTGTTGGCCTTGCTGGCCGGGCCGATCAGCGGGCGACGCGCCCAGGGCAGCAGCAGGACCACGCCGATGGCAAACCAGATGGCCAGGCGCGGTACCAGTTGCCACCAGTCCAGGCCCACTTCGAGCAGTGCCCATACGGTGCTGCCCAGCAGAACCAGGCCGTAAAGGCCCAAGGCGATGCGGCGCTGGGCCAGCAGCAGGATGCCCGCCAGGGCAAAGCCGATACCGGCGATCAGGTAGTACAGCGATCCGCCCAGCTGGCTCAGCTTGATGCCACCGGCCAGCAGGGCCAGGCCCATCAGCAACAGCAGCGCGCCGATCAGACGCGGTAGCCAGCGGCTTCCATTGTTGGCACCTTCAGTGCTCATCGTAGGTTCTCCGTCAGGTCAAAAAGGGGTTAGAAACTGCTCTGGATCTTCAGGCCGCCGATCAGGGCGCCATCGACCTGCGACACCCCGCCCGGGTGGCGGATGTACTGCAGGTTGGGGCGTACCGTGAGCCAGTCGGCCAAGTGGATGCCGTAATACAGCTCGGCGCTGTACTCGGTGTCCTGCACCGGCAGGAAACCGGGGTTGTCGTAGTCGTCGATGCCGCTGGCCTGGTTGGCCAGGCGCGCGTTCTTGCGGTAGGCAGGGTTGACGTGCACGCGGGCGAGGGCGAAACCGATGTCGTCCTTGGCGCGGGCGTCGAATGGCCCTTTGTATACCAGTCCTGCCTGAACATAGTTGTCGATGGCATTGGTCTTCTTGTCGTGCACCGTGGCGTTGGCGAACAGGCTCAGGCCACGCGACTGGTCGGACGCCAGCGAAGTCACCTGCTGCTGGGCGCCGAGCCACAAGCCGTGCTTGCTCGAACTGCTGCGGTAGGCGGCGCCGCTGAGGGCTGCCGGCTGGCCGTTGCTGTCCTTGAGAACATCCTGTGCCTTGGCATTACTGTAGTAGTAGCCGGCGCGATATTCCCCTTTCAGACCATTGACCCGTGGGCTCCATACCAGTTCTATCGGCATTACCGCGCCTTGGGTGCCACTGCCGCTGAGCTTGAAGCCGTTGCCCGATTCCAGGTTGGAGGGGTTCTGCTCGAACACGCCAACCTGGGCGTAGAGCGCATCATTGAGGTTGTAGCGCACGCGCAGGGCCCACTGGCTGACCGGCCAGTTGTACCAGATGCCACCCGCCCAGTTGCCTACCTGCGAACCGCAGAAGGCCAGGTTCTGGAAGTCGCAGGGGAAGCTGTTGAAGTCTTCGCCCTCGCCGAAACGGCCGAATTTCACGTCCAGCGCGCCGTCGAAGTACTTCTGCTTGACCCACAGCTGCGTCAGCCGCCAGGTTTCGCCACGGCCCCAGACTTCCTGGGCCGAGGTGAAACCGCCGACGCGCGGGTCGTTGATGCGGTCGTTGCTGATGTTGTCGCCATGGCGCTCGGTGATGGTCAGCTGGAATTCGGTGTCGTGCCAGCCAAGGATCTTCTCCAGGTCCAGGTGGCTGCCGAAGGTGAACTGGTCGCTGTAGCGCGCGGTGCGGTCGTGGTCGTGGCCACCGTGCAGGTTGCTGCCCATCTCGCCGGTGTAGCCGAGAGTGAAGTCGTAGCCTTTTTCCAGCAGTTCGCTGCGGGTGCCACCCCAGTCGCCGAGCATCCAGGGCGAGTCGCTGGCGAACATCTCGCTGGCGCCGGCGTGGGTCGCCAAGGCACTGAGGGCAAGGCCGATGTGACAGGTTTTGGGCAGTTGGAGCATGAGATAGCGCTATCTTTTGATTATTGAATAAACGGCAAGCGCATCGAAGGGCGGGCCCTTCAATGGATATGGCACAAGATGGTTTCGATGAAGCGATTCAGCTTTCGGCGGGGAGGATATAGGGGAAGTTGTAAGAAAAAAAGACAAATTGTCGCAGTGGATTGTTGCCCATATGGCAACAGTCCAGGGCTTGCGTGCTCTTTGTGGGAGCGGGCGCGCCCGCGAACACCGGCGAAGCCGGTGCCATCCACCGCGTCGGCTTCTTCGCGGGAACGCCCGCTCCCACAGATATCGGATTGCTCAGAAGGTGGTACGCAGGCCCACTTCCACGCTGCGCCCCGGCGCCGGCGCGATATCGCGCAGGATCGAGCTGGCATAGCGCACGGTCTGGTCAGTCAGGTTCTCACCGCGCACAAACGCCAGCCATTGGCTCTGGCCAACTTCGAAGCGGTAGCCAACGCTGGCCCCCAGTGTTGTATAGCCGTCAGTGCTGGTTTCGTTGGCCGGTTTGCGATGCTGCGACGCAGCGTGCTGCACATCGACCCGCGCCTGCCAGCGGTCCAGCTCCCAGACCAGGCCGCTGTTCAGGCGCAGTGGGGCGATGCGCGGCAGCGGCTCGCCACTGTCGAGGTTCTTCGCCCGGGTGTAGTCACCAGAGACCTCCAGGGCGAAGCTGCCATAGCGGTTCTCGGCCAGTTGCCAGCGGTCCTGGGCCTCGATGCCATAGAATCGCGCCCGCACGCCCTGGTACTGGTACTCCGGGAAACCGTCATGGTCGTGATCGTGGTCGTGGTCATCCTCGCCATGGTCGTGGTCGTGCCCCTCGCGCAGGTTGCCGGTGCCGATCAGGCCGATGTAGTTGCGGAAGTGGCTGTAGAACACCCCGACACTGCCCTTGTGGGTGCCGTTGTCGAAGCGCAGCGCCAGGTCGGCGGAAATGGCTTTTTCCTTGTTCAGGTTGGCGTCGCCGACCTCAAAGGCCCCAGTGGCCACGTGGGCACCGTTGGCATAGAGCTCGTAGAAGGTCGGGGCGCGCTCGGTGTAGCCAAGGTTGGCGGCCAGCGCCCAGATCGGGTCGAGCTGGTACACCGCCCCGGAGGACAGGCTGAAGGCGTTGAAACTGCTGGCGCTGTCGGCGCCGACGAAGTTTTCGTTGCCTTTGGCATCCGGGTCGACCCGTGTGTGCTCCAGGCGTGCGCCCAGGCTCAGGTTCAAGCGCTCGCTGGCTTGCCACTGCTCCAGCATGAACAGCGCCAGGCTGTCGGTGTCGGTGTGCGGGACGAAGGCTTCCTCGCCCAAGGCGGAGAATTCGTTGCGGCTGACCTGGGCGCCGATCACGCCTTCCACCGGCCCGAGCGGTTGGTGGCGTGCTTCGATGCGTGCTTCATAGCCCTTGTTCCTGAAGGTGGTGTGAACCTCGCCTTCTTCGATTTCACGGTGCTCGTAGTCGGTGTAGCCGGCATCGACCTTGACCGAAGTGAACGGGCCTTCCAGGTCACGCAACTCGGAAGCGAAGGCGTAATGGTCCTGCTTCATGTCCAGGCGCACACCTGGTTCGGCCACCGAACCATAGTTGCTGTCGTAGCGGCTGTATGACAGGCCGGCATAGCCATGTTCCCAGTGGTAGGCGCCACCCACGGCACCACCGTCCTGGCGGCCGTCGCTGTTTTCCAGGCGGTGCTTGCTGCCGGGCTCGTCGGCATCACGTACCTTGGAACTGCGCGCGTAACCGGGGATGCGCAGGTCGTTGAACTGGCGGCTGTTGGCATCCAGGTGCAAGGCGAAGGCACCGTTGCCGGCCTCCAGCTTGCCAGCACTGCTGCGGGTGGTGTCGGCGCCGCCGTAGCGCAGTTCACCCGCACCCTGGATACCCTCGATAGGGGCATCCGGGATGCGGTTGTCGAAGGTATTGACCACGCCGCCGATGGCGTTACCGCCGTAGAGCAGGGCTGCCGGGCCACGGACGATCTCGACTCGGTCGACGGTCACCGGGTCCAGCGGCACGGCGTGGTCGTAGGACAGCGATGAAGCATCCAGGGCGCCGACGCCATTGCGCAGGATGCGAATGCGGTCGCCATCCAGGCCACGAATTACCGGGCGGCTGGCGCCAGGGCCGAACCAGGTGGAGGCGACCCCGGGCTGCTTGTTCAGGGTTTCACCGAGGCTGCCGTGCTGCTGTTGCAGCAGGTTGTCGCCTTCGAGCACGGTGCTGGGGGCGGCCAGCTGGCGGTTGCCCAAAGGGTTGGCGGTGATGACCTGGGGTTCGAGTTCCACCGCGTGGCTGGGTGCTGCGGCCAGCCAAAGCGCGACGGCGAGGGGAGAGAGGCGAAGCGGTGTGTACAGCATGGGGATGGGGCGTTCCTTGGCAGATGCGTTTGTATTGTTACAATATAACATCTCTATTTCAGCACAGAGGTTTTGCGCCTGGCCAGCGGTTTTTCTGCCGACTCGCCTGATCCCACTCACCACTACACTCGTGTAAGGTGCGCATCTTTCCTACGGAGCACTGGCATGAGCACGGCCCAACACAACGCGCTGCACGGCAAGACCCTCGAACAGATCCTCACGGAGCTGGTGGCGCACTACCAGTGGCAGGGCCTGGCCGAACGCATCGATGTGCGCTGCTTCAAGAGCAACCCGACCATAAAGTCGAGCCTGACCTTCCTGCGCAAGACACCGTGGGCACGGGAAAAGGTCGAGCAGCTGTACGTGAAGCTGCAGCGCCAGGCCTGACATGCCGCGTCATCGCTGGCTGACCGGCATGGCTGTGCTGGGTTGGTTCGGCCTGACAGTACAGGTGTACCTGGTGCTGTTGGCGCGCTGGCAGGAACAGGCCAGCCTGGTTGGTGGCCTGATCAATGTGTTCGGCTATTTCACCGTATTGACCAATACCCTGGTGGCAACTGTGCTCAGTTATGCGGCGTTCGGCCGGGAGGGCCGTGCGAAGCGCTTTTTCCTGTCGCCTTCGGTGAGCTCCGCGGTGGCCGCCAGCATCGTGCTGGTGGCACTGGCCTACAGCGTGCTGTTGCGTCACTTGTGGCAACCGCAGGGCTGGCAATGGCTGGCGGACGAGTTGCTGCACGATGTGATGCCCGTGCTCTATGCCTTGTATTGGTGGTGCGAAGCGCCCAAGGGCAGGTTACGGCTATGGCACCTGCTGGTCTGGGCGGCGTACCCGGCGGCGTATTTTGCTTATGCGTTGTGGCGGGGGAGCGAGATTGGCGTATATGCCTACCCGTTCATCGATGTGGCGAGCCTGGGGTATGGGCAGGTGATGCTCAACGCCCTGGGAGTGTTGGCGGGGTTCTGGGGGATCGGGCTGGTGTTGCTGGGCGCTGGATCGGTGGCGTGGGGTACATAAGCTTGCTTAGCCTGTGCCGGCCTCTTCGCGGGCACGCCCGCTCCCACAATGTATGGCGTTTGCAGTTCACTGTGGGAGCGGGCGTGCCCGCGAAAAGGCCGGAGCAGGCGATAACATTCATTCGTCGTCCGCAGTCCCGTCAGCACGCCAGTAGGCCACCGCCTTCAGCGCATCCTCAGGCACACCTTTCTCCAGCAAAACCGCCTTGGCCTGCCGGCTCAGGGCTTTTTCCAGTGCCACCCACCCATACAACCGGCCTTGCGGTAATGCCAGGTTGTTCACCAGTGCCAGCAAGTCTTCCTTATGGCGACGTACCCAGATCACCTCCACCTGCGCCTTGCTCGGCAGGGGCTGGCGTTCCTGCTCGTCTTCGATCTGGATAACCGCCAGCACCTGGCGGCCTGCGGGCAACTCCTCCAACCGCCGGCCAATGGCCGGAATGGCGGTCTCGTCGCCAATCAGCAGGTAGCTGTCGAAGATGTCCGGCACTACCGTCGAAGCCCGCGGCCCGGCGATGTCCAGGGTTTGCCCGGGTGCCGCCTGGGCGGCCCAGGTGGAGGCAGGGCCATCGCCGTGCAGCACGAAGTCGATGTCCAGCTCATTGGCCACCAGGTCGATGCGCCGTGGCGTGTACTCGCGCATGGTCGGCCGTGCACCACCTTGCCGGCCCAGGTTGCGAGCCTCGATGGCTTGCTGTTGCTCTGGCGTTTCGGCGAACAGCAGCTTGATATGGTCGTCGCTACCCACGCTGGTGAAGCCTTGCAGCTCGGCGCCAGCAAGGGTGATGCGGCGCATGCGTGGGGTCAGTTCGGTGACCCGCAGCACCTGCAGGCGGCGCTGGCGGATCTCGTGGTTGACGCGGTGAATGGTGTCACTCATGGGGTGTCTCCCTGACAGGTTCGGCCGGCCCGGAGGCGATGGCCTTGGCGGTATGGTTGAGCAGGTCGCGAACCCGCTCGATTTCTTCCGGTGTCCAGTGGCCGCTATGCATGTGCAGTGCGTGGCGCAGGTTCCCGACCGCTTCATGAATCTCTGGCGGGCGGTCGTGGCCGCGCAGGGCGCGCTTGCTGACTTCGATGCGCATGCGCACGCCGTCCAGGGCGACAGCCTGTTCGGCCAGCGCGGTGCGGCCGGCTTCGGTGATGGCATAAAGGCGTTTGCTGCCTTGTACCTGGCCGCTGATCAGCTCGGCCTCCTCGAGGAAGTTGAGGGTGGGGTAGATCACCCCGGGGCTTGGGCTGTAGCTGCCGTCGAACAGGTTTTCGATCTGGCGGATCAGGTCGTAGCCGTGGCCTGGCTGCTCGGCGAGCAGGTCGAGCATCAGCAGCTTGAGGTCGCCGGGGGCGAAGACGCGCGGGCCGCGCTCGCCACGGCCGGGGCGCCGCTCGAAGGGGTCGTGAGGGGTGTGTTCGCGCATGGGGGCAGGGCTCCGTCGTTTGCGATATATCGTAAGATATTACTCAAGATATATCTAAAGACAAGGCCTGTAATGCTGATGATTATCATCTAGTTGTTCGATGTACCCCCTTGCGAGGTGGCTGTGTGCACGGCCACCTGCGGCGGTTTGCATTCATTCGGATTGCCCGGTTGCAGGTACGGCATGAGGATCGGAGCCATGCCCTTGAGTACCTGCACCGGCAGTGCCGAGGTGAACTTGAAGGCCTCTGCCGAGCGCCCCGGCACGAATGCGGTCAGGGTGCCGAAGTGGTTGTCACCGAGGAAGAACACGAAGGTGGCGGTACGGTTCAGCGAGCGCGAGCCGATCAGCCGGCCGCCAGCCCCAAAGCTTTCGATGCGGTTGTCACCGGTACCGGTTTTGCCGCCCATTACCAGTGGCGTGCCGTCCTGCAGCTTGAAGCTGCCGGAAATGCGCCGCGCGGTGCCCGCATCTACCACCTGCGACATGGCGCCCTTGAGGGCGCGCGCCACTTCGACCGGCAGAATGCGCACACCCCGGTCCGGGTCAGTGACCAAGCTTGGTCTCGTAGGGCGTGTTGGCCGCGAAGTGCAGGGTGTCGATGCGCAAGGTCGGCAGACGCACGCCGTCGTTCTGGATGATGCCAACCAGTTCGGAGAGGGCGGCGGGGCGGTCGCCCGAGCTGCCGATGGCGGTGGCCAGCGACGGCACCAGGTGGTCGAACGGATAGCCCACGCGCTTCCAGCGCTGGTGGATGTCGAGGAACGCTTCGATCTCGACCATGGTGCGAATGCGGCTGTCACGGGCGCCCTGATGGCGGCTCTTGAACAGCCAGCCGTACACCTCCTGGCGCTCGAAGCGGCTGGCGTTGACCATCTCGGTCAAGGTCGAACCAGGGTTCTTCAGCAGATAACCGAGCAGCCACAAGTCCAGCGGGTGAACCTTGGCGATGTAGCCCTGGTCGGGCAGGTCGTACTTGCCCGGGCCGTAAGCTTCATACATCTCCGACAGGCGGCCGTCGGTCAGTTTGCCGAGGGCGATCTTGTCCCCCTTGAGGTGGGCGCGCACGAAGGCATTGAAGGTTTCCTGACCGGCCTCGGGGAACAGGTAGCGGTGCACGGCCGCCAACCGTTGCGGTGTCACGCGCATGCTGTCGAGGAAGGTGTCCAGGCGCTGCTGCGAGGTCTTGCGCTGGTATTTCTTCCAGAAGCGCATCAGGTAGTTGGTGCCTTCCTTGTCGGCAAAACGGGCCAGGTATTCCTGGCGGCGCGGGTCGGAATCGTCCTTGAGCAACGGCACGCGGTTGTACGGCTGTTGGTAGGTCACATAGCGCACCAGGTCACGCATCAGGCGGATGAACGGCAGGTTGATCGACTCGCGCAAGGCATCCTTCAGTGTCGGGTTGCGGCTGTTGTCTTCCTTGCGGAAGTTGTTGAACACGTGCATGCCGCCGCCGGTGAAGAAGGCCTCGCCGGTGTTGGCCGAATACTTGCGCTCCAGCGCCGCATCGAGCATGGCGTCCAGGCTCTGGTTCTTGCTGTTCTGGGCCAGCCATTCCAGTGACCATTGGGTAATCCGGTCGAGTTCGGCGACTTCGACTTTCTTCAACTCGGCGGCAGGCTTGCCGGCGTACTTGTCGTGCAGCTCGGCGATGATCTCCAGGTAAGTGGTGAGCACCCGCAGCTTGGCGGTGGAACCCAGCTCCAGCTTGCTGCCTTCGTTGATGTCGAACGGCTGGTCGGTGCTGTCGGTCTGCACCCGTACCCGCGAGCCGTCCGCGGTGCGCTCGAACAAGGTGAAGCTGTAGCTCACCTGGTCGGTGGTCTTGGCGGTGAGCAGGCGTTCGCCGATCAGGCCGATCTGCGCCGCGAATTCAGGGTCGGCAAGGTTTTTCAGGTACTGGCTGACCTGCAGCTGCAGGTCGGACTGCAACGTACTGGTTGCCGACACGTCGAGCCGGTCGAGGTCGTACAGTGGGCGGTTGAGCATGGCCGCCAGGCGGTTGCGTGCCAGGCTGATGCCCTTGTTGGTAACGATCGGCACGATGGTCGGTTGCGCTACCCAATCGCGGTATACCGCCTTGCTGGCCAGTGCAGCGTCGGCCAGTGGCTGCTCGATGACCTTGTTGGCGGCCAGTACACGGATATGCGCATCGGTCAGTTCGGCCAGTTCGACCCGCCCCTTGGACAGGTAGTGCGACGGCCGGCGCTGGGCAATCATCAACGACAGCACCTGGCGCAGGGCCAGGCCGCGTGCGGCCATGCTTTCGGGGTCGCTGGTGGTGGCGTTCAGGGCCTGGTTGACCTGGTCGAAATCGGCGCCGTACCACACCCGCAGGCCTTCGGCCATGCCATGCACTTCGCCATGCCCAGGCACTGCCGACAGCGGCACGCTGTTGAGGTAGTCACGCACGATGCGCTGGCGCGCCTCGGTGGTATCCGGGCCACCCTGGTAGGCGCGCACACTGGCGGAAATCATCTGACGGATCTTCTCGGCGCCAGACACTGTCAGGCCGTCCGGTGAGTGGCGGTACTTTTCCAGCTGCGTGGCCAGGGTGCTGCCGCCGGCGGACTGGCCGGGCAGGGCCAGGTACTTGGCCACCTGGCTGTAGGCGGCCTTGGCAAAGCGCGGCCAGTCCACGGCCGGGTTGTTGCGCGGGTCCTTGGTGTCGAGCAGGTCGCGGTTCTCGATGAACAGCAAGCTGTTGACGATTACCGGCGGGATTGCCGCAAAGTCCGGGTACAGGTGTTGCGGGTAGTTGTACTGGTACAGCACGTCGCCGCGGCAGTCGGTGATCGACAGGCCGGCCTGGATTTTCTCGATATAGGGGGCGAACAGCCCATGATCGACGTAGTTCATCAACGCCGGCGAGAACCTCACCTGTTCGCTGATCAGGTAGTCGCGCTTGAGCAGGCGCGGCAGGAATTCGCCCAGGGCGCTGTAGCCCAGGCGTTTGTCGAACGGCCCTTCACCGGGATAGACGATGGCATCGCTGGGGCCTGGTTGCAGCGAATAAGTGAGGGTGCTGGCCAGTTTGCTGAATTCCCGCGACTGCAGGTTGGAGGTGCGGAATTCGTCATACGCAGCGAAGCCGATAGCCACCAGCGCCACCAGCAGGATGAGGATGATCAGCCGCCACCATAGCCGACGCTGGCGGGGGGAGTTGGGGTGTGGCGTCTCGACCGGAGGTCTCTCGGGTGCTTCCGTTCTGCTTGGTTCCGATTGCCACAGTGCGCCCATAGTCTTCTATCCGGCCAGGTATTTTCGTCTTGCTTGTCTGAAGCTTAGACGTTGAGCGGGTCAGGTGAAAAATTTGTAAGAGGCGGAGAAAAGTGGCGTAGGGCTATGCGGCTTTGGTGTGGGTTCGCTCGTAAGACGATATTGCTATGGTGGCCGGGCGATTTTGGGTGCTTCGCGCCCCATTCGCAGCACAAGGCTGCTCCTAAAAGGGAATGCGTATCCACTGTAGGAGCAGCCTTGTGCTGCGAATGGGTCGCGAAGCGGCCCAGAAATCTAGCTGAATTTTCCTGTTTATACAGCGAAAAACCCTACAACGGTCTTCCTATACTGCTCGCCCCCTTCGCCTTGCCGGGCGCTCTATTCCGGCACTCGGGCCGGCCCACGAGGCCAGCCCGGCAAGCTAACGCCACGCCTATCGGCCTGGCCGATGCTGCACGAAGGTCAACTCCAATAACAAAATGAGGTTGTATTGCTATGCCAGTCGGCAACCACTCTGCCCACGGCCAGGCCACTGAAGGCGGCCCGCTCAAGCGTGAACTGGGCGAACGGCACATCCGCCTGATGGCGCTGGGCGCCTGTATCGGTGTCGGTCTTTTCCTCGGTTCGGCCAAGGCCATCGAAATGGCCGGCCCCGCCATCATGTTGTCCTATATCATCGGTGGCCTGGCCATTCTGGTGATCATGCGCGCCCTTGGTGAAATGGCCGTGCACAACCCTGTCGCCGGCTCGTTCAGCCGTTATGCCCAGGACTATCTCGGCCCGCTGGCGGGCTTCCTCACCGGCTGGAACTACTGGTTCCTGTGGCTGGTGACCTGTGTTGCCGAAATCACCGCAGTGGCCATCTACATGGGCATCTGGTTCCCCGACGTACCGCGCTGGATCTGGGCCCTGGCGGCGCTGGGCAGCATGGGTGCGGTCAACCTGGTGGCCGTCAAGGCCTTTGGTGAGTTCGAGTTCTGGTTCGCCCTGATCAAGATTGTCACCATCATCGCCATGGTCCTTGGCGGCATCGGCATCATTGCCTTTGGCTTCGGCAATGACGGCGTGGCAGTGGGCATCTCCAACCTCTGGAGCAACGGCGGCTTCATGCCCAATGGCGTGACCGGCGTGCTGATGTCACTGCAGATGGTGATGTTCGCCTACCTGGGCGTGGAAATGATCGGCCTGACCGCTGGTGAAGCACGTAACCCGCAAAAGACCATTCCGCAAGCCATCGGCTCGGTGTTCTGGCGCATCCTGCTGTTCTATGTCGGTGCACTGTTCGTAATCCTGTCGATCTATCCATGGAACGAAATCGGCAGCCAGGGCAGCCCGTTCGTCATGACCTTCGAGCGCCTGGGCATCAAGACTGCCGCCGGCATCATCAACTTCGTGGTCATCACTGCAGCGCTGTCGTCGTGCAACGGCGGCATCTTCAGCACCGGGCGCATGCTCTACAGCCTGGCGCAGAACGGCCAGGCCCCGGCAGCCTTCGCCCGCACCTCGAAAAACGGCGTGCCGCGCAATGCGCTGCTGCTGTCGATCGGCGCGCTGCTGCTGGGCGTGCTGGCCAACTACCTGGTGCCGGAGAAGGTCTTCGTCTGGGTTACTTCGATCGCCACCTTCGGCGCGATCTGGACCTGGGTGATGATCCTGATGGCGCAGTTGAAGTTCCGCGCCGGCCTCACCACTGCCGAGCGCAAGGCACTTAAGTACCGCATGTGGCTGTGGCCGCTGAGCTCGTACCTGGCGTTGGCCTTCCTGGTGCTGGTGGTCGGGCTGATGGCGTACTTCGAGGATACCCGTGTGGCGCTGTACATCGGCCCGGCCTTCCTGGTGTTGCTGACGGTGCTGTATTACGCGCTCCGCCTGGCGCCGAAAGACGCGCAGGGTGTGGCCAGTACTGCTTCCTGATCTGAAATGGCCGGGGCCGCTGCGCGGCCCTTTCGCGACACAAGGCCGCTCCTACAGGCGACCGCGCCAGCTGCATGGGCCGCGATCTCCTGTAGGAGCGGCCTTGTGTCGCGATGGGCTGCGTAGCAGCCCCAGGGGTTCTATCAGGCTGCCACCTCGTTGTGCGGCTCGAAGCTGTCGGCCCGTGCCAATTGCCACATGCGCGAATAAAACTGCCCGTTCACCTCGCCAGTCAGCAGCTCACCCGGCTTCAAGAACACATGCATCTGCGAGAACAGCTTGATCTCGGTGGCCGAGATGCGCCGTACCAAGTGCTTGGCTTCCAGCTGCGCCGGGTGCTCCAGGCCCGCTGCCGCAAGCATTTCGGCCAGGGCACGCAAGGTGTTGTGGTGGAAGTTCATCACCCGCTGGGCTTTGTCTGGCACCACCAGCGCACGCTGGCGCAGCGGGTCCTGCGTGGCCACACCGGTCGGGCACTTGTTGGTGTGACAGCTCTGCGACTGGATGCAGCCAATGGCGAACATGAAGCCGCGCGCCGAGTTGGCCCAATCAGCGCCAATGGCCAGCACGCTGGCAATGTCGAAGGCGCTGACGATCTTGCCGCTGGCGCCCAGCTTGATCTTGTCGCGCAGGTTCAGGCCGACCAAGGTGTTGTGCACGAACAGCAGCCCTTCGCGTAGCGGTACGCCAATGTGGTCGGTGAACTCCACCGGCGCCGCACCCGTGCCGCCTTCCTTGCCGTCGACGACGATGAAGTCGGGCAGGATGCCGGTTTCCAGCATGGCCTTGGCGATGCCCATGAACTCCCACGGGTGGCCCAGGCAGAACTTGAAGCCTACCGGTTTGCCGCCAGACAGTTCACGCAACCGGGCAATGAACTGCATCATCTCGATGGGGGTGGAGAAGGCGCTGTGGCGCGACGGCGAGATGCAGTCTTCGCCCATCAGCACGCCACGGGTTTCGGCAATTTCCCGGGTCACCTTGTGCTTGGGCAGGATGCCGCCATGGCCGGGTTTGGCGCCCTGGCTCATCTTGATTTCGATCATCCGCACCTGCGGGCTGCGCGCCTGGGCGGCGAAGCGTTCGGGGTCGAAGCGCCCGTCCGGCGTGCGGCAGCCAAAGTAGCCACTGCCCAGTTCCCAGACCAGGTCGCCGCCATGCTCGCGATGATATGGGCTGATGCTGCCCTCGCCGGTGTCATGGTGGAAATTGCCCAGCTTGGCGCCCTGGTTGAGGGCACGGATGGCATTGGCGCTGAGCGAGCCAAAGCTCATTGCCGATATGTTGAAGATCGATGCCGAGTAGGGCTGGCTGCACTGCGGCCCGCCGATGATGACCCGGAAGCTTGCCGGGTCGGCCAATGGTGCTGGGCGCATGGAGTGGCCGATGAACTCGAAGCCGGACTCGTACACGTCGATCAGGGGTGCCGAAAGGTTTGTCCGAAGCTTCGTTCTTCGCCCGTGCATACACCAGCGAGCGCTGCGCGCGGGAGAACGGCAGGGCGTCGCTGTCGGCTTCCAGCAGGTACTGGCGGATTTCCGGGCGAATGGCCTCGACCAGATAGCGGATGTTGCCCAGGATCGGGTAGTTGCGACGTACTGCGTGGCGTTGCTGCAGCAGGTCGAAAAGGCCGATCAGGCTGAGGATGGCGGTGCTCAGGGTGAAAGGCCACAACCATTCGTGGTGGGTGAAGGGCAGGCTCGCCAAGGTAAACAGCACACAGGCGGCAAAGAAGGCATAGCGACTGAGAAGTGACAGGCTCATACAGGGTCCTTGCGAATGGCGCGGTCAGGCTCAGGGCCTGGGCAAACGCCGACCATAGCCCGGTTTGGGCGGTGCTGAAAATGAAAATCGGGGTAGCGAAAATCATTCTCGCAGAGCCTGGCAACAGTCTTCAGGCCAACACTGACTGTTGTAGGAGCAGCCTTGTGCTGCGAAGAGGCCAGTAGGGAAACAGATTGTCTTCGGCAATTACGGCCTCTTCGCAGCACAAGGCCGCTCCTGTAGGGCCTGTCTTTGACCTGAAGTCAACAACAAGGGATTCAGGTAGTGTCGCGCAGCAGCTTCTGCCGCCAGCTTTCCTGCTCCTGGGCTGGCGCCTCGACCAGGAACGAATAGCGCCCGCCCACCCGCACCGCCACCGGCACTCCATCGCGATACAACAGGCGGTTGCCACTCACCGCCGGCACTTTCGCCCCCGGCAGCAACGACCCGACCAGGTTCAGCGGGTCACTGGCACTCACCACCACCAGTGCCCCGTCCAGTTCACGCCGTCGAACCTGCCGCAGCAGCCCCACCGCCTCCGGCAAGGCGAACTGCTCGCCGGCCAGTCCGGCAATGAAGTGTCCGCCACGAATTTCGCCACGCGCTTCCAGCCGGTGATAGCAGCGCAGCAATTCGCGCCAGGGCGGCAAAACATCGCTTTCGCGCTCCAGCAGGCGCCAGCACACCACGCCATAGCGCCGTAGCAGGGCCCTGGCGATGTGCTCCAGGCGCTGGCTATCGTCTACAGTGCCCCTGCGCAGCAAGGCCCAGCGCCCGGCATGGGACATGCTGCTGGACAGCGGCGGGTGCCCGCGTCGGCTACTGCGCGCTGTGCGTTTCGCCGCCGGGGTGATCAGGCTGCGCAGGCCGATGAAGCTGTCGGCCCCCACCAGGCCTGCACCGACCAGCTCCTGCAAGGCCGTCTCCAGTTCGCTGGGCAGCAGGTGGGCATCGTGTGCCAACTCATCGAAGAACAGCGCACCATGCGCGTTCAGCACCGCGTGGACGCGTTGCGCCCGTGCGCCGAGGCTATCCACGGCAGGCACAGGGGCAAGGCTGCGCCACAGGCCAAGGTGCTCCCGCGGCAGCAGCACCAGCGGTGTGCTCGACAGGGTATTGCTCGACACGGTCGCCGCCAGCCGGCTCCAGGCGAACTGCCCGCTACGGCAGGCATCGTCGAGCCAGTGCGGGCTGTAGTCCTTGATACGGGCCGGCAGCAGTTCGGCTTCCCAGGCGCCGGCGGCACTCGGGAACCCTTGCAACTGGCCAAGTACCTCGGCCACGGCTTGCGGGCCACGCAGGTGCGTGTCGTTGGCCAGGTGCTGCCAGTCGAACAGAAAACGCATGAAGTCCTGCAGGCTGACCGGCTCGATCTCCCGGCGCAGGCGTTTGACCGTGTAGCGGTGGATGCGTGCCAGCAAATGGCGCTCGCACCACTGCAGTTCGCTTGCGCCAGGGCTGAAATGCCCACGCAGCACATAGCCTTCGGCTTCCAGGCGGGCCAGGGCCTGTTCGATGGCCTGTGGCGGTTTGCCAAGCGCCGCCGCAATCTGCGCGCGGGTCAGCGGGCCATGGCCGCTCAGGCGGGCTCGCAACAGTTCGACCAGCGCAACGTCCGGTTCGATGGCCTGATCGAAGCCTGGCAGTACCTGCAACGCAGGTTCCAGCCGGGAGCCGGGGTACAGCACCTGCAGCAGGCTCAACCGCTCGCGCGCCAGCCACAGTTTTTCATCCACCAGGCGCAATGCCCGGCCGGCCTTGGCCAACTGCCTGAGCAGCAGCTCCCAGCCGGCATTACCCTGCACTTCGTCCTGGCTGATGGCACCCAGGCCCATCAACGCTTCATGCATTTCGTCGGCATTGCCCGGTTGCGGCCAGGCCTCGGCCGCGACGGCGGCAATGGCATCGGCGTCCAGCGCGCCCAGGTCGTCGCCGTGCTGCACCTCGCTCCAGCGCCGATTGAGCACTGCCTGCGTGCGCCGTTCTTCCAGTGGTGCGTCATCCAGGAAGGCATAGGGCCGAGCGTTGAGGATGGCCGAAGCCAGCGGCGAAGGGGCGGGCAGGTCGCGGCACAGCAGGCGCACCGTGCCGCTTTCCATACGCCGCAACAGCGCCAGCCAGCCTTCGCTGTCCATTGCCTCATGCAGGCAGTCGTCGAGGGTTTGCTCGACCAGCGGATGATCGGGAATCTGCCGTTCGCCGACGATGTTCTCCAGGCAGGCGATCTGGTCGGGGAACACAGCGGCGATCAGGTCTTCGCTCTTCATCCGCTGGATCTGTGGCGCCACCTTGCGTCCGCCGACGAAGCGCGGCAGTGCCATGGTCACACTGGCGTTCCAGCGCCAGCGCACGCCGAACAGCGGCGCATCGAGCAGCGCCTGGACAAGGATCGGTTCGGCGCTGCGGCTATTGAGGTAACGCCACACGTCGTCCAGTTCGAAACTGTGGCTGGAGGACAGCGACAGCACGATGGCGTCCTCGCTGGCCGCCGCCTGCAACTCGAAGTTGAAGGTGCGGCAGAAGCGCTTGCGCAGGGCCAGCCCCCAGGCGCGGTTGATGCGGCTGCCGTAGGGCGAATGGATGATCAGCTGGGTACCGCCGGACTCATCGAAGAAGCGCTCCATCACCAGCGTGTCCTGGGAGGGCAGGGCGCCGAGCACTTCGCGGGTGCGGGCCAGGTAATCGAGCAACTGGCCGGCGGCGTCTTCGCCGAGTTCGAAGGCACACTTCAACCATGCCAGTACCTCGGCCTGGTCGTTGCCAGCCAGCTGTTGGTCGATCTGCGCCTGCAGCCGGGCCACCGCGGCAGACAGCTCGTCGCTGCGCCCCGGCGCCTCGCCCAGCCAGAACGGAATGGTCGGTGGCAGGCCATGGGCATCTTCCACCCGCACCCGGCCCGGCTCGACCCGCAGGATGCGATAGGAGGCATTGCCCAGCTGGAAGATATCCCCGGCGATGCTCTCCACGGCAAAGTCTTCGTTGACGCTGCCAATGTTCAGGGCCTGCGGTTCGAGCAGCACGGCGTAGTCGGCGTTGTCGGGGATGGTGCCGCCGCTGGTCAGGGCGGTCAGCTGGCTGCCACGACGGCCCCGCAGGGTGCCGCTCACCGCATCGCGGTGCAGGTAGGCACTGCGCACGCCCTGGCGGCCGTTGTAGCCCTCGGCGAGCATGCGCAGCAGCGCCTGGTAATGGTGCTGGTCGAGTTCGGCGTAGGGCGTGGCCTGGCGCAGGCAGTTGAACAGGGCCTGTTCGTGCCAGGGCTGGTTGCTGGCTTCGGCGACGATCTGCTGGGCCAGCACGTCCAGCGGCGCCCGGGGAATGTGCAGTTCGTCCAGCTCGCCCCGACGTACGCAGTCGAGCAGGGCGACGCATTCGATCAGGTCATCGCGCGAAGTAGGGAACAGGCGCCCCTTGGGCACGCCATCGACCTGGTGGCCAGCGCGGCCGACCCGTTGCAGCAAGGCCGCGATCGAACCTGGCGAAGCGATCTGGCAGACCAGTTCGATGTCGCCGATATCGATGCCCAGCTCCAGCGAAGCAGTGGCCACCAGCACCTGCAGCTGGCCGTTTTTCAGGCGTTGTTCGGCATCCAGGCGTAGTTCCTTGGCCAGGCTGCCGTGGTGCGCGGCAACCGCCTCCTTGCCCAGGCGGTCGCCGAGGTGGCGGGTGATGCGCTCGGCCAGGCGCCGGGTATTGACGAACACCAGGGTGGTGCGATGTTCGCGCGCCAGGCTGGCCAGGCGGTCATAGACCAGCCCCCACACATCAGTGGCCATCACTGCCCCCAGTGGCACTGGCGGTACTTCGATGGCCAGGTCGCGCTGCCGAGCATGGCCGACATCGACGATGGCACAGCTGCGGCCGTTGCCGACCAGAAACTGCGCCACCCGCTCTACCGGGCGTTGCGTGGCCGACAGGCCGATACGCCGCAATGGTCGGTTGCACAGGGCCTGCAGGCGCTCCAGGGTCAGTGCCAGGTGGGCGCCGCGCTTGTTGCCGGCCAAGGCATGGATTTCGTCGACGATGACCGTATGCACGCTGGCCAGGCCTTCGCGGCCCGAAGCCGAGCCCATCAGCACGTAGAGCGATTCGGGTGTGGTCACCAGGATGTGCGGTGCCAGTTTGCGCATGGCGGCACGCTCTTTCTGCGGGGTGTCGCCGGTGCGCACGGCTGTGGTGATGCGCGGGGCATTCAGGCCCTGGTCCGCGAGGGCCTGGGTGATGCCTTCGAGCGGTGCCTGCAGGTTCAGGCGGATGTCGTTGGACAAAGCCTTGAGCGGTGAAACGTAGACCACCAGGGTTTGCGCGGGCAGCTCGCCCTGGTGCTCCAGGCCCTGGCGGAACAGTTCGTCGATCACGGCCAGGAACGCGCTGAGGGTCTTGCCCGAGCCGGTCGGCGCGGCCAGCAGCATTGACTGGCCCGCGTGGATCAACGGCCAGGCCTGGGCCTGGGCGCCGGTGACCGTGGCGAACTGGCGGCGGAACCAGGTGCGCACGGCAGGGTGGAACAGCTCGAGCACCGGGTGCTGTTTGGCGGGCAGATTCATGTGTTGGTTATGGAGGGCGTGGGGCGGGTTGGCAAGGGGCCGTTCGTCTGGCCGGTCGGCTACATCCTGTGCCGGCCCTTTCGCGGGCATGCCCGCTCCCACAGGTACCTGCGCCGCTCTCAAGACCTGTGGAGGACCTGTGGGAGCGGGCGCGCCCGCGAAGAGGCCGGCACAGGAAACACGGGCCTTGTCAGGCCAATGACCCCCATGGGATCCTCCCGGGCCATTGTTGCAAGTGAGCCCAGCCCATGCCCAAGACCATCCGCATCGCCGCCGCCCTGCTGATCGATCCCCAGGGCCGCACCCTGCTGGTACGCAAGCGCGGCACCCAGGCCTTCATGCAGCCCGGCGGCAAGATTGATGCTGACGAAACCCCGTTGCAGGCGCTGGTGCGCGAGTTGCATGAGGAACTGGGCCTGCACATCGACCCGGCCCAGGCCGTGCACCTGGGTCAGTTCAGCGCCCCGGCCGCCAACGAGCCGGGCTTTGAGGTACAGGCCGAACTGTTCCGTGTCGACAGTGCCGCCGCCGTGCTGCCGGCCGCGGAAATCGAAGAGGTGGCCTGGCTGGCCGCTGACCAGGCCCCCACCTTGCACCTGGCCCCCCTGACCCGCGACCTGATCCTTCCGCTGTACCGCCAGGCCGTCAGCGCACCGCGCTGACGCCATCGAGGGTGGCGAACGAGGTGTCCTTGGCGGTCAGCAGGAAGTCGCGCATGTAGGGTGCATCGAGCATGTCGGTGCGCACGGCGGCATAAAGCGTGGCGAACAGGCCTTTTTCACCCAGGCGCTTGCCCTTCACATACCCGCGCGAGCTGTACTCGTGCAATGCCCAGTGCGGCATACCGCACACGCCACGGCCGCTGGCCACCAGTTGCATCATCATCACCGTCAGCTCTGATGTGCGCACGGCGGCGGGCTCGATGTCGGCCGGCTCCAGAAAGCGGGTGAAGATGTCCAGGCGATCGCGTTCCACCGGGTAGGTGATGAGGGTCTGGTCGAGCAGGTCCTGCGGCACGATGTACGGCTTGCTGGCCAACGGATGCTGGTTGGCCACCGCCAGCATTGCCTCGTAGGTGAACAGCGGCACATAGGTGATGCCTGCCAGGTCCAGAGGGTCGGAGGTTACCACCAGGTCGAGGTCGCCGCGGGCCAGGGCCGGCAGCGGGGCGAAGGCAAAGCCGGAGGCCAGGTCCAGCTCCACCTCCGGCCAGGCGTCACGGAACTGGTCGATGGTCGGCATCAGCCACTGGAAACAGCTGTGGCATTCGATGGCCATGTGCAGCCGCCCGGCGGTGCCACCGGCCAGGCGCGCGATATCACGTTCGGCGCCGCGCAGCAGCGGCAGGGTGGCATCGGCCAGTTGCAGCAGGCGCAGCCCGGCGCTGGTGAAGCGAATCGGCTTGGTCTTGCGTACGAACAGCGGCAGGCCCAGGCGCTCTTCCAGCTCCTTGAACTGGTGCGACAGCGCCGACTGGGTCAGGTGCAGGCGCTCGGCGGCCTCCACCAGGCTGTCGGCCTCGCGCAGGGCATGAAGGGTTTTCAGGTGACGGATCTCCAGCACAGCTGACTCCGGGGTGTGGATTTGAGGAAACAGGGACTGAGTTGAGGTTTCCCTCATGTTGCCACGCCTGTCGACTGGGCAGACGGCCGCACCGCCTGGCGGGAGTCATCAAACTGTCACTGAACTGTGGCAGCGCGCCCGAACAGAATTCATCAGACTCGCGCTCTACTGGGGATCTGCATTCTGGTGTTTCTTTCATGCGGGCTTTTTGGCTTTTTCTTTTCTTTGTATTCGGCGTACCTGCGGGTTTCGCTGAACAGCGTTGTGACGCCCACGTGCCGGTGCAGCGGGCCGAACTGGGTGCGGTCAGCCTGGTGTACCAGAGCGTCGGTGCGCCACGCGACCCGGCCTTGTTGCTGGTGATGGGGCTGGGCGGGCAGTTGATCCATTGGCCGGACGACGTGGTAGAGGCGTTGTGCCGCCAGGGCTTTCGGGTGATCCGCTATGACAACCGCGATGTCGGCCTGTCGCGCTGGAACCAGGTGCCGCCGTCGGCCAACCTGACGGTCGAACTGCTGCGCTACAAGCTGGGCTTGCCGGTGGCTGCGCCTTATACGCTGACCGACATGGCAGATGATGGCTTGCGCTTGATGGATGCGCTGGGCGTGCGCCAATTCCACGTGCTGGGGGTGAGCATGGGCGGCATGATTGCCCAGCATTTGGCGGCCATGGCGCCCGAGCGCGTGCGCAGCCTCACGTTGGTCATGTCCAGTTCAGGGGCCGCGGGATTGCCAGCGCCGGATCCGGCGCTGGTGCAACTGCTGGCCCGGCGCAGCGCGCCGAACCGCGAAGTGGCCATCGAACAGCAGGCCGACCTGCTGGCGGCGCTGGGCAGCCCCGAGGTGCGTGACGATCGTGCGGTGTTGCTGCAGCAGGCGGCCGTGGCCTACGACCGCGCGTTCAACCCGGATGGGGCCAAGCGCCAGATCATGGCGATACTGGCCGAGCCGAGCCGGGTCGAATTGCTCAACCAGTTGCGGGTGCCGACCCTGGTGGTGCATGGCACGGCCGATCCGTTGCTGCCGGTGATGCACGGCGTGCACCTGGCGGCGCATATCCAGGGTAGCCAGCTACGGCTGATCCCTGGGTTGGCGCACCGCTTTCAGGAAGAATTCAAGGCGCCGTTGCTGGGGGCGGTGTTGCCCTACCTGCAGGCGCATCGGCAGGATGTCACGCATATCGCAGGGCTCTGAATCGGCGTTGGCCTCTTCGCGGGTTTACCCGCGAAGAGGCCAACGCCGATTCCGATCAGTGCATCCGCACCCACAAGGTCACCAGCACGGTCGCGGCCATCAGCCAGGCCACCGTGGCCAACGCCAGCGACGCCTCCAGGCGCAGGCGGTCTACCAGTACATACAAAGTCGCCAGATACACAAAGTACGGAATGATCGACCACATGCCGAACAGGATGGTCGTCTTGAGGTCGGCCATGCTGCGCCCCTTGCCGACGATGTAATGGGCAATCAGGGCGAAGGTGGGGAACAGCGGCACCAGCCCGGCGATGTAGTAATTGCGCGTCTTCGACAGCACCGCCAGCAGCACTACCACGCCAGCACCGAGGGCCGCTTTGAATACCAGGTCCACGTTGTCCTTCCAGGTTGGGGTTGAGGTCAGCCGAGGCCGTATTTTTTCACTTTGTCGAACAGCGTGGTCTTGGCCATGCCCAGCTCCTGGCTGGCCTGGCTCAGGTTGCCGCCAGTGCGTTGCAGAGCGTCGCTGAGCAGGTTGCGCTCGAACGCTTCCACCGCCTCGGCAAAGCCCAGCCCCTGGCTTGCACCGCCGCTGGGGCCTTTCTTGAAAGCCGGCAGGCCAAGGGCATAGCGTTCGGCGACGTTGCGTAGCTCACGCACGTTGCCTGGCCAGTCGTGAGCCATCAGGCGCGACAGGGTCTGGCTGTCCAGCACGGGTGTTTCACGGTCGAAGCGCAGGGCCGACTGCTGCAGGAAGTGTTCGAACAGCTGCAGGATGTCTTCGCGGCGCTCGCGCAGCGGTGGCAGCTCCAGGGTTACCACGTTCAGCCGGTAATACAGGTCGCTGCGGAACTGGCCGCTCTGGCCCATGGCATCCAGGTCGGATTTGGTCGCGGCGATCACTCGGCAGTCCACCGCAATGCTCTGGTTCGAGCCCAGCCGCTCCAGGGTGCGCTCCTGCAGCACGCGCAGCAGCTTGATCTGCAGGTTGATCGGCATGCTTTCCACTTCGTCGAGGAACAGCGTGCCGCCGTTGGCGTGTTCGATCTTGCCGATGCGGCGTTTGCCGGCACCGGTGAAGGCGTTGGCCTCGTGGCCGAAAATCTCGCTTTCGAACAGGTTTTCCGGCAGGCCGCCGCAGTTCAGGGCCACGAAGGGCTGGCCCTGGCGGCGGCTGAAGTCGTGCAGGCAGCGGGCGACCAGTTCCTTGCCGGTACCGGTTTCGCCTTCGATCAACACGTTGGCTGAGGTATCGGCGACGTTGGCGATCAGTTCGCGCAGGTGCTCCATGGCCGGTGAACGGCCAATGATGCGGCCCTCAAGGCTGCTCTGCTCGGCCAACTGGCGGCGCAGGGCCACCACTTCGCGCGACAGCCCACGTTGTTCAAGGGCTCGGCGCACCACATCGACCAGGCGCTCCGGGGAGAAGGGCTTTTCCATGAAGTCGTAGGCGCCATTGCGCATGGCGCCCACCGCCATGTCGATATCGCCGTGGCCGGTGATCAGCACCACCGGCAGGCTGCGGTCACGGGCCTTGAGACGGTTGAGCAGCTCCAGGCCATCGATACCCGGCAGGCGTATATCGCTCACGACGATGCCGGCGAAGTCGTCGCCGATGCGTTCCAGCGCCTGCTCGGCGCTGCCCACGCCTTCACAGGCGATGTCTTCCAGGGCCAGCGCCTGTTGGCAGCCGAGCAGCACATGCGGGTCGTCTTCGACGATCAGGACGGTAAGAGGCGCTTGGTTCATGGGTGCTCTGCCGATTCGCTAGGGGTTGAGGCCAGGGGCAGGGCGAGGACGAAGGCCGTACCGCCATTGGCGGGGTGCTCGACGTTGAGGCTGCCCTTGGCGGCGGCGGCAAGGCTCGCCGACAGGGTCAGGCCCAGGCCCAGGCCATGTTCGCCCGGTTTGGTGGTGAAGAAAGGTTCGAACAGGTGCTTGCGCGCCTCGGCGTCGATGCCATGGCCATTGTCGCGCACCTGCAAACGGTACTTGTCGCCCTGCAGCTCGCCTTCCAGCCACAGTTGCGGCCGTGGCTGGGCGGCCATGGCATCCAGAGCGTTGCCGATCAGGTTGACCAGGATCTGCTCCAGTCGCGTCTGGTCGATGGCCAGTTGCTGGTCTTCGAACTGATTGTGCAACTGCAGGTGGCAGGCGCTGATGCGGTTGGCCAGCACCTGCAGGGTAGCGTCCACCGCCTTGGCCAGCGAGGCCTGGCCGCTGTCGTCACCGCGCCGGGCGAACGAGCGCAGGCTGGCGGTGATGCGGCCCATGCGGTCGATCAGGTCGTTCATGGTGCGCAGGTTGGTACTGGCGGTTTCCAGCGCCCCGCGTTCGAGGAAGCGCACGGTGTTGCCGGACAACGTGCGCAGCGCAGCCAGCGGCTGGTTCAGTTCGTGGGCAATGCTGGTGGACATCTGCCCGATGGCGGCCAGCTTGCCGGCCTGTACCAGTTCATCCTGGGCGTGGCGCAGGGTCTGTTCGGCATGCCGGCGCTCGCGAATCTGGCCCTTCAGGCGTTCGTTGCTGGCGCGCAGGTCGGCTGTGCGTTCGGCAATCCGTCGCTCCAGCTGGCTGTTGGCTTCCTGCAGCGCCTCGCGGGCTGCCAGTCGAGTGGCGATGACCTTGCGCCGTTCGTTCCAGGCGATGCCGAGAATCGCCAGCAAGGCGAAGGCCACGCCCACCAGGATGCCTTGCACCATGGATTCGCGACGCAGGTCCTGCAGTGGGGTCAGCAGGGTGAAATGCCAGGGCGTGTCGGCCAGGCGCCGGGTCTGGGCCAGGTAGGCCATTTCGCGGGCCTTGCCCTGTGCGGTTTCGCTGTTGGCCGGGAAGGTCAGCTTTTCCACACCATCGGCCAGGGTTTCCCGGGCGAGGGGCTGCAGCTCGTTCAGCGGCCACCAGTAGTACTGCAGGCTGCGGGCCAGACGCTCCTTGATCTGCGGCGTCAGCGGGCGTACCGACTTCAGGCGCCGGGCCGGGTCGCTGGAGAGGATGATGATGCCGTTCTCGTCGCTGACGAACGCTTCCAGGCGGGCACGTTGCCAGCGCTCCTCAAGGGTGTCCAGGCGCACCTTGATCACCGCCACGCCAATGATCTTGCCGTGCTCTTCCAGGCCATGGGCCAGGTAATAGCCGGCCTCGCCGGTGGTGCTGCCGATGCCGTAGAAACGCCCGGGCTCGCCGCGCACGGCGGTCTGGAAGTAGGCCCGGAACGACAGGTCCTCGCCGAGGAACGAGTCGGCATCGCGCCAGTTGCTGGTGGCCTGGACCCGGCCATTGGTATCGAGGACGAAGATGGCCCGGCTGCGGCTGCGCCGGTTCAGGCCTTCGAGGTATTCGTTGACGGCCTGCCGCGAGCCACCGTCAGGGTCGGTGAGCAGGTGCGAGACACTATCTTCCAGCTCCAGCAGGCTCGGCAGGTAGGTGTACTTGCTGATTTCGCTCTCGACCGTGCGTGCGTGCAGCTCAAGCTGGCGCTCGCCGTTTTCGCTGAGGGTGCGGATGCCGTTGCTCTCGCTGATCAGGTAGCCAGCCATGCCCAGGCCGACCATCAGCAGGATGATCAGTGGCGGCAACAGCAATTGGCGGAGCAGGCGGGATTTCACGGCAGGCTTGGCAGGGAGAAGAAGCGAAGGATCGCATTTCATCACAGTGGCCTTGTCACGACCAGCGCCGCCGCCCGAAAGGGCGGCGGCACCGAGCGCTTCAGTGAAGCAAAATCAGTGTTGCAGGATCTTGCTGAGGAAGTGCTGGGTACGCTCGTGGCGGGCGCTCGGGTTACCGAAGAAGTCTTCCTTCTGGCAATCCTCGATGATGTTGCCCTTGTCCATGAAGATCACGCGGTTGGCCACTTTGCGGGCGAAGCCCATTTCGTGGGTCACGCACATCATGGTCATGCCTTCGTGGGCCAGTTCAACCATCACGTCCAGTACTTCGTTGACCATTTCCGGGTCCAGCGCCGAGGTCGGTTCGTCGAACAGCATCACGATCGGGTCCATCGACAGGGCGCGGGCGATGGCCACGCGCTGCTGCTGTCCGCCGGACAGCTGACCGGGGTGCTTCTTGGCGTGGGCACCGAGGCCGACGCGATCGAGCAGGGCCAGGCCCTTCTTGGTCGCTTCCGCTTCGCTACGGCCAAGCACCTTGCGTTGGGCAATGGTCAGGTTCTCGGTGATGGACAGGTGCGGGAACAGCTCGAAATGCTGGAACACCATGCCAACGCGCGAACGCAGTTTGGGCAGGTTGGTCTTGGGGTCGGCGATCGAGGTGCCGTCGACCACGATGTCACCTTTCTGGAACGGCTCCAGGGCGTTGACACATTTGATCAGGGTGGACTTGCCCGAGCCCGACGGGCCGCACACCACCACCACTTCACCTTTTTTGACCTCGGTGCTGCAGTCGGTCAGTACCTGGAAGTCCCCGTACCACTTGTTGACGTTCTTGATGGAAATCATACGGTGATCCTTTTTTGCAGGCGCTTGACCAGCCACGAAGCGGAGAAGCTGATGAGGAAGTACACGACACCGGCGAAGATCAGGAACTCATGGGAGCGCCCGATGATATCGCCGTTGGAGCGTGCCGAGTTGAGGAAGTCCACCAGGCCCACGGTGTATACCAGCGAGGTGTCCTGGAACAGGATGATGCTCTGCTGCAACAGCAGCGGGGTCATCTTGCGGAAGGCCTGGGGCAGGATGATCAGGCGCATGGTCTGGCCGTAGGTCATGCCCAGGGCCTGGGCGGCGCCCATCTGGCCCTTGGAGATCGACTGCACACCAGCGCGGACGATTTCGCAGAAGTACGCGGCCTCGAACATCATGAACGCCACCACGCACGAGGTGAAGGCACCCACCGGGGTGTCTTCGCCGGTGATCCAGCGCAGCACGAACGGTACCGCCAGGTAGAACCAGGTGATGACCAGCAGCAGCGGGATCGAGCGGAAGTAGTTGACGTAGGCGCCGGCCAGGTTCGACAGCAGCTTGCTCGACGACAGGCGCATCAGGGCCAGGATGGTCCCCAGCACGATGCCGCCGACCACGCCCATGACCATCAGTTGCAGGGTCATGACCATGCCTTCCCACAGGGCTGGCAGGGCCGGGATGATTTCGCTGAAATCCATTTCCATTTATTTGCCCCCTACAGAAATCAGGCCGGGCACCGAGACCTTCTTCTCGACCATGCGCATGAGCAGCATCAGGCCCATGTTCAGGGTGAAGTAGATCAGCGTGGCCAGGGTGAAGGCCTCGAACAGGTTGGCCGAGAATTCGGCGGTCTGCTTGGTCTGCGCCAGCAGTTCCATCAGGCCGATCAGCGAAGCCACCGAGGAGTTCTTGAACACGTTCAGGAATTCCGAAGTGAGCGGCGGAATGATGATCCGGTAGGCTTGCGGCAGCAGCACGTTGGTGTAGATCTGCGACAGGCTGAAACCCATGGCGCGGGCAGCGGCTTCCTGGCCACGCGGCAATGCCTGGATACCGGTGCGCACTTGCTCACAAACGCGGGCGGCGGTGAACAGGCCCAGGCAGATGACCACGCTGATCAGCGCCGAAGTGGTCGGGTTGAGGTCCTGCTTGAACCATTCCTGCAGGCCTTCGGGCAGCAGATCCGGTACCAGGAAGTACCAGATGAACAATTGCACCAGCAGCGGTACGTTGCGGAACAGTTCCACGTAGGCGGTGGCGATACCTGAAACCAGCCGGTTCGGCACGGTACGCATGACACCGAGGATCGAACCCAGCAACAAGGCGATGATCCAGGCGGAGATGGCGATGGCGATGGTCCAGCCCAGGCCGGTGACGTACCAGTCCAGATAGGTTTCGCTGCCCACGCCGGTGGACTTGAAGAACACGCCCCAGTCCCAGTTGTAATTCATCGGGATTTCCCCTCAGACGATTGTTTCACGGGCACCTTCGACCATCCGAGGGCGGCGAGCGCCCTCGGATGAAAGGTTAGACACTAATGGGTGGCCTGCAGAGTTGATTGGTGCTGTTGAGCACCGGGCCACTATCTGAGAGTCAGGACTTCTTCTCGTCCGCGGCCTTGTCGGTCGGCTCGGCGATCAGTTTCTTCAGCTCTTCGCTCATCGGGAACTGCAGGTTCAGGCCCTTTGGCGGAATCGGCTGCTGGAACCACTTGTCGTAGCTCTTGTTGACCTCGCCCGACTTGAAGTAACCGACGATGGCATCATCGACCGCTTTCTTGAAGGCCGCGTCATCCTTGCGCACCATGCAGCCATAGATTTCGTACGACTGCGGGGTACCGGTAATGACCCAGTCCGACGGTTTGCGCGCCTTGGCCATTTCGCCGGCGAGCAAGGCGTCGTCCATCATGAAGGCCACGGCGCGGCCGCTTTCGAGCATGTTGAAGGCTTCACCGTGGTCCTTGGCGGAAATCACGTTCATCTTCATCTGCTTGTCGGCGTTCATCGCCTTGAGGATGCGCTCGGAGGTGGTACCGGCGGTGGTTACCACGTTCTTGCCGGCCAGGTCCGGGAAGTCCTTGTATGCCGGCTGACCATCCTTGACCTTGGTCAGCAGGCGGGTACCGACTTCGAAGATACCGACCGAGAAGCCGACTTGCTGCTGGCGCTCGACGTTGTTGGTGGTGGAGCCGCACTCGAGGTCCACGGTGCCGTTTTGCACCAGCGGGATGCGGGTCTGGGAGGTGACCAGGTTGTAGCGGACTTTGATGTCCGTGCCCAGTTGCTTCTTCAGGGCCTCGACGACAGCCAGCTGGATGTCGTGCGAGTAGCCCACGGGCTCGGGCTTGCCGGCCAGGTAGGAAAACGGGATGGAGGAGTCGCGGTGGCCCAGGGTGATGGTGCCCGAATCCTTGATCTTCTTCAGGGTGCCGGTCAGTTCTTCGGCCATGGCCGGCGAAGCGATCACAGCGGCCGCGATGGCGGCGCCCAGCAATTGACGAACGATGCGCATCAAATTTTCCTCGACGTGTTTGTTTTTTTTATGGAGCCGTTGGCGGACTCTTTCGTTCAACGAATACAGCATGAAGCGGGGTGCATTCGGCTACCAAGTGTAGAGCATGAGTCGTGCCAAGCTCTGATATCGATCATAAACCCGCGAAATCTCAGGGTATGAACCTTTCTTGACGATTTCTGCGTAACTGGAAGTTTCCGGATTTCCGAACGAATGCATTTACCCTGTTCGGAAATCCGAATAGATGGGCGAGCGCTGTAGTCCTGCTATAAGTACCGCGTTTATCAATATTGCGTGTGGTGTCCTGCGTCTTTTCAGACCAGGAGAAACCACCATGCCATCTGCCGATAGTCTTCCGTCCGGGTCGGTTGATCAGTTGATCGCCCGCCAGCTCCCCCCTTGGTTGGCCGCTGCCCAGGCGCGACATGTCGAGCCCTATCGACAGGCTTTGATCGCGCAGCAGCAGGTTGCCGATCAGCTGCAGCATCTGCTGAGTCGCATCCCGGCGGTTGACGACTTCGCAGCGCCGTTGCTGGAAAGGGCCTTGGCGGAAGCAGGGCTTGGGCATGTCGACCCTCGCCGCGCTTTCGTAGTGGTCAGCGAGGAGTTTCCACTGCCTTCGGCTGCAGAGAAGATCCACAAGCCGATGATCACCTATACCACCCGGCAATCCCTGCTCGCGGCGGCCCTGCACAATTTCGATGTAGAAGAGAGCGTGCCCTGGCTGTTGCGCAAGGCGTACCTGGTTGACGGCGAAGGGGGGCGGCTGGGCATGAGGTTTGAGCATTTTGTCAGCCTGTGCCGCACGCTGGATGTCGGTGGCCGTTACCAGGCGCTGTTGAAGACGGTTCTACAGCCCAAGGCAGGCCGGGGCCAGCCTGTCGACCAGGCGCGCCATGCCATCGAACAGCTGTTTCAGGACAGTTTGCGTACCCGGATGAAGGCAGAGCTGTATGAAGGCAGAATCAAGGGAGCGCTGGACGAGCGCGATCTGCGCCGTTTGTTGCCGATACTTGAGCGGCCAGCGCTACCAGCTTACGCAGGCGGTACGCTGACGCCGCGGCAGTTATACCTGTTGGGCAAGTGCATGGTGGGCATTGTCACCCTGGAATGGCGGCCAGCGCCGGGGGCCGCAGTGGATGAAATCATCGTCTGGATACCTGGCGACCCCGAAAAAAGCCTGCGGCATTACGATGCGTGGGATGACGTGTATGGCGATCTGGCGCTACGGCTCAGGCACGAGCCTTTCCTCGCGTTCATGCGGCGCTTTCTCAAGGCCGAGGACCGTAAAGGTTTCGAAATGGCCCTTGCACGCGCCCTGGCGTCCGCGGGTTCCAGCCGACCGGCGGAACTGGACGGGCGCAACCTGCCGGTCGAGGCTTCGGTGTTCAGCCATGTGCGTACCCAGGTCGTGGCGAAAATCTATGATGATGCGCGCTTCATTGCCGTTCCGACCGATGAAGAGGATCGGTTGAGCAGGCACAAGCGTTTGCAGGGGCTGCTGTATGCCGGGCTGGACCTGCTGGGCTTGGCCGCCTTTGTCGTGCCTGTCCTGGGTGAATTGTTGTTGGTAGTGAGCGCCGCGCAGCTGCTGGACGAAGTATATGAAGGTTATCAGGACTGGCGGTTGGGCGATCGCCAGGGCGCGCTGGAGCATTTGTTTTCCGTTGCCCAGGGGGTGGCGTTGACGGGGGCGAGCGCCGCAGCGCTTCACCTGCTCAAGCGGGTACCTTGGGTGGATGCGCTGGAACCCCAGGTAATGACGGGTGGCAAGGTCAGGTTGCTGCGAAATTCCCATTACCCCGCCGCGGAGAACAACCCGCTGGTATTGCTGCAAGGCTTGCCCGGCGAACATTTTGCCGACCTTCTGGAGCCCAGGGCCAAGGTGCTGCTTGATGCGGCGGGCCTGCAAGTGGACCAGTTAACGGCGCTTGCACGTGGAGCACGCGGCGCCGCCAGCGCGGCTGATCGACCTGCATGAGCGGCTGGATCTGTGCGCAAGACGCCCAGGGCTGCGTGGCTTGGCATTGGAGGGTGCGCTGCGGGACTTGCATCCGCCTGCGACCCCCGAGCAAACCTGGCTGATGAATGCTTTCAATGGATTATCGTCCCGAGGCGCACAGGAAATCATTGATCAGAGCAGTTCCTCACAGTTGCCGTCGCCATTGGCCGGCGGGCGAGTGCCGCTGGGTATGGCAGAGCGTGCCCGTTGGTACCTGCGTGACAGCCGCGTAGATGTTGCCTGCCTGGGTATTCGCCTACCGCAGCTGCTCAATGCCGACGGTGAAAAGCTGCTATTGGGGCTGGTCGAGCGCAAGGCCCCATGGCCTGCTTCGGTGCGGGTTGAATTACGTGCTGGCAATCGTGAGGGCCGAGTGCTGTTTGCCAGCCAAAACCACGAGGCCCGCGAAGTCCGGGTCATCATCAAAGGGGCGCAGGGGTATGCGTTGGACGGCGAGGCTGCTGGCCGCGATGCTTCTTTACTACATGCCGTGCTGCAGTGCCTGGACGACAAGCAGAAGCTGGTCTTGGGTAATGTCGGGCAGCAAGTGACACAACTACGGGACAAGGTGCTCGAAATCGCTGCACAGGAGCGCGAACAGGCCGCCAGGCTGATCGGTCTGGCCCCTAAGGGTACTGGCGTACGGCCACCCAGACGCTTTGGCGACGGCCGCCTGGCTTACCGCCTGAGCGGCGGTGGGGAGAGTAGCCGGCAGGCGATCCGGCGCGGCATCCACCAGATATTCCCGACGCTCAGTGAAATGCAGCTTGAAGCTTATATGGATGCGGTCCGCCAGCGAGGCGAAAACCTGTGGGACCATTACCAGATGCTGCAGCGCCAGCTTGCCGGGCTACGCGACGTGCTGCGCCAGTGGCAGGCCGACTGGCAGAACCCCATCGACGCCATCCGCCGCCGCCGCGTCGCCGATACGTTACGCCGGAGCTGGCGGCGCAAGCTGGTAGACAGTAATGACCAGTATGAGCTGACCATCGACGGTGAGCCGGTCAGTGCGCTGCCTGTCCTGCCGCGCGGGGTCGACTATGTGCATGTACGCAGGCTAACGTTGCGTAACATGCAACTACAAGATATCGATGCTTCGTTTCTCAGGCTATTCCCGAATGTTGTCGATCTTGATCTTAGCGGCAACCGGCTAAGCCGTGTGCCAGAGGGTATCGAGGGCCTTACCCAGCTAAGACGGGTCAATCTGGGTAATAACCAGATTGTCCTGGATGAAACCGGGAGCCGCCGTCTGGCGGGTTTGCAGCGGCTCAATACCTTGACTCTGAGCTACAACCCGCTCAACGGCGTGCCTGATCTCTCTGCCTTGCCGCACGTGCGTGACGTGCGCCTGCGTGCAACCGGGCAGGTTGATGTGAATCTGCTTCATGAGCGGGTTGCGTTGCGCGCGCACGTCGACCTGCGCGACAACCGGATCAGCGAGCTGCAAAGGGATATGCGCGGCCTGCGCCTGCGGCTGCGAAGGCTCAATCTGCATGAGAATCCGCTGAACGAAGCCAGCGTCCAGTTGCTTGACGAGGCCCGCGGCGTCAGCGACTCCCGGGCCAGGGGCGGCGCATCCCACGCCCATGCGGCAGTGAACGACCAGACCCGCGCAGAATGGGTGGCCAGCCGAAACGAAGCGCTGCGTACCAGCCGCGAAGCCAGCTGGGACCGTTTGCAGGAGGAGTCCGGCTCGGCAGGCTTGTTTCGTTTCCTCGCAGACTTCGCCGAAAGCGAAGATTTTGAAACACACCCCCGTCATTATCGTCGCCGTATCTGGCATATCCTCGATGCCTGCGAACACGACGAAGCATTGCGCGAGCGATTGTTCCGCGAGGCTGACGCTCCCCGTAGTTGCGAAGACCGCTTGCTGTTGATACTCAACCAGATGGAAGTGGCCATCCTCGCTTACCAAGGTATCGAAGACGTCCCAGTGGCGGTACGGGAGGCCCGTTTTCTGCGTCTGGGCCGGCAATTGCACCGTCTGGACCTGCTGGATGCCATTGCTGCACGGCATGTGCAAAGAATGCGCGCAGAGGCAGTGGTCGAGGTCGACGAAATTGAAACGCGGCTGTACTACCGCTCACGTCTGGCAAGTGCCCTGGATCTGCCGGTAACACCAGACCAGATGCATTACGCTTCGTTTGCCCACGTAAGCAATGCCGACCTGAGCCATGCGCAACTGGAAGTACTGGCGGCCAATACGTCGGTGGCCATCCTCGATACGTTGGCTGAGCGCCCTTTTTGGCAGAATTACCTGCGTGAAACCTACCCAGAGCGTTTCGATGCGTTGGCTGCGCCCTTCCATGAACGCCTTGAATCGCTTGAACAGCAGGCCAGAAATGGCCAGGAAAGCGACTACGGCGGGCGTGCCCGGGCATTGATGCGCGAGCACGAGGTTGACGAGCGGGTACTGATGCGCACCTTGACCACCGAGGCCTGGGCGCGTTCTGTTAGCGACGACCGATCACCGCGAACCTGAGCGACACCAGGCGAGGCATGCAGGGTCAGGCTGCCTGGACTCGGGCCTGATTCTGCGTGCGTTGTTGCAGGTAATCCCTCAGCAATTGCTGTTCACTGGCGCTGGTGAACAGCCCCAGCTTGGTGCGGCGCCAGAGGATATCGTCGGCGTCGCACGCCCATTCCTGATCGCACAGGTATTCCACCTCGCGGCCGAACAGCCCACCGCCCAGTGGCTGGCCCAGGTCTTCCGGCCCGTGCACGCCGTCGAGCAACTGCCACACGCGGTAGCCATAGGTGAGCGCCCAGCGTTTGGCGATGTCCACCGGCAACCAGCCGCAGCGCGCCAGTACGGCATCCACCAGGTCTTGTACGCTCGTCATGTTCTCGCCACCTGGCAGCGGCGCACTGGCCGTCCAGCTACCACGCATCTGCGGGAAATGCGGCTTGAGCTCGGCCATGGCCGATTCGGCCAGCTTGCGGTAGGTGGTCAGCTTGCCGCCGAACACCGACAGCAGCGGTGCCTGACCTTCGCTGGCGGACAATGCCAGGGTGTAGTCGCGGGTCACCGCCGAAGGGTTGTCCGATTCGTCATTGCACAGCGGGCGAACCCCGGAGTAGGTGTGCACGATATCGTTGCGACCAAGCTGGTGGTTGAAGTGCTCGTTGACCACTTTCAGCAGGTATTCGGTTTCCTGTTCGGTGATTGCCACCTTGGCCGGGTCGCCGCTGTATTCGCGGTCGGTAGTGCCGATCAGGGTAAAGCGGTCCAGATATGGGATGCAGAAGACGATACGCTGGTCTTCGTTCTGCAGGATATAGGCGTGTTCACCTTCGTACAGGCGCGGCACGATGAGGTGGCTACCCTGGATCAGGCGGATGCCGTACGGCGCATCGAGCTTGAGGTCGTCCTTGATGAAGCTTGCAACCCACGGGCCTGCTGCGTTGACCAGGGCGCGGGCGCGAATGCTCTGCAGGCTGCCGTCGGCGTGCTGCAGTTCCACCTGCCACAGGCCATCGACACGCTCGGCGCGCAAGCAGCGGGTGCGGGTGTGGATGTGCGCGCCGTGCTCGCGGGCGGCCATGGCGTTGAGTACCACCAGGCGGGCGTCGTCCACTGCGCAGTCGGCGTATTCGAAGCCACGGGTGATCGCTGGCTTGAGCGGGTAGCCTGGGCCGAAGCGCAGGCTGCGCGAGGCACCCAGGCGCTTGCGCTTGCCCAGATGGTCATACAGGAACAGGCCGGCGCGGATCATCCAGGCCGGGCGCAGGTGCGGGCGGTGCGGCAGCACGAAACGCATGGGCTTGACGATATGCGGGGCCTTGGCCAGCAGTACTTCACGCTCGGCCAGCGCTTCACGCACCAGGCGAAACTCGTAGTGCTCCAGGTAGCGCAGGCCGCCATGGATCAGTTTGCTGCTGGCCGACGAGGTGTGCCGGGCCAGATCGTCCTTTTCGCAGAGGAACACCTTCAGGCCGCGCCCGGCGGCGTCGGCAGCGATGCCCACGCCATTGATGCCACCGCCGATCACGGCGAGGTCATAGCAGTCGGCGAGTGGGGGCTGGGACGAAACGGGCTGGGACACGGCAAGGCCTCCTGAGGCTGTTCACATCGAATATGAACATTGATGTTCGTTTTCGAAAATACTAGCGCAACAGAAAGCCGGTCGCCAGTCAGTAGTTATAGAAAAAACTGATCAGATGACAACAAAGTGAACATTTACGAAAACGGCGGGCCGCTTCGCAGCCCACTGGCGGCTCAGACTACTTCGAGGCGTATCTTGTACTGGTTGAGCAACTGGGTAAGGGCGGGCGTTGGCGCCTGGTCGGTGACCAGGCAGTCGACCAGGCTGATCGAGCCCATGCGCACCATGGCGTTGCGCCCGAACTTGCTGGAGTCGGCGGCAAGAATCACTTGTCGGGCATTGGCGATGATTGCCTGGGACACCCGCACTTCCTGGTAGTCGAAATCGAGCAGGCTGCCGTCTTCGTCGATGCCGCTGATGCCCACCAGGGCGAAGTCGACCTTGAACTGGTTGATGAAGTCGACACTGGCCTGGCCGACAACCCCGCCATCGCGACGCACCGTGCCCCCGGCCACCAGTACTTCGAAATCATCCTTGGCGGCAAGGATCGCGGCGACATGCAGATTGTTGGTGATGACTTTCAGGTGGTTGTGGTTGAGCAGTGCGCGGGCGATGGATTCGGTGGTGGTGCCGATGTTGATGAACAGCGAGGCATGGTCGGGAATCTGCCGAGCCACGGCTTCGGCGATGCGTTGCTTTTCGTCACGCATCTGGTCGGCGCGCATGGCGTAGGCGGTGTTCTCGATGCTCGAATCATAGGCTGCGCCGCCGTGGTAACGGCGTAGCAGGTTGAGTTCTGCAAGCTGGTTGATATCACGGCGGATAGTCTGCGGAGTGACGACGAACAGCTGCGCCATTTCCTCGATACTGACGTAACCGCGTTCGCGTACCAGTTCGAGAATTTGTTGTTGGCGAGGGGGCAGATTCATGGGCGGTCCTTTGGGGCTGCCGGACAAATGCTGCAATGATGCCGTAGGACGGGGACTACGACCAGTAGACTAACAGGCCCGTTGCTTCACGCGGTCCCTGCTGCGGCGCTCGTCATGCACAAAACCCAAAAGCTGTACTGGTCCCTGTGGGAGCGGCTTCAGCCGCGAACACCGGCGCAGCCGGTGCCATCTTCGCGGGTAAACCCGCTCCCACAGGATTTGGGCAAGCTTTCGCGCCGGGCATCAGGCCTCGTGATCTTCCCAGTCACGAGTACGCTCGACCGCCTTCTTCCAGCCGGCATACAGCTTCTCTTTCTGCGCTTCATCCAGTTGCGGGCTGAATTCGCGCTCGATGATGGCCTTGTCGCGCAACTCGTCCAGGCCGCTCCAGAAGCCACAGGCCAGGCCCGCCAGGTAGGCCGCCCCCAACGCAGTGGTTTCGCGCATTTTCGGGCGTTCCACGCAAGTGCCCAGGATGTCGGCCTGGAATTGCATGAGGAAGTTGTTGGCCACTGCGCCGCCATCCACGCGCAGCTCGGAAAGGCGCTGGCCGCAATCCTGCTGCATGGCGTCAAGCACGTCGCGGGTCTGGTAGGCGATCGACTCCAGCGCGGCGCGGATGATGTGGTCCACCTTCACGCCACGGGTCAGGCCGAACAGTGCGCCACGGGCATACGGATCCCAGTACGGTGCGCCCAGTCCAGTGAAGGCGGGCACCAGGTATACGCCGTTGCTGTCCTTGACCTTGCTGGCAAAGTATTCGGTATCCAGCGCGTCGTTGACGATCTTCAGTTCATCACGCAGCCACTGCACGGTGGAACCACCGTTGAACACCGCGCCTTCCAGCGCGTAGGCCACTTCGCCTCGCGGGCCGCATGCAATGGTGGTGAGCAGGCCATGGGAAGACTTCACCGCCTGGTCGCCGGTGTTCATCAGCAGGAAGCAGCCGGTACCGTAGGTATTCTTGGCCTGGCCCGGCTCCACGCACATCTGGCCGAACAGCGCGGACTGCTGGTCGCCGGCGATACCGGCAATGGCGATGCCGCTCTTGGTGTGGCCGTAGACCTCGGAAGATGGGCGTACTTCGGGCAGCATCTGCCGTGGGATGCCGAGGATTTCCAGAAGCTTTTCGTCCCACTGCAGGCTGTGGATGTTGAACATCAGCGTGCGCGAGGCATTGGTGTAATCGGTGACATGTACCTTGCCGCCGGAGAACTTCCAGATCAGCCAGGTATCGATGGTGCCGAACAGCAGCTCGCCGCGCTCGGCGCGTTCGCGAGCACCCTCGACATTGTCGAGGATCCACTTCAGCTTGGTGCCGGAGAAGTATGGGTCGGTGACCAGGCCAGTAGCTTCGCGAATGTAGTCTTCATGGCCGTCGCGCTTGAGCTGCGCGCAGATCTCGGTGCTGCGGCGGCACTGCCAGACGATGGCGTTGTATACCGGGCGACCGGTTTCCTTGTCCCATACCACGGTGGTTTCGCGCTGGTTGGTAATACCCAGCGCGGCGACCTGGGCGTGGCTGATGCCGGCCTGGGCCAGGGCCTCGACCATGGTCGCGCTCTGCGTGGCGAAGATTTCCATCGGGTCGTGCTCGACCCAGCCCGCCTGTGGGTAGTGCTGGGCGAACTCGCGCTGGGAGGTACCCACCACATTGGCGTCGCGGTCGAAAATGATGGCCCGCGAACTGGTGGTGCCCTGGTCCAGGGCGATGATGTAGTTCTTATCCTGGGTGTCTGTCATGGTCGTAGGCCTTGCGAAAATTGGGGTTCAGGGCTGGGTGTGACGCCGGCGTCAATTGACTTGAGTATCGCCCTGGCGGTTGTCATTTGTCTCAGGGTTCCCGGCGGCTGCCATTGGCAGGTTACGGGCGATCAGGCCGCGATAGGTCGCGGCACCGAGGCAGGCGCCAAGGATCGGTGCGAACACCGGAACCAGGAAATAGGGCATGTCCCGACCGCCAGTGAAGGCGATTTCGCCCCAACCGGCCAGGAAGGTCATGAGTTTTGGCCCGAAATCGCGGGCCGGGTTCATGGCAAAGCCGGTCAACGGGCCCATGGCGCTGCCGATCACGGCGATCAGCAGGCCGATCAGCAGCGGGGCCATGGCACCGCGCGGCAGGCCGTTGTTGTCGTCGGTCAGGGCCATGATCACCGCCATCAGGATCGCGGTGATGATCACCTCGACCAGGAACGCCTGGCCGGTGGACAGCGACGGGTGTGGATAGGTGGAGAACACCGAGGCCAGCTCCAGGCTGGCTTCGCTACCGCGCAGCATGGCGTGGGCCTGTTCGAAATCGAAGAACAGGTTGCTGTACAGGGTGTAGACCAATGCGGCACCACAGAACGCACCGCATACCTGGGCCAGCATGTAGAAGGGCAGCTTGCGCTTGTCGAAACCGGCGAACAGGGTAAGGGCGATGCTCACCGCCGGGTTCAGGTGCGCGCCGGAAATACCGGCGGTGAGGTAGATCGCCATGCTGACGCCCACGCCCCAGATGATACTGATTTCCCACAGGCCAAAGCTGGCGCCCGCGACCTTGAGCGCGGCGACGCAGCCGGTACCGAAGAAGATGAGCAGTGCAGTACCGAGGAACTCGGCCAGGCATTGGCTGGACAGCGTGGGTTGGCGTAGAGCAGTCGTCATGTATGACCTCGTTTTTTTTGTTGTGAGGCGCTGGGCGCTCGACAGCAAAGCCTGGTGTCTATCCCCATTGACCCCAGGCAGATGTAGGAAATGCACCTTAAAAGTGCACCATTTATTCACAAACGAAAAAATATAGACAAGAAACGCTGATGTCAAAGGTCGAAAGTGAACGATCGGTCACGATCTGGTTGCTGATTTCCGGTGCGTATCCGCGTGCTAGAGGGGCGCGATTGCGGTGCGCTGGCTGCGCTGTGGGAATTGTCCTAAAGTAGCCGCCGAGCCGTCCCTGACCGGAGCAACTGCATGACCCCCGCCCTAGACCTGTTGAAGAAGCACCGCGCCGAACATCGTGTGCACAGTTACGAACATGACCCGAAGTCGGCGTCGTATGGCCTGGAGGCTGCGGAAAAGCTCGGTCTCGACCCGCAGCAGGTGTTCAAGACCTTGCTGGCGAGTAGCGAGAAGGGGGAGTTGCTGGTAGCGGTAGTGCCTGTGGTGGGCACGCTGGACCTCAAAGCCCTGGCCCATGCTGCGGGGGTGAAAAAGTGCGAGATGGCTGACCCGGCGGTGGCGCAACGGGCCACGGGGTACCTGGTGGGAGGGATCAGCCCGCTGGGGCAGAAGAAGCGCCTGCGCACCTTCATCGATGACTCGGCGCAGAATTTTGCGACTATCCATGTCAGCGCCGGGCGGCGTGGGCTGGAGGTAGAGTTGGCGGCAGCGGTATTGGCCGAGCATACCCAGGGCAAGTTTGCCGGGATCGGTAGAGGCTGAGAATTTTGGGGCTGCTTTGCAGCCCATCGCGACACAAGGCCGCTCCTACAGGGGAATACTTACCCTTGTAGGAGCGGCCTTGTGTCGCGATGGGCCGCAGAGCGGCCCCAGAATATCGAATCAGGTCGCCGAACTGTACCGGCGCACCCCGTTCTCCTGTCGCGGCAACTGCGCCGCCACACTGCCCGGGACCGGGAACAGCACCAGATGGTCGGCTTTCACGGCAATCCCCACATCCTCACCGACCTGATGATCGTCATGGCTAGGGAAAATTGCCTCCAGCTGGCTACCAGTCGGCAACTGCAGGCGGTATAGAGTCGATGCGCCAAGGAAGCTCTTGCCAACGATGTTCGCCTGCAGCGCACTGCCCGGTGCGTGGACGATATCGTCAGGGCGCAACAGTACATCCACCGAGCTGCCCGGCGCCATGATGTAGGCACGATTGCCGCGCAACTCACCCAGCTCGGTATTGACCGCCTCGTGGCTGATCATCTGCCCACGGATGAAATACCCCTGGCCAATGAAGCTGGCCACGAACGGCGTCTGTGGCTCGTGGTAAAGGTTGTAGGGCGTGTCCCACTGTTCCAGGCGGCCCTCCTTGAACACACCGACCTGGTCGCTGACGGCAAAGGCCTCTTCCTGGTCATGGGTCACCAGGATGGCGCTGGTGCCGCGGCTCTTGAGTATGTCGCGAACCTCATGGCTCAGGCGCCGGCGCAGTTCCACGTCGAGGTTGGAGAAGGGCTCGTCGAGCAGCAGCAGTTGCGGCTCCGGTGCCAGTGCACGGGCCAGGGCGACCCGTTGCTGCTGGCCACCGGACAGTTCATGCGGGTAGCGCCCGCCCAGGCCACCCAGCTTGACCAGCTCGAGCATCTCTTCGATGACCTCGGCCTGGCGCGGGTGCTTGGCGATGCCGAAGGCAACGTTCTGTGCCACGGTCAGGTGCGGAAACAGCGCGTAATCCTGGAACACCATGCCGATGCGGCGTTTTTCCGGAGCCAGCGTGAAGCCTGCCCGGGAAATGACCTCGCCAGCCAGCTGGATCTCGCCGTCGTGCACCGGCTCGAAACCGGCGATGGCGCGCAGGGTTGTGGTTTTGCCGCAACCGGATGAACCCAGCAGGCAACCGATGTCGCCTGCGTTCAGGTGCAGATTGAGGTTCTGGACGATGCGCTGGTCGCCATAGCCGCAGGCGAGGTTACGCAGGTTGAGCAGTAGGGGTTGACTCATGCGTGGTGGTAAGCCGGTTCTACAAGGAATTCGAGAAGGGCCTTCTGTGCATGCAGGCGGTTTTCAGCCTGGTCCCAGGCGACCGAACGTGGGTCGTCGAGCAGGTCATGGCTGATTTCCTCACCACGGTGGGCGGGCAGGCAGTGCATGAACAGGGCGTCGGGTGCCGCCAGGTCGAGCAGTTCGCGGGTGACCTGGTAAGGCGCGAAATGCGCCAGGCGCCGAGCAGTTTCCTCCTCCTGGCCCATGGAAGTCCAGACATCCGTAGTCACCAGGTGGGCGCCGCGCACGGCTTCCTTCGGGTCACGCACGATCTGCACGTGGTCGCCACCAATGGCCATGAAGCGTGGGTCCGGCTCGTAGCCTTCCGGGCAGGCGATGCGCAGCTGGAAGTCGAACTGCCTGGCAGCCTCGATGTACGAGTTGCACATGTTGAAGCCATCGCCGATCCAGGCGACGGTCTTGCCCTGGATCGAGCCGCGGTGTTCGAGGAAGGTCTGCATGTCGGCCAGCAACTGGCATGGGTGCGACTCGTCGGACAGCGCGTTGATCACCGGCACACGCGAGTTGGCGGCGAATTCGGTCAGGGTGGTGTGGGCGTGGGTACGGATCATCACCACGTCGAGCATGCTCGACAGCACGATGGCGCTGTCGCTGATCGGCTCGCCACGGCCCAGCTGGGTGTCGCGTGGGGACAGGAAGATGGCCTGGCCGCCGAGCTGGATCATGCCCGCCTCGAACGACACGCGGGTACGGGTCGAGGACTTTTCGAAGATCATGCCCAGCACGCGGTTCTTCAGGGGCTCGAACAGCACGCCTCGCTTGCGCAGGTCCTTCAGCTCGATGCCGCGGCGGATCACACCGAGCAATTCGTCGGTGGTGAAGTCCAGCAGGGAGAGAAAGTGCCTAGCGCTCATGATTGACTACCTTATCTGCAACGGTATGCAGGTCGACCGTATGGTTTTTTTGACAACGGGAGTGACCTGCGGCGTAAGCCGCACGGGGGCGGACGAAATAGGGAAAGGCGCAATACTATAAGTAAATGTCGCCTGAAGCCAAGAGGGGAAACAGCTGCCCGGAATCAAAGGGTGTTGCAAAGGGTGTCTTCACCCGACAGGCAGTGCTGTTTTTTATTTGCTACAGAGGGTTGTACACGGCTTGCCGGCAATTTGGCAAATGGCTGTCGCAAATCGTGTGCCTGATGTCGGTGGATTCACGCCGCGAAGCGCGCTGGCCGGTGGTTGAGCGTGAGCGCATAGTCGATGTTCGACAACCCTCTACAACATCCTCCACGATAACAAGGCAGAGGCGGCCATGACCAAGACCCTGCACCACCGTGCCTGTCACCTGTGTGAAGCAATCTGCGGACTGAACATCGAAGTCAGCCATGACGACCACGGGCGGGCGCTGATCAGCTCGATCAAGGGCGACCCGCAGGACCCGTTCAGCCGCGGCCATGTCTGCCCAAAGGCCGTGGCCTTGCAGGACATCCAGAATGACCCCGACCGCCTGCGCCAACCGCACAAGCGGGTGGGCGAGCACTGGCAGGCTATCGGCTGGGACGAAGCCTTTGCCCTGGCCGCCGACAGGTTGTGGGCGATCCAGCAGGCCCATGGGCGCAATGCCGTTGCGGTGTACCAAGGCAACCCGAGCGTGCACAACTACGGCCTGATGACCCACAGCAACTACTTCCTGGGCCTGTTGAAAACCCGCAACCGCTTCTCTGCCACCTCGGTGGACCAGTTGCCGCAGCACCTGGTCAGCCACCTGATGTACGGCCATGGCCTGCTGCTGCCGATCCCGGATATCGACCAGACCGGTTTCATGCTGATTCTTGGCGGCAACCCGCTGGCTTCCAATGGCAGCATCATGACCGTGCCGGATGTGGAAAAGCGCCTGAAAGCCCTGCGGGCCCGGGGTGGGCGCCTGGTCGTGGTGGACCCGCGGCGCAGCGAAACGGCGGCGATGGCCGACAGTCACCTGTTCATTCGCCCTGGAGGGGATGCGGCCTTGTTGTGTGGCGTGCTCAACACCCTGTTCGCTGAAGGCCTGGCGCGCGGCTCGCACTTGCCGGTCACCGGCCTGCAGCAGGTGCGCGAAGCAATTGCGCCGTTCAGCGCAGAGGCCATGAGTGCCCATTGTGGCATTGCCGCAACAGACATTCGCCAGCTGGCGCGGGACTTCGCTGCGGCCGACAAGGCGGTGTGCTACGGCCGCATGGGGGTTTCTACCCAGGCCTTCGGCACCCTTTGTCACTGGCTGGTGCAACTGATCAACCTGGTGACCGGCAACCTTGACCGTGAGGGAGGCGCGCTGTGCACCGAGCCTGCCGTCGACCTGGTGGCGACCACCTCGGGTGGCCATTTCAACGCCTGGCAGAGCCGGGTGTCGGGCTTGCCCGAGTACGGCGGCGAACTGCCCGTGGCGGCCTTGGCCGAGGAAATGCTGACACCCGGCGAAGGGCAGGTGCGCGCGCTGGTGACGGTGGCCGGCAACCCGGTACTGTCCACCCCGAACGGCCGCCAGTTGGATGTGGCGCTGGGTGGGTTGGAATTCATGCTCAGCATCGACCTGTACATCAACGAAACCACTCGTCATGCCGATCTGATTCTGCCCTCCACCTCGGCGCTGGAAAACGATCATTACGACAGCACGTTCAACCTGCTGGCCGTGCGCAACGTGACACGCTTCAATCGGGCGATCCTGGCCAAGCCCGAAGGGGCATTGCACGACTGGGAGATTTTCGTCGGGCTGGCACAAGCGTTCGCCAAGCGCGCCGAGCTGGAACTGAAGCCGACCTGGGCACCGGCGCAGATGATCGACCTGGCCCTGCGCAAGGGGCGCTATGGCGAGGCGACTCCCTGGCAGTTGTCGCTGGCAGCCCTGGACAAGCACCCGCATGGCCTCGACCTGGGGCCATTGCGCACCAACCTTGCTGCGCGCCTGACAACTGCCAGCAAGGCTGTAGAAACGGCGCCCCAGGTGCTGCTGGACGACTTGGAGCGGCTGGCGCAACAAGCCCCTCCGGTGCCAGGCGAACTGCTGCTGATCGGCCGTCGCCATGTACGCAGCAACAATTCGTGGATGCACAATTATCATCGGCTGGTGAAAGGCAAACCACGACATCAGTTGTTGATGCACCCGCAGGACCTTCAGCAGCGGCAGCTGCAGGACGGCCAGCGGGTTCGTATCCGCTCGCGTACCGGGGAGCTTGAAGTCGAGGTACAGGCCTGCGAAGACATGATGCCGGGTGTGGTCAGCCTGCCCCATGGCTTCGGTCACGCTCGTCAGGGCGTGCACATGCAAATTGCCAAGGCGCAACCTGGCGTGAGTGCCAATGACCTCACCGATGAGCGCCTGCGTGACCAGGTTTCCGGCAATGCCGCCCTCAATGGCGTACCTGTGCAGGTAGAGGCCGCGTAAGGAACGGTAAGGCCGAGCATGCTGCTCGGCTTTCCGTTACAATGCGTCACCGTGCCGACGACCGCGTCGGAAAGTTCAGCCGAGGTGCTACATGGATATCATCGAAACGATCAAAGAGCAGATTGCCAACAACACCATTCTGCTTTACATGAAAGGCTCGCCGAATGCCCCGCAGTGTGGCTTCTCTGCGCGTGCATCGCAGGCCGTGATGGGTTGTGGCGAGAAGTTCGCCTACGTCGACATCCTGCAGAACCCGGAAATCCGCGCGAACCTGCCAAAATACGCCAACTGGCCGACCTTCCCGCAGCTGTGGGTAGCCGGTGAGCTGGTCGGCGGCAGCGACATCATGCTGGAAATGTTCGAGAAGGGTGAGCTGCAGACCCTGATCAAGGACGCGGCGGCCAAGGCCAAGGCTTCCGAAGCCTGAATTTTCGGCAAGCATGAAAAAACCCGCTGATCGCGGGTTTTTTCATGGGGCGAAATATTTATTCTTCGCCCATCTGCGACTGCAGGTAGTTTTCGATACCGATCTTGTCGATCAGCCCCAGCTGGGTTTCCAGCCAGTCGATATGTTCTTCCTCGGACTCGAGGATGTCTTCCAGCATGTCACGCGAGCCGAAGTCACCCGCGGTTTCGCAATGAGCGATGGCTGCTTTCAGGTCGACCAGGCCTTTCTGTTCGATCTTCAGGTCGCATTCGAGCATTTCCTTGGTGTGCTCGCCAATCAGCAGCTTGCCCAGGTCCTGGACGTTGGGGATGCCTTCGAGGAAGAGAATACGCTTGATCAGTTTGTCAGCGTGCTTCATCTCGTCGATCGATTCCTTGTACTCGTGCTTGCCGAGTTTGTTCAGGCCCCAATCTTCGTACATGCGTGCGTGCAGGAAGTACTGGTTGATCGCGACCAGCTCGTTTCCGAGGATCTTGTTGAGATGCTGGATGACGCTTACGTCGCCTTTCATGTCGGGTTCCTGCCCTGTAGAAATGTGCCAATACAGCGAAGTTTGAGCCCGATACTTAGGTGTGTCAAACCTAAGTTCTTGAATAATAAGTGAAAATTAATGGAAATAAGAATGTTTGTGAACCGCGTTGAAGCGCTAACTTATTGAATTTCGGGCATAAAAAAACCGGACGCAAGGTCCGGCTCTTTGAATTTCGGGTTTCAGGCTGCGGTAAATTCCACAGGGTAGGGCAGGGCTGCCTGGCTGACCTGAAGCTCGGTCAGGGTATCACGGACCACCTGCTTCGCCACGCAGGCACATTTGCCACACTGGCTGGCGACGTTGGTAGCGGCTCGCACTTCCTTGTAGCTGCAGCATCCTTCATAGATCGCATCGCGGATCTGTCCGTCGGTAACGCCGACACAAAGACACACATACATAAAGGCTGACCATCGTTGGTGGGCTCGATGGGGTGGAGCTTAATGTTAATGAGAATGCTTGTCAAAGTGGTTTCTGCAAGGGGCGTGCTTGAGCGACCGGCGGTTGCTTCGTCGTTGGAGTCGGCCTGTCATCAGAAGCCGTGTATGATGGTCAGCCTTTGTTGGATGTCGGGCAAGCCCGTCTGGCCCGGCAAACGGTTTTTCACCCTCATCAGGAGATTACAATGAGCGTACTCGTTGGTAAGAAAGCCCCCGATTTCACCGTTCCGGCCGTGCTGGGCAATGGCGAGATCGTCGACAGCTTCAACCTGGCTTCGGCCATCAAGGGCAAGTACGGCCTGGTGTTCTTCTACCCGCTGGACTTCACCTTCGTCTGCCCGTCCGAGCTGATCGCCCTGGACAACCGCATCCCTGACTTCCAGGCGCGCAACGTGGAAGTGATCGGCGTGTCGATCGACTCGCACTTCACCCACAACGCCTGGCGTAACACCCCGGTAAACAACGGCGGTATCGGCCAGGTCAAGTACACCTTGGCGGCCGACATGACCCACGAAATCTGCAAGGCCTACGACGTAGAGTCCGAAGGCGGCGTGGCCTTCCGTGGCGCCTTCCTGATCGACACCAACGGTGTTGTCCGTTCGCAGATCGTCAACGACCTGCCACTGGGCCGCAACATGGACGAGCTGCTGCGCCTGGTCGACGCCCTGCAGTTCCACGAAGAGCACGGTGAAGTTTGCCCTGCCAACTGGAAAAAAGGCGACAAAGGCATGAACGCTTCGCCGGAAGGCGTTGCTGCCTACCTGAGCGAGAACGCTGGCAAGCTGTAATTGCCGCGTGCATGAAAAAACCGGCCCATGTGGCCGGTTTTTTTTGTGCGTTCCTGTTCCGGCCTCTTCGCGGGCGCGCCCGCTCCCACAAGTACTCCGCTGGCCTCAGCCCATTGTGCGATCCCTGTGGGAGCGGGCATGCCCGCGAAGGCTTTTGCAGATCAGTCGTTGAAATCGCGCCAGCCGCCCATCTCTTTCCAGCGGTTGACGATGCCGCAGAACAGTTCGGCCGTCTTCTCGGTGTCATAACGTGCCGAGTGCGCTTCACGCCCGTCAAAGTCGATGTCGGCGCTCTGGCAGGCCCGCGCCAGCACGGTCTGGCCATAGGCCAGGCCCGCCAGGGTAGCGGTGTCGAAGCTGGAGAACGGGTGGAACGGGTTGCGCTTCAGGTCATTGCGCGTCACCGCGGCATTGAGGAAGCCCAGGTCGAAGCTGCTGTTGTGGCCGACCAGGATCGCCCGCTTGCAGCCATTGGCCTTGAGCGCCTTGCGCACGCCACGGAAGATGTCGGTCAGCGCGCTTTCCTCGCTTACCGCCATGCGCAGTGGATGGTCCAGCTTGATCCCGGTGAACTCCAGTGCAGCCGGCTCGATGTTGGCGCCTTCGAACGGCTCCACCCGGTGGAAGTAGGTGTGCTCGGGGAACAGGAAGCCCTTTTCGTCCATGCCGATGGTGACCGCGGCAATTTCCAGCAGGGCATCGGTGGCGCTGTTGAAGCCACCGGTCTCCACATCCACCACCACTGGCAGGTAGCCGCGGAAACGCTCGGCCATCGGGTGGCGCGAGCCGCTGCTGCCCTGGGTGTCGAGGTCGTCTTCGTAGAGGTCTTCGCTCACGCGTTTTCCTCCAGCAGGCGCCAGCGCAGTTTTTCGCCGGCGCGCAGCGGGACCACGGTCTGCTCGCCAAACGGCAGGCTGTCCGGGGCTGTCCATTCTTCACGGACCAGGGTAATGGTGTCGGTATTTGCCGGCAGGCCGTAGAACGCCGGGCCGTGCAGGCTGGCAAAGCCTTCCAGCTTGTCCAGCGCGTTACGCTGCTCGAACGCTTCGGCGTACATCTCGATGGCGGCGTAGGCGGTGTAGCAACCGGCGCAACCGCAGGCGGCTTCCTTGGCGTGACGGGCGTGCGGGGCCGAGTCGGTACCCAGGAAGAACTTCGGGTTGCCGCTGGTGGCCGCATCCAGCAGCGCCACCTGATGGGTGTTGCGCTTGAGGATCGGCAGGCAGTAGAAGTGCGGGCGAATGCCGCCAACCAGCATGTGGTTGCGGTTGTACAGCAGGTGCTGCGCGGTGATGGTCGCGCCGACATTGGCCGGAGCCTCGGTGACGAACTGCGCGGCATCGCTGGTGGTGATGTGCTCGAACACCACCTTCAGCGTCGGGAAGCGCTCGACCACACGGCGCATGTGCTCGTCGATGAAGCGCTTCTCGCGGTCGAACACATCGATCTCGCTGCGGGTCACTTCGCCATGCACCAGTAGCGGCATGCCGACTTCCGCGAGCGCCTCGATGGCCGGGAAGATGTTGTCGATGCTGGTCACGCCCGAGTCGGAATTGGTGGTGGCGCCGGCCGGGTACAGCTTGGCGGCGTACACGAAACCGCTGGCCTTGGCCGCGCGGATGTCCTCAGGGCTGGTGCGGTCGGTGAGGTACAGCACCATCAGCGGCTCGAAGCGGCTGCCAGCCGGGCGGGCGGCCAGGATGCGCTCACGGTAGGCGCCGGCCTCGGCGGCATTGCGCACCGGCGGAACCAGGTTGGGCATGATGATGGCACGGGCGAAAGTACGCGCCACGTCGCCAACGGTGTGGGGCAGGACGGCACCATCGCGCAGATGGATGTGCCAGTCGTCGGGACGCAGGAGGGTCAGGCGATCGGACATTGGGGATTCCAGGCGGGTCGAACTCAAGCGCCAATGCTACCGGAAAACCCTGGGTGGAGCACGGCTATCAAGTTTTCCGGCAGGCGTCCGATAGCCTGCAGGTAAGCCGTCGGAATTTGTGGAGCCACCCGTGCGCCAGCGTTACCTAGCCCTGTTGACCCTGTTCGCCAGCCTGCCGGCCGGTGCACTGACCTTCCAGACGCGCATGGAGAACATTGCCTGGAAGGTCGAGGGTGATCAGTTCGAATGCCGGCTGATCCAGCCGATCGACGGTTTCGGCAGTGGCGAGTTCGTGCGCCGCGCGGGCGAGCAGCCGGTGTTCCAGCTGCGTTCGGCCAGCAACGTCCTGGGCGCGGGCACGGCCACGTTGCTGGCAGCCGCTGCACCGTGGCAACCCGGGCGCAGCGACATCAACCTGGGCAGCGTGCGCATGGCCCGCACCGGGGTATTGTTCAGTTCGTCCCAGGGCCAGGCCAGCCGGTTGATCAACGGCCTGCTCGACGGGCGCAGCACGGTGGTGCGCAATTACGCCGGCGAAGCTGGCAGGCCGATGGAAGTGCGTGTGCTGCCGGTCAGTTTCGCCAAGGCCTATAGCGACTATCAGGCCTGTGCCGGCAAGCTGCTGCCGATGAACTACGACCAGGTGCGCCAGACCCAGGTTGGTTTTCCCGGTGGGGGATTCGAGCTGGATGATGCGGCCAAGGCGCGGCTGGACGTGATCCTCGATTACATGAAGGCCGACCCGACAGTGAACCATGTCGAGCTCAACGGCCACTCCGACAACAGTGGCAACCGTTTGACCAATCGCGACATGTCGCGCCGCCGGGCGCTGGCGGTGGCCGACTACTTCAAGGCTCATGGCGTGCCGGAAGAGCAGATTACCGTGCGCTTCCATGGTGAGCGTTATCCGTTGGCGAAGAACAACAGTGCAGCCAACCGGGCGCGTAACCGGCGGGTGAACATCGAACTGGATCGGGTGGCGGTGGTTGAGAAGACGCAGGAGAAGCCGGTTGAGCAGGCGGCGCCTGCTGCTCCGGCGGCAGCGCCAGCCAGTCCGCCTGCTGCCGCGCCGGGGGTGAAGGCGCCCTGAGTCGGGTTGACCGCCAGGTGTCCGCCACAACATTTTTTGCGCCTGTGAGACCGAGCGCCGCCCGCGCGGCGCATCGCCGGCAAGCCGGCTCCCACATCTGTTTCGGGCCAGTCTCTTCTGTGCCTGGTGCGCGCGCCCCCTTGTTTGTACGACACGATATCGAAGGTAGCGCTGCTGCTCTTCTGCAATCTTCAGTCATGCACCCAGGGTGCGAGTGCGCAGGAGGCAGGAGTAACTGGCCCGAAACAGATGTGGGAGCCGGCTTGCCGGCGATGCGCCGCGCGGGCGGCGCTCGATCTCATAGGCGCTGATCAGGTCAAGGCATGCACCTTGGGGCCCTGATACAATTCTCCCGTCGCCCTTCCGAAAGTTCCTGTCGCTTTGTCGTCAGAAGCTGTCGCCCCACTGTAAATTTATCCGCAACGTCGTTAGAATCGATCCCTTTCCGTACAACCCCGTGGAGTGATGGCATGGCGGACGTAAAAAAGGTCGTACTGGCGTATTCCGGCGGCCTTGATACTTCGGTGATTCTCAAGTGGCTGCAGGATACCTACAACTGCGAAGTGGTGACCTTCACCGCTGACCTGGGTCAGGGCGAAGAGGTCGAGCCGGCTCGTGCCAAGGCCCAGGCAATGGGCGTTAAAGAGATCTACATCGACGACCTGCGCGAAGAATTCGTGCGTGATTTCGTGTTCCCGATGTTCCGCGCCAACACCGTCTACGAGGGCGAGTACCTGCTGGGTACTTCCATCGCCCGTCCGCTGATCGCCAAGCGCCTGATCGAAATCGCCAACGAAACCGGCGCCGACGCCATTTCCCACGGTGCCACCGGCAAAGGCAATGACCAGGTGCGTTTCGAACTGGGTGCCTACGCCCTGAAGCCAGGCGTCAAGGTCATCGCTCCATGGCGCGAGTGGGATCTGCTGTCCCGCGAGAAGCTGATGGATTACGCCGAGAAGCACGGCATTCCGATTGAGCGCCACGGCAAGAAGAAGTCGCCGTACTCGATGGACGCCAACCTGCTGCACATCTCCTACGAAGGCGGTGTCCTGGAAGATACCTGGACCGAGCACGAAGAAGACATGTGGCGCTGGAGCGTCTCGCCCGAGAACGCCCCGGACCAGGCCACCTACATCGAGCTGACCTACCGCAACGGTGACATCGTTGCCATCGACGGCGTCGAGAAGACCCCGGCCACCGTTCTGGCGGACCTGAACCGTATCGGTGGTGCCAACGGCATCGGCCGCCTGGACATCGTCGAGAACCGTTACGTCGGCATGAAGTCGCGTGGCTGCTACGAGACCCCTGGTGGCACCATCATGCTCAAGGCCCACCGTGCCATCGAGTCGATCACCCTGGACCGCGAAGTCGCTCACCTGAAGGATGAGCTGATGCCGAAGTACGCCAGCCTGATCTACACCGGCTACTGGTGGAGCCCGGAGCGTCTGATGCTGCAGCAGATGATCGATGCTTCGCAGGTCAACGTGAACGGCGTGGTACGCCTGAAACTGTACAAGGGCAACGTCACCGTGGTTGGCCGCAAGTCGGACGATTCGCTGTTCGATGCCAACATCGCCACCTTCGAGGAAGATGGCGGCGCCTACAACCAGGCGGACGCTGCCGGCTTCATCAAGCTCAACGCCCTGCGTATGCGCATTGCTGCCAACAAGGGTCGCTCGCTGCTCTGATCGTTGGCAGGTGCAATAAAAACCCCGGCCCAGGCCGGGGTTTTTTTTGCCTGTGGAAAGCCTGGGGCATCAATGGCTGTCGTTTTCCATCTGCCCCTCAAGCGCGCTGATCGATAGTTGCGCGCATTGGCGTCTATCCAGGTTGCAAAAGCGCCAGGTGCGCGCTGGCAGAGGTGGCTGGGCAAGGGCGAGCAGCAGTTGTTGCTCCATCATGCGATTGGCATCGGGGCCGGAAAACATGAACGTGACAGGCTCGCCCTGCAGCGCTTCGCCGCCATCACCGGGCGTTGCAGGTTTGACCTGAGCGTTCAATGCCGGTGTGTTGTCGTTCGCCGATCTGTTTGGCGACGGGCTGTAGAAGGACTTGTAATTGAAGTTGAGCGTGAGGAAGAACAGCGCTGTCAGAAAGAACGGGAAGCCCACCAGGAACCAGGTGTAGAGATGTTGGCTGGACTCGCTGAGAAACGGCAGTGTGGCCAGGGCAGAGGCTTCGATAATCCCCGCGAAGATAGCAATGATCGTCAGCGGGGCGACAGGTTGTGCTTGGGGCATATGGGCCGTCTCCAGCGAATTTGCCCATCATTACCTTACGGCGATGCTCAACTAAAGACTGGACAGTTTCCCGGGTGAGGAATAATCGCCGGTAACCCTGACAGCCTTGTTTGTTCCTCGTGTTCGAGTTGGATAATTCCTCAGGTAATGGCCGGTTTTCAACTAGTGCGCCTTTGCAGACGGGTGATACCGTTTATTCCGGCAACAGGGAATTTAACTGTTACAACTACAGCAGTTGTGTGTAGGAAATTTCTGTAAGTGCCGTAGGTTTTATCTGCTCATGAATTTCGCCGGCCAATCACCGCGCCAGCAAGCGTTCTGTCGGTTATCTTGGCGGACCAAAGCAAAAACAATGAATGGATATCGCATGAATAAAGTGCTTATCGTAGATGATCATCCGGTCATACGCTTGGCCGTACGCATGCTGATGGAGCGGCATGGGTATGACGTCGTGGCGGAGACCGACAACGGGGTGGCTGCGCTGCAGCTGACGCGGCAACACCTGCCGGATATCGTGGTGCTCGATATCGGTATCCCCAAACTGGATGGCCTGGAGGTGATCGCCCGCATGACGGCCTTCAGCCCGGGTAGCAAGGTGCTGGTGCTGACATCGCAGCCTCCTGGCAACTTTTCGATGCGCTGCATGCAGGCGGGGGCGGCAGGGTATGTGTGCAAGCAACAGGAGCTCACCGAGCTGCTGAGCGCTATCAAGGCGGTATTGTCGGGTTACAGCTACTTCCCCAACCAGGCCCTGCATCCGTCCCGTGGCAGGGGAGGCGGGAGCGAGACGGATATGGTCAACCGCCTCTCGGCGCGCGAGATGACGGTGCTGCAACAACTAGCGCGAGGGCGCTCGAACAAGGAGATTGCCGATAGCATGTTTCTCAGCAACAAGACGGTTAGTACTTACAAGTCGCGCCTGTTGCTCAAGCTCAACGCGCGGTCGCTGGTCGACCTGATCGAGCTGGCGCAACGGCAAGGGTTGAACTGACCGTCAAGGCCGTAAAGCCTCCTGCCAGGAGGCTTTACCAAGGCTGCAGGATCGGGCTACAGATCGTAGTCGAAATCGGCCAACTGCTTCTGCAGGCGCCTTTCTTCCAGCATGTTGTCGATGGTGCGGCGTTTGCTCAGGTTGGTTTTTGCGGTTTCCACCGGCGGTTCCGCTTCATCCTCTGCGGCAACAAAATCATCTTCGATCGAGAGGTCGTCTTTATCGCTACTCATGAGTCGCTCCAAGCCAAGGGGCCATTGGCCGTCCTTATAACCAGAAAGCAGACGCTGGTAAAAAAGATTTTTTCAATCGTCGCAGGTGGTTTTCCGCTATCGACTCAATCGTCGCAGGTCTTGTGCTTGTACTCGCACAAGTCTTCGATCCGGCAACTGCCGCAGCGCGGCTTGCGTGCCTGGCACACATAGCGCCCATGCAGGATGAGCCAGTGGTGTGCGTCGAGCAGGTAGTCCTTCGGTACGAACTTGATCAGCTTTTTCTCCACTTCCAGCACTGTCTTGCCTGGCGCGATGCCGGTGCGGTTGCTGACCCGGAAGATATGGGTATCCACTGCCATCGTCGGTTGGCGGAACGCCGTGTTGAGCACCACGTTGGCGGTCTTGCGGCCCACGCCGGGCAGCGCTTCCAGGGCTTCGCGGGTTTGCGGTACCTGGCTGCCATGGCGCTCGATCAGCAGTCGACAGGCCTCGATGACATTCTTGGCCTTGCTGTTATACAAGCCAATGGTCTTGATGTATTCGCTCAGGCCTTCGACGCCCAAGGCATAGATGGCCTCGGGGGTATTGGCGACCGGGAACAGGCGGGCGGTGGCCTTATTGACGCCGACATCGGTGGACTGCGCGGACAATGTCACGGCGACCAGCAGTTCGAACGGAGTGGTATAGGCCAGTTCGGTCTTCGGGTCGGGATTGTCTTCGTGCAGCCTGCGAAAGATCTCCAGGCGTTTGGCGGCATTCATGAAATCAGCGCTTTCCTTGACGACGTGGTTGGGCGGGGCCCGGACGCAGGCAATTGTACAAGGCCAGCAGCAGTCCGAGCAGTAGCAAGGCGCCGGGGGCCTGGCTGGCCAGGTGCAGGCCGGCACCGTCGGCCAGCCATTGGCGGCTGGCACCGAGCAGCAGGCAGGTGGCAAACAGTGTGCAAAGGTGGCTGGCGAGCAGGCGCCAGCGCCCTTGATCGGGCAGCAGGTGGTCGGTGGCCAGGCATTGCAGGCACAGCAGTGCGGGATAGTGGCCGAGGGCGAGAGCCAGTGGCAGCAGCCAGGCACGCAGGGCCAGTTGCAGGCAACTGGCCAGAGCCGCCAGCAGCAGCAGGCTGGCCAGCAGGCAGGTGCCGGTGGCGAGCCGCTGGCGCAGGGGGGCCAGCAACAGTTGGTGAAGGCTGCTCATCAGCACCGCGCACACACCGATGGTGGCGCCTTCGGCCAGTGTCCGGGTGGCACCCAGCAGGGGCACAAGGCTTGCGCCTAGCAGGTAGAACCTATTCATGCGTGGCGCCCCCCAGCAGCACGCTGCGCTGCTCATCGAAGTAGCTCAGCGCCTCCTGCAATGCGCCGATCACGGCCCGTGAGGTTACGGTCGCGCCGGCCAACTGGTCAAAGTCGCCCTGGTCGCGCTTCAGCGCCCAATGATCGCCAAGCTGGCGGTTGGCAAATTGCCCCAGCCAGTTCAACTGAGCATCACCCAGGCGTGCGCCCAGTCCGGGGCTTTCCTGTTGCTCGACCAGCTGGCTGCCGATCAGCCGGCCGTCCGTGGCGATGGCCACGCTCAGCACGATCGGCCCGGCATAGCCCTGGGTCTGGGTGACCAGGATGATGGCGGCCGGCTTGCCCGCCAGCGTCGCCCGGTAAGCTGCCAGGATAAGGCTGTTTGGCCGCTGTGCGGCGGGCACGGGCAGCGGGCTGTCCAGTGGCTGGTTGTCGTAACTGCCTTTTGGCAGCACCGCCAGCCGCTGGCGGCCATTCAGTTGTTTCTCGGCCTCGGCAATGGCCGTGCTGGTCCAGTGCCGCCAGGCCAGGGTAGCCGAAAGCGCCAGTGCTCCGGTCAGCAGCAGCAGGCCCACATCACGTATCAGGCGCTTCATCGGGCGACCTGCTGGCGCCGCAAGGCCAGGCGCTCAAGGCTCGGCGCCATGAGGTTCATCAGCAGGGTGGCGAACGCCGTACCGTCCGGGTAGCTGCCCCAGGTGCGGATCAGGTAGATCAGCAGGCCCGTTCCCAGGCCGAACCCCAGCTTCGCCCACCCCTGCCGGGGGCCGGACACCGGTTCGGTGGCAATGAAGAACGCCGCCATCATGGTCGAGCCGGAGAACAGGTGTAGCAGAGGGGAACCGTTGGAGTCCGAACCCGAGCCATTCCAGCCCAGCAGGCTGAACAGGAACAGCCCTGCCAGCAAACCAACCGGCGCATGCCAGCTGATGACCTTGCGCTGCAACAGGAACAGGCCGCCCAGCAGGAATGCCAGGTTGACCCATTCGCTGCCTTGCCCACCGATGCTGCCGAAACCCGGGTGGCTGGCGAACAGTTCATCGAGGGTCAGGCTGCGGTTGTGACGCAGGCCGTCGAGCAGTGTCGGCCGGGCCCAGGCATCGATCTGCCCGCTATCGGCGAATACCTGCTGAAGGCTGTCGAGCAGGCCAGGTGCCGGCCCTGGCCAATGGTTCATCTGCAACGGGAAGCTCAGCAGCACGAAGGCGTAGCCGACCATGGCCGGGTTGAACAGGTTGCGCCCGACCCCGCCAAAGGCCTGTTTGCCGATGCCGATGGCAACGCTGGTAGCGATCACCGGCAACCACCACGGCGCCAGGGTGGGCAGGGCGGCAGCCAGCAGCACGGCTGTCACCAGTGCACTGCCGTCGTTCAGCGCCGTGGTCGGCGGTTGTGCTCGCAAGGTGAGTAGCAATGCCTCGCACAACAGCGCGGCACAGGCGCACAGCAACAGGTTCAGTAGCAGACCCCAGCCATGCAGCCAGAACAGCGCCAGCAAGCCAGGCATGCAGGCCAGCAACACCAGGCCCATGGCGCGTAGCCGCGGGTCGGGTTTGGCGGTCATTGGGCGAACAGCCCGTTGAAGCCGGAAAACGCCAGGGCCATGACCCCGACGCCGAGCAGTTCGACAGGCAGGCCGCGCAGTGCCTCGGGGACCTCGGCATGGGCGCTGCGTTGGCGCAGGTCGGCGAGCAGGATCAACGCCAGGCAGAAACCACCGCCGGCCAGCAGGGCTTGCAGCAGCGTAGCGAGCCATGTGCTGTCGTCACTTGCCTGTTGCAGGGCCAGCCCCAGTACTGTCGCGTTGCTCAATAGTAGTGTCGGCAGCCCCACCAGGGGCCAGGCCGGGCGCCACTTGGCCAGCAGCCAGGGCACGCCCCGGCTGAGCAGTGCCAGCCAGGGCAGCAACAGGAACAGGGCAAGGTCGTGGAGCTGTAGCGGGGCAAGTATTCCGCGTATCAGCACCTGTGCGCCGATCATGCCCAAGGCAATGCACAGTGCGCAGGCCAGGCCGTGCACGTGCAGTTGCAGCCTGGAGAGTGGCTGTTGTTGCAGGCACAAGTGATTGACCAGCGCGGCGCTGATCAGGACCAGAAGGTAATCGTTCATGAAATGACGATAGCCGGGAATCGGGGCGATTGTCCGGGTTTGGCATCAAGGTGCTGCAGTCATTGTGGGAGCGGGCACGCCCGCTCCCACAAGGTCCGGCAGGTTGTGTTACTTGATGCGCTGGCCTGGCTTGGCACCGCTGTCCGGGCTCAGCAGGTAGATCTCTTCACCGCCAGGGCCGGCCGCCATGACCATGCCTTCGGACACGCCAAAGCGCATCTTCCGTGGCTTGAGGTTGGCGACCATCATGGTCAGACGGCCTTCCAGTAGGGACGGGTCGGGGTAGGCCGACTTGATGCCGGAGAACACGTTGCGGCGCTCGTCACCGATGTCCAGGGTCAGTTGCAGCAGCTTGTCGGCACCCGGTACGGCTTCGGCCTTGACGATCAGCGCTACGCGCAGGTCGACGGCAGCGAAGGTGTCGAACTCGATTTCCGCCGACAGCGGGTCCTTGGCCAGCTCGCCGTTGCCGGCAGGGGCCTTGGCTTCGGCTGCCAGCAGGTCTTCCTTGCTGGCGGCGACCATGGCTTCGACCTTGGCCGGTTCGATGCGGCTCATCAGCGCCTTGAACGGGTTCAGCTGGTGGTTTTCCAGGCGCGACAGGTGGTCGTTCCAGGTCAGCGGTGCCACGTTGAGGAACGCCTCGGCGTCGGCAGCCAGCACCGGCAGCACCGGCTTGAGGAAGATCACCAGCTGGCGGAACAGGTTGATGCCCTGGGCGCAGATGGCCTGCACTTCATCCTGCTTGCCTTCCTGCTTGGCCAGCGACCACGGGGCCTTGTCGGCGATCCAGGCGTTGGCGCGGTCGGCCAGGGCCATGATTTCGCGCATGGCACGACCGAAATCGCGGCCTTCATAGGCGTCGGCGATCGACGGGGCGGCCGCCAGGAAGGCTTCGGTCAGCTCCGGTGCGGCATCGCCGGCCACCATCACGCCTTCGTTGCCCTTGTGGATGAAACCGGCGCAGCGGCTGGCGATGTTGACCACCTTGCCGACCAGGTCGGAATTGACCTTTTGCACGAAGTCTTCCAGGTTCAGGTCCAGGTCATCGACGCCACGGCCCAGCTTGGCCGCGTAGTAGTAACGCAGGTACTCCGGTTGCAGGTGGTCCAGGTAGGTGCGGGCCTTGATGAAGGTGCCGCGCGACTTGGACATCTTGGCACCGTTCACGGTCAGGTAGCCGTGCACGTTGACCGCGCTCGGCTTGCGGAAGCCGGCGCCTTCAAGCATGGCCGGCCAGAACAGGGCGTGGAAATTGACGATGTCCTTGCCGATGAAGTGGTACAGCTCGGCCTTGGAGCCTTCGCTCCAGAACGCGTCGAAGTCCAGCTCCGGGCGGCGTGCGCAGAGGTTCTTGAAGCTGGCCATGTAGCCGATCGGTGCATCCAGCCACACGTAGAAGTACTTGCCAGGCTCGCCCGGAATCTCGAAGCCGAAGTACGGCGCGTCGCGGGAGATGTCCCATTCCTGCAGGCCCGAATCCAGCCATTCGGCCAGCTTGTTGGCGACTGCGTCCTGCAGGGTGCCGCTACGGGTCCACTGCTGCAGCATGGCCTGGAAGTCCGGCAGCTTGAAGAAGAAGTGCTGGGAATCACGCAGCACCGGGGTGGCACCGGAGATGGCCGACTTGGGGTTCTTCAGCTCGGTGGGCGCGTAGGTGGCGCCGCATTTTTCGCAGTTGTCGCCGTACTGGTCTTCGGCCGCGCACTTGGGGCAGGTGCCCTTGATGAAGCGGTCGGCAAGGAACATGCCCTTTTCCGGGTCGAAGTACTGGGTGACCGAACGGGTGGCGATGTGCCCGGCATCACGCAGGCGCGCGTAGATCAAGCCCGACAGCTCGCGGTTTTCTTCGCTGTGGGTGGAGTGGAAGTTGTCGAAATCCACCAGGAAGTCGGCGAAGTCGCTGCTGTGCTCGGCCTGGACATTGGCGATCAGCTGTTCCGGGGTGATGCCTTCCTTCTCGGCGCGCAGCATGATGGCCGAGCCGTGGGCGTCGTCGGCGCAGACGTAGATGCACTGGTTACCGCGCAGCTTCTGGAAGCGGACCCACATGTCTGTCTGGATGTACTCGAGCATATGGCCAAGGTGGATCGAACCATTGGCATAGGGCAAGGCGCTGGTGACGAGAATCTGGCGTGGCTCGGACATGGTGGCTCGGCTACTTATCTGGCGACGGGGTAAAAATGAGGTTGATCGGTAACTATAAAGGGCTGGCGAAGATATTTCATCCCGCATGCGCATCTGCTGACGATTGACGGGTTAGGATAGGCGTCTGTTTTACATCCAGTTTGCCAATGGGAGTCTCCATGAGTGCCGTCACCCGTGCCGCCGTCGAAGGCGTGCTTCGCCAGTACACCGACCCCTACCTGAACCAGGATCCGGTCAGCGCCGGCTGCGTGCGCGCCATCGATATCCAGGGTGGGCAGGTCAACGTGCAGTTGCAGTTGGGTTATGCCGCAGGGTTGTTCAGGAACGGCTGGGCCCAGGTGCTGCAGACTGCCATCGGCAACCTCGAGGGTGTCAGCAGTGCCCAGGTGACCATCGACTGCGTGGTGGCCGCGCACAAGGCTCAGGCTCAGGTGCCGGCCATGGCCAACGTCAAGAACATCATCGCCGTGGCCTCGGGCAAGGGCGGTGTGGGCAAGTCGACCACCGCGGCCAACCTGGCCCTGGCGCTGGCCCGCGAGGGAGCGCGGGTGGGTATTCTCGATGCCGATATCTATGGCCCCAGCCAGGGCGTGATGTTCGGTATCGCCGAGGGGACGCGCCCGCAGATTCGCGAGCAGAAGTGGTTCGTGCCGATCAAGGCCCATGGCGTGGAAGTCATGTCCATGGCGTTCCTCACCGACGACAACACACCGATGGTCTGGCGTGGTCCGATGGTTTCCGGCGCGCTGTTGCAACTGGTGACCCAGACCGCCTGGGACGACCTGGATTACCTGGTGATCGACATGCCGCCGGGCACCGGTGACATCCAGCTGACCCTGGCGCAGAAGGTGCCGGTGGCCGGTTCGGTGATCGTCACCACCCCGCAGGACCTGGCTCTGCTCGACGCCAGGAAGGGTGTGGAGATGTTCCGCAAGGTCAACATCCCGGTGCTGGGCGTGGTGGAGAACATGGCCGTGCACATCTGCTCGAACTGCGGCCATGCCGAGCACCTGTTCGGCGAAGGCGGTGGCGAGAAGCTGGCGAGCCAGTATGGCGTAGACCTGTTGGCGTCGCTGCCGCTGTCGATGCTGATTCGCGAGCAGGCCGACAATGGCAAGCCGACCGCCATCGCCGAACCGGAAAGCCAGATCGCCATGGTCTATCAGGAGCTGGCCCGTCAGGTAGGGGCGCGGATCGTGCTGCAGGAAGCGGCGGCGCCGGCGATGCCGAGCATTACCATCAGCGAAGACTGATCTGTCAGACCGCGTCGCTCTCTTCGTGGGCTTGCCCGCTCCCACAGGTACAACACAAGCTTCAAACGCTGTGCAGTCCCTGTGGGAGCGGGCAAGCCCGCGAAGCAGGCGACTCGGTCTTTCTGTCAGGCATAAAAAAACCCGCCGGGAGGCGGGTTTTTTTGAAAGCCAGGAAGCTTCGATCGACTTAGGCGATCTGAACTTCTTCAGCCTGCATGCCTTTCTGGCCGCGGGTAGCGACGAAAGTAACAGCCTGGCCTTCTTTCAGGGTTTTGAAGCCGTCAGCTTGGATGGCTTTGAAGTGCACGAACAGGTCATCGCCCGACTGAGGGGTGATGAAGCCGTAGCCTTTCTCATCGTTGAACCACTTAACAACACCGGATTGACGGTTGGACATTTTTCTGTCTCCTTGGACAATTTGATAACGGTCAGGAAAAACCCTGGCCGGGACTGAGCGCAAAGAGAGCAGAAAATTCAGCGATGGGCCGATCAGGATCGTGCATCAAACTAGAGATTCTCGGTGTCACGTGCAGCACAGTGGCGCCACCTTACCCCACTTTCCGCAACCTGCCAATGGTCAGAAGACGCTTTACGCAAATTCGGATCGACGGCGGCTGTAGCCCCCGTCCGGCGCGGGATGAGGCATGGAACTTTAACCTGGGCGCCGGGACCGGTAAGATGCGCGTCTCGAATTTTCACCTCGCATCTCTTCAGGACACCCCGCCATGAGCATCAAATCGGACAAGTGGATTCGCCGCATGGCGCAGGAACACGGCATGATCGAACCGTTCGTCGAGCGCCAGGTGCGCGGCGAACAGGACAGCCGGGTCATCTCCTTCGGCGTCTCCAGCTACGGCTACGACGTGCGCTGCGCCGACGAATTCAAGGTGTTCACCAACATCAACTCGGCCACCGTCGACCCGAAGAACTTCGATGCCGGCAGTTTCGTCGACATCAAGAGCGACGTGTGCATCATCCCGCCGAACTCTTTTGCCCTGGCGCGCACTGTCGAGTATTTCCGTATTCCGCGCGACGTCCTGACCATCTGCCTGGGCAAGAGCACCTACGCCCGCTGCGGCATCATCGTCAACGTCACCCCGCTTGAGCCCGAATGGGAAGGCCATGTGACGCTGGAGTTCTCCAACACCACCACGCTGCCGGCAAAGATCTACGCCAACGAAGGCGTGGCCCAGATGCTGTTTTTGCAGTCCGACGAAGAATGCGAAGTGTCGTACAAGGACCGTGGTGGCAAGTACCAGGGCCAGCGCGGCGTCACCCTGCCGCGTACCTGAGCCGACGAGCGCGGGGAATTCCCCGCGCCTTTGGCACTCCAACTGGATAACGCCGGTACGCATGATGCGTAGCGGCCTTGCCAGGAGCAGCCAATGAAACTCCACCCCGCAATCAGTGCCAAGCTGGCAGGCCTGCAACCCAACCACGTCGGGTTGCTGCCATGGTCCCTGCTGGCACACCCGTTGCCGATGCAGGCGGGCGGCGTGCCCCACCAGCCTGACCCGGACACCCCGCAACCGCCGGAACCGGGCGAAACGCCCCCCATGGAACCAGGCGAGCCGACCCTGCCGGACGAGCCGCCTCCTGCGCCTGTCGCCTGAGCGTCGCTATACGGGCCAGACGCGGTCTGCCCCGGCCAGGTACACCCGGCTGGTGCCCGTGGGCGCGACTTCCCAACCCCCGGTAAACTCACCGAACGCCGGCAGCAGGCTGACCTGGCCATCGATCAGGAAGCAGGGCAGTCGCAGGCGTTGCCGTGCCTTCCCGCGCAGCACGAAAACCGGGTGTACATGGCCCGCCAGGACTGGGTGGCTGGGGTGCGGTTCGGGTTCGTGCTGGAGCGCGAACGGCTCTAGCAGCCAAGGTTCGTTCATGACTTCAATATCGAGCGACACGGGTGGATCACCGGCGTTCCGGTCGTGATTACCGCGGATCAGCACGATGTTCAGTGCTCTGTGACGCGCCCGCCATGCCTGCAGCCTGGCCAGGGTTGCCGGTGCGTGCGCTGCGCGCGCATGCAGGAAATCGCCAAGAATGATCAGTTGCTCGCAATCATGCCTGGCCAGCAAGGCATCCAGGCGGGCGAGTGTCGCTTCGGTGGTCCCGCGTGGTACGGGTTGATGCAGGGCGCGATAGCTTGCGGCCTTGCCGATGTGCACGTCGGCCACCAGCAGGGCACGGCGGGCTGGCCAGTAGATGGCCTTGTCCGAAAGCAGCCAGAGCACCTGGCCATGGTGTTCGATGGATAGCAGGTTGGTCATTGCGTTGCGTCCGCCGCACTGTTCAGCTCCGTGACCATCCTGGCAATGCGGTCCGCCAGTTTCTCGGTGCTCAACGTTTCGCGCATGCCTTCCACCAGCAAGGCAAATGCCAACGGCCCGGGCCGCTCAAGCTGTCGCAGCTGTAGCTGTAACTGGCGCATTTTCAGCAACTGCCGGTGCAGCCGCTCGATCTCCAGTTCCTCATTCAGCACTTCGTCCCGTGCCTGGGCCAACAGCAAGTTGCCGGTATCGTGCTTGCGAAATACCTCATAGAACAGCCCGCTGGAGGCCTGGATCTGCCTCAGGCTTTTCTGCGCTGCCGGATACCCGCCAAATACCAGCCCGGCAATCTGCGCGATTTCGCGAAAACGGCGCAATGCCATTTCTCCTGCATTGAGGCTGGCCAGTACATCGTCCAGCAGATGCTCGGTGCCCAGCGCTTGCGGCAGGTGCGTCGCCCAGTCCACATTGCCCGGGCTGAGCAGTTCGAACCCGTAGTCATTGACGGCAATCGAAACCGAGAGCGGCTGTACGCGGCTTACTCGCCAGGCAATCAGGTTGGCCAGGCCAAGGTTCGCCATGCGCCCGGCGAACGGATACAGGAACAGGTGCCAACCCTGACGCGACTTGAAGGTTTCGGCCAGCAGCGTGCCGGGTGTGGGTAGCGCCGACCACTGCGCCTGCAAGGTCAGCAGGGAGCGTACGGCACGCATCTCCGGGCTTTGAAATTGCCCTTGGGATGCTGCGCCGAGCTGTTCGACCAGTGCGTCGGCCAGTTCGCTGGAGAGCGGCATGCGGCCACCATTCCAGCGTGCAACCGCGGCCTTGCGCGCGGTGCTGCGGCGTACGTACGCGGTCATGTTTTCCACGCGCACCAGTTCCAGCACTCGCCCGGCGAACACCAGGGTATCGCCGGGGCGCAAGCGGGCAATGAACGCCTCTTCGATGCTGCCCAGCGCCTTGCCCCCACCACCCTTGCTCCAGTACTTGAGCTGCAGGCTGGCGTCGCTGACGATGGTTCCGATACTCATGCGGTGGCGACGTGCCAGACGTTCGCTGGCAACCCGGTAAGTGCCGTCGGCCTGGCGCTCGACGCGCTGGTAATCCGGATAGGCGCTTAGTGAGCTGCCGCCATGGCAGACGAAGCCCAGTGCCCACTGCCACTGGCTGTCGCGCAATTCGCGAAAGGCCCAGGTGCTGCGCACTTCGGCCAGCAACTGCTCAGGGTAAAAGCCACTGCCCAAGGCCATGCTGACCAGGTGTTGCACCAGCACATCCATACACAAGCGCGGCGAATGACGGGCCTCGATGCGCCCGGCTGCCAAGGCCTGCCTGGCGGCTGCGGCTTCCACCAGTTCCAGGCTGTGTGTGGGCACCAGGGTCACCCGGGAACGCCGTCCCGGCGCGTGACCGGAGCGCCCGGCCCGTTGCACGAGGCGGGCAATGCCCTTGGCGGAGCCGATTTGCAGTACGCGCTCCACGGGCAGGAAGTCCACCCCCAGGTCGAGGCTGGAGGTGCAGACTACTGCCTTGAGGCTGCCTTGCTTGAGGCTGCGCTCGACCCAGTCGCGAGTATCGCGGGCCAGTGAGGCATGGTGCAAGGCGATCAGCCCGGCCCAGTCGGGGCGTGCTTCGAGCAGGGCCTGATACCACAGTTCAGCCTGCGCCCGAGTGTTGGTGAATACCAGGCAACTGGTGCTGGCATCAATCTCCCGGCTGACCTGGTCGAGCATCTTCAAGCCCATGTGCCCGGCCCAGGGGAAGCGCTCGATGGCGGTTGGCAGCAAGGTATCGACCAGCAGCGGCTTGTCCTGTCGGCCTTGTACCAGCAAGCCGCCTTGCGGCAGCAATACGTCCAGCGCATGTTGAAGATTGCCGAGGGTGGCGGACAGGCCCCAGGTCGGCAGGCCCGGGTGCCAGTGGCGCAGGCGGGCCAGGGCAAGTTGCAGTTGTACCCCGCGCTTGTTGCCCAGCAGTTCGTGCCATTCGTCCACCACTACCAGGCGCAGCGTGGCGAAGTCTTCGCGGGCTTGTGCACGGGTCAACAGCAGCGTCAGGCTTTCAGGGGTAGTGACCAGTACGCTGGGCAGGCGTCGTGCTTGCCGGGCGCGTTCGGCACTGCCGGTGTCGCCGCTGCGAACGCCCACGCTCCACGGCAGGCCCAGGTCGTCCAGCGGCATCTGCAGCGCGCGGGCAGTGTCGGCGGCCAAGGCACGCATGGGGGTGACCCACACCACCTGCAAAGGTGCAGCCTGCCGACCCTGGGCTTGGGCCTTGAAAGCCTGCAGCGCGGCGAGCCACACCGCGTAGGTCTTGCCGGCACCGGTACTGGCATGCAGCAAGCCGGATTCGCCGCGTTTCACGGCGGCCCAGACACGGCGCTGGAAAGCGAAAGGCTTCCAGCCACGCTTGGCGAACCAGGCCTTGGCGAGGTCGGTGGCGGCGGGCATGGGGCATAGGGTCCTTCGGTGGCTGTGTTTCTACAGACAACCCGCCAGTTGCAATGGTTTTACCGGATCAGTTGGCCAGCAGGTAGCCGCTGCGGCACACCTGCTCGCCTGCAACGTGGGCGATGACCATGCCTGCGGTAGCCATGCGCCGTACGTTGCGTGCATACAGCAGGCCTGGCTGGCTGTTGTGAATGGCCGTCACCCGGTCGCTGAGCGGATCGATGACTTCGGCGATCAACTGGCCCGCCTCCAGGTGCTGGCCTGGTCGGGCGTGGTACACCAGCAGCCCGCCCAGTGGTGTTATCACCGGTTCGACAGCGGCCAGCGGCGTGGCCGGGCAGCGCAAGGCGGGCAAGGTGGTCGCGGCCCCTTCGATGACCCCCGCATGGGTCAGGAAGTCGAGAATCGCCTGGCAGTCCTTGCTGGCCAGGTCGTGGCTGACATCTGCCTGGCCACGCAGCTCGACGGTGACCGAGCAGCAGCCCAGCGGAATCGGGAACCGTTTGCCGAAGCGTTGCTGCAACTGCCACCAGACCAGGCTGAAACATTCATCGAACGACTGCCCGCCCGAATCGGTGGCCAGCAGGCTGGCCTGGGCACCCAGGTAGCGGGCCAGCGGTTCGATCTGCGGCCAGGCGTCTGGTGTGGTGTAAAGGTGCTCGACCGCCTCGAAGTCGCAGTGCAGGTCCAGCACCATGTCGGCATCGCAGGCCAGGCGCTGCAGGATCAGGCGTTGGGCCTGCAGCGGTGTGCGCGCAGGGTGGGCATCCAGCCCCCGACGCAGGTATTCGCGGATCAGCGCGAGGTTGTGTGCCGGGTCTTCGGTCAGGTGTTCTTCGATCTGGTCGCCGATACTGTCGGAAAGATCAACGAAGTTGCGGTTGAAGTTCTCGCCGCTTTGCAGTTCGAAACGCCCCAGCGGCGCGTCCAGCAGCACCTGTTCCAGGCCGACGGGGTTGGCCACCGGCACCAGGATGACCTCGCGCTGCAGGCGGCCTTGCTGTTCCAGTTCACCCAGGCGGCGCTTGAGGTGCCAAGCCACCAGCATCCCAGGCAGTTCGTCGGCATGTAGCGAAGCCTGGATATAGACTTTGCCGCCACCGCGGGGTCCGAAGTGGAAGCTGTGCAGCTGGCGGGTGATGCCCGGAACAGGGGAGAGCAGGTCATGGGTCGAGTGGTGCATGATGGTCCTGGGTGCGTGGCGAAAACGGTCTGCGACACAGTCGGCACAAAGATGGAAGCACAGTTTTCGGGCTTGCGCCTCTTTCATTGTGCTCCGATTACCCCGCCGGCTTCTTCGCGGGCGCGCCCGCTCCCACAAGAAACCTTACAATCCTTGGGGCCTGTGACGAACCTGTGGGAGCGGGCGAGCCCGCGAAAAAGCCAACGCGGTATCGAAATGGTTTCAGGCCAGCAGCGCCTGCAATGTCGCCAGGTCATCCGCTTCTTCCACCGGCTTGTCCAGCCGCCAGCGCAGCATCCGCGGAAAGCGCACGGCAATCCCGCTCTTGTGCCTCCGGGACAGGGCGATGCCCTCGAAGCCAAGCTCGAACACCAGCGTCGGCGTCACGCTGCGTACCGGCCCGAAGGTTTCAACCGTGGTCTTGCGGATGATGGCGTCGACCTTGCGCATCTCTTCGTCACTGAGCCCTGAATAGGCCTTGGCAAAGGGGACCAGGGCCCGCCCCGGGGTACCGGCTGGCGCGTCCCACACGGCAAAGGTGTAGTCACTGTACAGGCTGGCCCGGCGGCCGTGGCCGCGCTGGGCATAGATCAGTACGGCATCGACGCTGAACGGGTCGATCTTCCACTTCCACCAGGTGCCCATGTCTTTGGTCCGGCCTACGCCATACAAGGCCTCGCGCTGCTTCAGCATCAAGCCTTCCACCCCCAGGGCGCGTGACTGTTCGCGCTGGCGGGCAAGGTCGGACCAGTCCGGGCCTGCGAGCAGGGGCGAGAGCAGCACCGGGGCCAATGGGTGTTCTTCAAGCACACGTTCCAGCTGCCGACGGCGCGCGTGCTGCGGCCGGCTGCGCCAGTCCTCGCCTTGCCATTCCAGCAGGTCGTAGGCTTGCAGGACCACTGGCGCATCGCTCAGCAGCTTCTTGCCCAGGGTTTTGCGACCCAGGCGTTGCTGCAACAGGGCAAAGGGCTGTACCGCCAGTTCATCCGCCGAACTGCCCGGTTTCCACACCAGGATCTCGCCATCGAGCACGACCCCGTCGGGGAGTAGCTGCGCCAGGCTGTGCAGTTCGGGAAAGCGCTCGGTGACCAGTTCCTCACCGCGCGACCAGACCCACAGCTGGCCTTCGCGCTTGACCACCTGGGCGCGAATGCCGTCCCATTTCCACTCGATTTGCCATTCGCTCGGCGGCCCGAGCAGTGCATCTAGCTGCTCGGTTGGCACCTGCAGGGGGTGGGCCAGAAAAAACGGGTAGGGCTGGCCGCCACGCTGGCTATGTTCATCGTCTGTTTCCGGGGCTATCAGCCGCTGATAGCTGCCTGCCGTCGGGCGGTGGCTGATGTCGGTGTAGCCAACCAGGCGCTGGGCCACGCGTTTGGCATCCAGCCCGGCCAGTTGCGCGAGGGCGCGAGTGACCAGCAGCTTCGATACGCCCACGCGAAAGCTGCCAGTGATGAGTTTGAGGCAGAGCATCAGGCTGGGGCGGTCCAGCTGTGCCCAAAGGGGCGGCAGGCGTTGCTGGATCTCTTCGGCCGGCAGGCTCCGCAATGGCAGTAGATGGGCTTCAACCCAGCGGGCGAGGCCTTCGTCGCCAGGGTTGTGGCTTTCCGGTACCAGCAGGGAAATGGTTTCGGCCAGGTCGCCAACGGCCTGGTAGCATTCCTCGAACAGCCAGTCAGGCAGCCCCGCCAGGCTACCGGCCAGCTCCCGCAGCACACGGGTAGGCACCAGTTGGCGAGGGCGGCCACCGGCCAGGAAGTACACCGCCCAGGCAGCATCCACAGCCGGGGCGGTGCTGAAGTAGTCGCGCAGCGCCTTGAGCTTTGCAGTGCTGGAAGTGGTCGCATCCAGCCTCAGGTACAGCTCGGCGAATGCTTTCATGCGTCTGGCTCCGCTGCTACAACATCATCTTCGTCGCCGTACTCGGTCACGAAGGCGCGGGCATCGAGGCCTTGTTCGATGAGGTAGCGCACCAGCACATTGACCGAGCCATGGGTGACCATCACGCGCTCTGCGCCAGTCTGGCCGATTGCCCAGAGCAACCCCGGCCAATCGGCATGGTCCGAAAGCACGAAACCGCGGTCCACCCCACGCCGGCGGCGGGTGCCGCGCAACAGCATCCAGCCACTGGCAAAGGCATCGCTGTAGTCGCCGAAACGGCGCATCCAGCTGCTGCCACCCGCCGAAGGCGGTGCCAGCACCAGCGCCTGGCGCAGCAGCGGGTCGTTGCGTGGGATATCGCCGACATAGCGGGTTTGCGGAAGGTAGATGCCAGCGTCCCGGTACACCCGGTTGAGTGGTTCGACAGCGCCATGCACGAGCACAGGACCAATGTTGGCGTCCACCCCGTGGAGGATTCGCTGGGCCTTGCCGAAGGCATAGCAGAACAGCACGCTGGCTTTGTCCTGTTCGCAATTGGCGCGCCACCAGGCATTGATGTCGGTAAAGATCTCGCCCTGGCTGGGCCAACGGTAGATGGGCAGGCCGAAGGTCGATTCGCTGATGAAGGTGTGGCAGCGCACCGGTTCGAACGGCGTGCAGGTGCCGTCGGGCTCCACTTTGTAATCGCCGGAGGCGACCCAGACCTCGCCCTGGTACTCCAGGCGCACTTGCGCCGAGCCCAGTACATGCCCGGCCGGGTGCAGGCTCAGGGTTACGCCATGGTGCAGCAGGCGTTCGCCATACGGCAGGGTTTGCAGGGCGATGTCCTGGCCCAGGCGGCTGCGCAGGATGCCGGCTCCTGGGGCGGCGGTGAGGTAATGGCGGTTGCCGATGCGGGCATGGTCGCCGTGACCATGGGTGATGACGGCACGCTCCACTGGCCGCCAAGGGTCGATGTAGAAATCACCGGGCGGGCAGTACAGGCCTTCGGGGCGGGCGATGACGAGGTCCATGGGCTTTGTGCACTGATTGGGTTACCAGTTAGGAGCCGTGGCGGAGGAGAGAAGTTCGGACGGGTTGGAGCTGGCAGGTGCCGGGCTGGCAACTGGCAGCGCCTGTGAGATCGAGCGCCGCGCGGGCGGCGCTCGATCTCACAGGCGCTGAACAAGGTCCGATCAAGCACCTCTCAGCCTCCCCGATACATCTCCTATCGCCCAGGCACCAACGTCAGACGCTGGTTGCCATACGCCCGCCCGAAGTTCTGCTGCTGCAGTGGCAGGCTCATGAAGCGCCCTTTGAACCAGGCATCCAGCCCGTCGCTGTAATGCGTGCTGGCCGGGTTGCCGGACTGGCCGCTGCTGGTCAGCACCTGCAACGGTTCGGCCTGGCTGAAGTCGACGATCATCCGTGCCGAGGCCGGCAGGCGGGTGTCGAAGTCGCTGCCCCAGGCGTATGGCGTCAGGGCCAGGGTGGTGAAGTCACCACCGGCAGCCAGCGGCGAGCGGCTGAGGGCATCGCCCAGGCCATGGTAGGCCGGTGCCGGCCAGCGGTACTGGTGCAGCTTGCCCCACTGCCAGGCGCGGCGGTCGGCACCCAGTTGCGCGGTGCCAGCATCCACCGCCCCAGCCAGGCTGCGGGCCAGAATGGCCGGCTTGTCTTCTTTCTGCGGGGTGCTGCGGTCATCCCAGAACGGGCTGTCGTCGCGGCCCAGCAGGTGGTCGGCCTGCGCCGAGAACGACAACCGTGCATTGCTGACGAAAGCCTGCCAGGCCGCGCCGGATTCCGGGCCCAGGTCATCGAGGAAGGTTTGCCGGGCCACTTCCTGGAGGAACAGTTCGTACAGCGCGGCATCGCTCGACACCGGGCTCAGGCGGCCATCGAAGGCCTTGAGCCGGGCCAGTGCGTCGCGGGCCTTGTCGCGCTGTGTGGCGGGCAGGGCATCGATCGCCTGCTTGAGCGGCTGGGCCATGCCCGGGGCGTCGAACATCTGCTTGAGCTTGTCGGCCAGCAGGGTGGTCTGGTCGTTCTGCAGGGCCATCAGGCTGCGGCTGTCGTGGCGGCCATTGCCGGCCAGCTGGGCCAGGCGTTCGGCGCGCTCGGGGTAGTACCAGGTGCTGGACAGCTGCATGCCATAACCGCGCGGCAGGCTGCGCTGGTTGGCGTGGCCGATCCAGCCGGCGGGCGGGTCCTGGTCGTAAGGGTGCAGCATCGGGTCGGCATAGCCGTCCCAGTCGTAGCGCCCGTCCCAGCCCGGCGAGGGCAGCAGGCCCTGGCCTTCGCGGCGGTTGGGGTAGCGGCCACTGACTTGCCAGCCGATGTGTTCGGGCTCGGCGAAGACGAAGTTGAGGGCGGCAGCGGTCACTTCACGGGTGCTGTCGAAGGCACGCTCCACGCTCTTGGCACGGGTCAGGTCGAACAGCGCATCCAGGCTGCGGTCGCCCTTGAACTGCGGCAGGTTCAGCGCCAGGCCCAGGCTGGCATTGCCTGGCTGGGCCAGCAGGGTGCCATGGCGGGTGTCGTACATCACCTCGCGCAGCGGGCGCTGGCCGCGGACGAAGAAGGTTTCGCTACGGGCACGGGCGGGCAGCCATTTGCCGTCGGCCAAGTAGCTCAGCTGGCTGCCCTGCTGGCGCAGTTGCTCCAGGTACAGGTCCTGGTTGTCGGCCATGACCGCGCTGCTGCTCCAGGCCAGCTTGCCGTTATAGCCGGCCAGTACGATCGGCAGGCCGGGCAACGACAGGCCGGCGACCTGGTACTTGCCGGTGTGGATCTGCACCGGGCTCAGGGCCCAGGCGGCCCGGCTGTCGCTGGCCAGCAGGCTCTTGCCGCTGCGGCTGCGCTGCGGCGCCAGGGCCAGGTTGGCCGAGCCCGGGCTGCCCAGCAGGTCGAGGTCGGCCAGCTTCTGGCTGGCAGCTGCCAGCGCCGGTAGCCCCGGCAACTGGCTGGCCAGGTTCAAGCCCTTGAGCTTGTCCACTTCGGCTTCGGCCAGCGGCTCGTCCGGGGCTCCGGGCAGCAGCCAGGCCAGCTTGTCGCTGCCGGCTTTCTGCGCCAGGGTCAGGGCAGTCAGTTCTTCCTGCAGGTTCACCGACTGGCTGAAGGCATACAGGCTGAAGATCAGCGCCGAGTCTTCGGGCTTCCAGTATTCGGGACGGTAGCCACTGCCGGCCAGGCTGGCTGGCAGCTTGTCGCGGTAGCGGAAGAGGTAGGCGTTGACCCCGCGTGCATACACTTCGAAGAAGCGCTTGAGCCGTGGCGAGGCGTCGGCGTATTGCTGGGCGGCGCTCTGCTTGAGGTTGGCCGCGCGCATCAGGCGGTCGATGTCCAGCGCGTCGCTGCCGGCCAGTTCTGCCAGGCGGCCCTGGGCCAGCAGGCGCATGGCGACCATCTGCTCGATGCGGTCGCCGGCGTGCACATAGCCCAGGCTGAACAGGGCGTCATGGAAGCTGCTGCTTTCGATCAGTGGTGCGCCCATCGCGTTGCGCCGAACCGAAACGTTCTGCGCGAGGCCCTTGAGCGGCTGCACGCCGCTGGTCGGTGGCACGCTGTCCTGATAGCCGCCCGTCTGGCAGCCGGCCAGCCCGAGCATGCCGAGCAGCGTGGCAGCGGTTGCGAACCGCAGGCGGAATGGAGGAAAGGCGGGGGCGGCCATGACAAGGGCTCCTGCAAGGCGTGGCGGGTATGGAAAGGCGCTAAGGTAGTGAGCGCGCAGGCGCCGTGCAAGGTCCCTGGGCGGTTTATTTTTCGTGCTTGCCGTGGGTTGTGTGGCGCCTGTGCGATCGAGCGCCGCCTCAAAATTCCAGACAGGCACTCAAACCTTGAAATGCTCGGCCACGGCATCGGAAAAGTGCGTGCAATTGATGCGCGCATGGCGTTGGTAGTCACGGCTGACAGCGAAGGCCGAGCCTGGCATCAATAGCACCTTGTGTTGTTCCAGGCGATGCATGAAGGGCTGCAGGTCGGCCAGTTCGGGGTGATAGACCCACAGGAACATGCCGCCTTGCGGTGTTATATCGAACTGCCAGCCACGCGCCCGCAACAACTGTTGGGTCTGCGCCTGCTGGCGGATCAGGCGCTGCTGCAGGTCTTGCATGTGGCGGGCATAGGTGCCGTCGGACAAGATGGTGTTGACGAAGCGTTCGCAAAACGCCGGCACTGCGACGCAGGTCAGCAATTTCAGGCGTGTCAGCGGCTCTATAAGCTGTGCCGAGCAGGCGATGTAGCCCACGCGCAATGAGGCGGACAGGCATTTCGAGAAGCTGCCGATATAGATGACCCGCTCAAGGTTGTCCAGTTCGGCAAAGGTCTGACGAACACCCGGGCTGAAGTCGCCGTAGACATCGTCCTCGACCACGAAGAAGTCGTGCTCCACCGCCAGGCGCAGGACGCTGAAGGCATTGTGCGGGCTGATGTTGCCGCCAGTCGGGTTGTGGAAGGTACTGTTGCAGAAGAACGCCTTGACCTTGTGCCTGGCCAGGTGGTCCTTCATGTCTTCCACACTCGGTCCGTCCTGGGTTCGCCGCACCCCGACCACGTGGCCACCGGCCAGTTGTATCAGCTTGATCAGGTTGCCATTGCCGGGCTCGTCGACGAACACGTGATCGCCTGGCTTGATCAACAGCCGCGCCACCAGATCCAGTGCTTGCGTGGCGCCCAGCGTAGTCAGCAACTGGGCTGGCTGGGCATCGACACGGGTCAGACGTTTCAGGTGTACGCACAACTGTTTGCGCATTGGCAGGTAGCCCTGGATGTCACCATATTCCGCCAGCGAACTCTGCTCCAGCCGTGCCGTGCGCCGAATCGCCCTGGCCAGCAGCTCGGTGTCACGCCAGGCGGGTGGCAGCCAGCCGCTGCCCAGTTTGGTGTAGTGCCTGCCCCCTTGCAGCAGTTTGAACAGTGGGTCGCCGGACATGCCTGCAGGCGCGTCTACCGCACCGGTTTGCCGTGGGTGGCTGGCGACGAAGTAACCGCGGCCAGGCAGTGCGGTCAACACCCCTTCGCTGACCAGCCGGGCGTAGCTGGAGACGACATCGTGGTAACTGCAGCCGACTGCCGCCGTGAGCTTGCGTATGGACGGCATGCGCTGGCCGGGCAGCCATTCGCCGGCTTCGAGGCGTTGTTTCAACTGGTCATGAAGGCTGTGCGGGCGCATGGCAGGTCCAGCAGCTGTTAGAAAAAACAGCCTAACAGTTAACCGGAAAGTGCGTCGACTGTTCACATCTGCGGGTTCGACAGATGCCACCATGCACCTGTCGACGCTTTCCCATGCCGAAAATTGCCCCATCCACTTACCCTGAGCACACGCTATGTCGAGCACACTTCCGCGGCGCACGTACCTGTATTTCACCGCGCAATCGATCAACCTGACGACTGCTGTCATGTCCGTGACCATGGCGGCCATTGTCGGGTCGGCGCTGGCGCCTGCCGCCACGTGGTCTACCGTGCCCTATGGTTTCCAGTTTCTCTGCCTGATGCTGGCCACCTATCCGGTTTCCAGGCTGATGAGCCGCATTGGCCGCAAGCGCGCCTTCATGTTGGGCTCGATCCCTTTAGCGGTGTCTGGCGTCAGTGGTTACCTGGCGGTGCAATACCAGCACTTCCCGACCCTGGTCATCAGCCATTCGGCATTGGGCATATATATTGCGTTTGCCAACTTCAACCGCTTCGCGGCCACCGACAATCTGGCCCAGAACCTGAAGCCCAAAGCGCTTTCCCTGGTCGTTGCAGGCGGGGTGATCGCTGCCGTGGTCGGGCCGGCGCTCACCGAGTGGCTGCGCGACGTTGGCGGGTATCCCCTGTTTTCGCTGTGTTACGCCGCTTTTGTCGGCCTGGCGGTGATGTCCTTGCTGATAGCAGCCTGTCTGCCCGGCGACAGCGCTATCACCAGAAACGACCGTGCAGCGAAACCGGCGGGTGCAGCCACCGAGCTGCTGAGCCCGGTGGTCGCCTTGGCCATGGCAGTGGCCGCGCTGGGCTACGGGATCATGAATTTGCTGATGATCCAGGCGTCGATGCATATGAAACACATGCATGAGGACTTTTCCGACGTTCGTCTGGCGATTCAGTGGCATGTAATTGCCATGTTTGCCCCGTCGTTCTTCACCGGCGCCATCATCCACAAGCTGGGGATCAGGGCCACCATCTGCCTCGGCCTGGGCCTGTTGATTGGTTGTACGGCCATGAACATGTGGTCGCACAGCTACGCGATGATGACCTTGTCGCTGATCGCCCTCGGTCTGGGCTGGAACCTGACCTACGTGGGCGGAGGGGCGCTGTTGGCGCAAACGCTGCAGAACAGCCCGGCAGCGATGCAGATGCAGGGCAAAAACGACCTGGCCATTGCGGTGTTTGCGACCGTTGGCGCATTCAGCCCGTCGTTGTTGCTGGGTGCGGTCGGCTGGGACGGCACCAATGCCATTTGCATGGCCCTGTGCATCGTGCTGCTCCTGGCCACCGCCGGGGTGCTGCAGCGCAAGTTGGCAGGACCTGCCAGGGCCAGCTAGGCCCCGGCTAGCCGCTGCGCGGCCCACGGCAGGGGCGCGCACGTGCTGTTCAGTTCAGGCGCCGTGGCACTTCTTGAACTTTTTCTGGCTACCGCACGGGCACGGGTCGTTACGGCCGACGTCTTTCAGGGCGTTGCGTACCGGCTCTTGGTGGCCGTGGTTGCAGTGCGGGCCGTGTACATGGCCATGATCGTGGTGGTGGTCATGGTCATGGTCGTGGTTGCAGTCAGGGCCATGAACGTGGGGTTGTTGGGACATTGCAGGGTTACTCCGGGTTGTAATCGCCGGGGATTATCTCACCACTGCGCGACAAGTGCAGGTCCCGATGGATGAGCAACCCTGTCGCCAGCTCGCCCTGCAGGCTGTAGTGCAGCGGTTGCGCGCTTTTCAGCAGCTTGGCCAGTGGCTTCAGGTGCTGCCACAGGTTGGTCCGTGCGGTTATCTTGAAGGTCCGCCGGGAATGCCCGCCGACACTGCGCCACAGGCTGGTTTCATCCTGCACCAGCAACAGGTCATTGAGGCGTATGGCATACGACAGATTGCGGATGAACAGGCGGCTGTCGTTGGGGTTGTCGACCCGCAGGTGCAGTTCGAACTCCTGTTCCAGCAACCTGGCTTTGACCGACTCCACCTTGACCAGGTGCACCTCTGGTTCGCGCCACTCGTCACCGCCCCAGCTGGCGCAGCCCGCCAGCAGTGCCAGCCATGTCATCAGGATGGCGAACAGCAGTGGGCGGGTGCGGGCGATCATGTTCAGTTACCGACGTAACTGGCGCAGCATTTCTTGAACTTCTGGCCGCTGGCGCAGGGGCAGGGGTCGTTGCGCCCGGCCTTGAGCCCGACCGTGGGATCGATGAAGTACCAGCGCCCGGCATGCTGGACAAATGCCGAGCGCTCGCGGTGCTGATGGTCACCTTCCTGGTCGTGCCAGCGTGCGGTGAAGGTGACAAAACCATGCTCCGGCTGGCCGCCCAGCACCTCTGCGCTTTCCACCTCCAGGCCCAGCCAGGTGCTCTGGGCGCTCCAGGCGGCCATGGCGGCGCGGTCCAGGCTGGCTTGCTGCGCCGGCAGGGTGGTGGCCACCAGGTAGTCGACCAGGCCTAGCACGTAGGCACTGTAGCGCGAGCGCATCAGGGCCTGGGCGTCCGGTGCCGGGGTGCCGGCATGGTAATGCCCACAGCAGGCGTCGAGCAGGTTGCCACTGCCGCAAGGGCAGACCGAGACACTCATCATCACCACCAGTACTTGCCAAAGTTTTCGGGGTTGGCCCAGAACTTGGCGTTGAGCCAGTCCGGTACCTGTTTGTAGTCATGTAGATCATAGGTGAACAGGCTCAATACCTGCTGGTCCCGGCAAAATTTCTCGCTCGCCGACAGCGCCAGGGCAAAGAAATCGGTGTCTTGCCAGCCACAGGCAGCCAGGTCGGCCAGCACCGCAACCCGGCTGGCATTGAGGTTGCGAATGCCACCGAGCAATTCCAGGCCGGTGCGTTTGGGCAGGTGCTCCAGGCAGTCCACCAGTACTGCCAGGTCAAAGCGCTGGGCTGCCAGTTCGGCCGGTAGCGGGCCCGGGGCGGCAGTAGCGATGGTTACCTGTGGGTGCGCCTGGGCAAAAGCATCCAGCGCCGGGAAGCGCGTGCCTACCAGCAGCAGACGTTGCGGGGTAAAGCGCTCCAGCAGGGCCGCCAGGGCCTGCTGCGGGGTGCGCGGGGAAAAACCGTCGGTCATTGGCAATCCTCGTTGAAGTCGTCCAAGACTAGCGGGCCGCAGCGTGCGGGCAAAGAGGCAGGTAACCGTGTCGTGGCTTACTGGTGGCAGGGATCAAATGCTGCGTCTTTACTCCCAGAGATCGGCCTTATGCCGATTCCCCCTAGGAGAAGCAATGAAATGAGCATAGTACGCACAGCGATACCCCTGGTCCTGCTCACCAGTGTGTTGACTGGTTGTGCAGGTTTGCAAAAGACCGACTGGCCGAAATGTGCCGCCGTCGGGGGTGTAAGCGGCGCTGCCTTGGGCGCCATCGAGAGTTCCAGCTGGGCTGGCTGGGGCGCGTTGCTGGGCGGTGGCCTGGCGGCGGGCTATTGCTGGTCTCATGGCGATGGCGACGAGGATGGCGACGGCGTGCCGGACAGCCGTGACAAGTGCCCTGGCACCCCGCGTGGTGTGCAGGTCGATGCCAACGGCTGCCCGCCGGAGCCGGCTGCGGTAGTCGAGGAAGTGGTGGTGCAGAAGGAAGAAGTCATCGTCATCCGCGATGTGCACTTCGAGTTCGACTCTGCGCGCCTGACCGCCAGCGACAAGGAGCGCCTCAATACCATTGCCACGCGTTTGAAACAGGAAGCGCCATCCGCTCGCCTGAGCGTCACCGGCCATACCGACAGTGTTGGCTCCGACAGCTACAACCAGAAACTGTCCGAGCGCCGTGCCCACTCGGTAACCGATTACCTGGTCGAGAGCGGTGTGCCGCGTAGCAGCTTCGTGTCGGTGGTCGGGGCCGGTGAAACCCAACCGGTAGCGGACAACGCCACGGCCGACGGGCGTGCCATGAACCGCCGTACCGAGATCAAGATCCAGCGGTAGAGCGGCGTGCGCCCGTGCCTTGAGCAGTGGCACGGGCGTGCCTGCACAGCAGTCAGCCATTGGTGGCCAATGACACAGGAGCATTCAGCATGAGTGTGACGTCGAAGGCGGCGTTGCCGCTGTTGGTGGCTACCAGCCTGCTCGCGGGCTGCGCCACCCATAGCGATGGCCGCGCCCCTCTCAACCAAAGGACCTGGCCTATCTGCAGCCTGCTCGGTGGCCTGGTCGGGGGTGGCCTGGGCGCCATCGAAAGTTCAAGCTGGGCGGCTGGCGGCGGTGCCCTGGGTGCCATTGCCGGGGGCCTGATCTGTTACGTCCAGGATGGTGACGAAGATGGCGACGGCATTTTCGACCGCCGCGACCGTTGTCCCGATACTCCCGCCAACGCTGCGGTCGACCACATGGGTTGCCCGTTGAAGGTGTACCCCGCATCGCCGCCAGCCACTGAACCTGAACCCTCGCCAGAGGTGATCATCCTGGATGACAACGGCGCGGTGATGTTCGCCTTCGATTCCGCCGAGCTGACCCCGGCGGCCCAACAGCGCCTGCAAGGCCTGGTGGCGAAACTCGATTCGGCGACGGTGGCCAAGGTCAGTGTGATCGGGCACACCGACAATGTGGGTTCCGACAGCTATAACCAGGCACTTTCCGAACGCCGCGCCGGTAGCGTGGCGAGGTACCTGATCGCCCACGGGCTGGCGCCGGGCAAGGTCACCAGCCAGGGACGTGGCGAGAGTGAGCCGCTCACCGATAACGAAAGCGAGGAGGGCCGCGCCCGTAACCGACGGGTGGAGCTGCGCCTCAACTGAGCGGTGCTGGCGCCTGCCTTGGCATTGCAGTTAATGTTGCCGCGCGACCCGCTCGAACGGGCCGTCTCGACATAACAACAACCTGATAGGGGCGGGAAATGAAGTTCATCCTGGGCTTGGGCAAGGTCCTGACAGTCGCTTTCTGGGGTGTGGTGTTGTTCAATCAGTTGATGCCACAACCCTTGCCCTTCAACCTGCTGATCAACGCCGCCGGCATCGCCTTGCTGGGGCTGCACCTGCTTGAAGTGCTGTTCTTCAATGGCAGCCTGCGCGGGCGCAGCCACCGCTGGTTCGATCGCTTGCAGATCCTGTTGACGGGTATCTTCCATGTCATGTCCATTCCTCGAGCGCAGGAGGCGCCGCGAAATGCGTAATCTGATGTTGCTGGCCATGTTGGCCGCGCCCCTGGCCCAGGCCGAAAGCCTGGAGGTCGCTGCCAACTCCATGCTGCGCCTGCCCGACAAGTCGGCCAGCGTGCACCTTGCGCACCTGCGTGTCGCCGATGCCGCAACCCTGCTGCTGCCTGCCACGCTCGCCGAACTGAAGGTCGACCAGCTGGAGCTGGGGCGCGATGCGCGTATCGCCATTGCACCGTCCGATAGCCCGTTACTGATCGAGGCGCGCAGCGCACGGCTGGCGCAGGGCAGCGAATTCAGTGCGCCGGGGGCCGCGGGCAGTTACCAGCGCGGAGCCCGGTCGGGCCGCAGCCTGGACTTGAAACTGGCTGAAGTGGATGCCGAGCGGCTGGCGATCGATGCCCGTGGTGGTGCCGGTGCACCGGGTTATGTGGGGCTCGATGGCGCCAACGGCCAGGCCGGTGGTTGCACTTGGGGCCAGGCCAGCCGCGGTGCCAATGGCGATGACGGCGGCAACGGGCACGATGGTGCGCCGGGTGGGCGTATCCGCCTGAGCGTGCCGCAGGGCTTCCCGCAGGAGCGCATCGTGGTGCGTCTGGACGGTGGCGCACCGGGCAAGGCCGGGGCTGCAGGCAAGGCAGGTAAAGGCGGGGCGAGCAAGGGTTGCCTGGTGTACCGCACCGATGCCGGGGCTAACGGCCGCCCGGGGCAGCCGGGCCAGCCCGGGTTGGCGGGGGCAGCGGGCGAACTGATCCTGCAGCGCCTGTGAAGCCTTGCCGCGTCCTCCTGTAGGAGCGGCCTTGTGTCGCGATGGGCTGCGAAGCAGCCCCAGGATTTCAGCGGCCTTGCACAATTTGATGGGGCTGCTTCGCAGCCCATCGCGACACAAGGCCGCTCCTACAGGGACTGCGCAGAGCCTGTCAGATCACCAGGCGCGAACTGGCCACGGCTACCACGGCCAGGCCCAGCAGCAGGTTGATCCCGACCATCCGCCGAACCCGCCCCAGCACTGCCGCACCCGCCGGCCAGTCCTCGGCCTGCACCGCCGCCTTCAGTTCCGGCAGCAGCAACGCCTGGATACGCATGAACAGGGCAAACATGGCGATGCCCCCACCGATCATCACGTGCACATACTTCGGTGCAGTCTCGAAGCCGCTGAAGCGCATGTGCAACATGCCGATACCACTTATCGCCAAAATCGCCACCGCCAGCCAGACCCAGCCGAAGAAACGTCGGAAAACTTCCACCCACAGGCGCAGCCGGGCAGGCCCTTCAAGGGCTGCAACCGTTGCCGGGCGTAGCACCAGCCAGGCGAAGAACATGCCGCCGACCCACACCAGGGCGGCCAGGACATGCAGTGTGTAGGGCAGGGCAAAGGCAAGCATCCGGATCTCCATGCGGCATAAAGGGCAATAGCGGGGTATGATAGCCGCCCCATGCGAAACACTGAAAATATATCCAGCCCTCCGGGCGCCTGCAGACCATGATCAGCAACGAACTCAAAGCCACCATCCAGGGCGCCTATACGCGTTTTCTCGAAGCCAAGAGCCTCAAGCCACGCTATGGCCAGCGCCTGATGATCGCCGAAGTGGCCAAGGTGCTCGGCGACATTGCCTGTGACGAAGAAGGCCGCCGTGCCGGCGAGCCTGCCGTGGTGGCAGTGGAGGCGGGCACCGGTACTGGCAAGACGGTAGCCTACAGCCTGGCTGCCATTCCGGCCGCCAAGGCTGCCGGCAAGCGCCTGGTGATCGCCACCGCCACCGTGGCGCTGCAGGAGCAGATCGTCTTCAAGGACCTGCCGGACCTGATGCGCAGCAGCGGGCTGAACTTCAGCTTCGCCCTGGCCAAAGGCCGCGGCCGCTACCTGTGCCTGTCCAAGCTCGACATCCTGCTGCAGGAGGGGCACGCCCAATCGGCTACCGCCCAGCTGTTCGAGGAAGAAGGTTTCCGCATCGAAGTCGACGAGCGCAGCCAGAAGCTGTTCAACAGCATGATCGAGAAGCTTGCCGGCAACCGCTGGGACGGTGACCGCGACAGCTGGCCCGAAGCCCTGGAAGACCAGGACTGGGCGCGCCTGACCACCGACCACAGCCAGTGCACAGGCCGTCACTGCCCGAACTTCCAGCAGTGCGTGTTCTACAAGGCCCGCGAGGGCATGGGCAAGGTCGACGTGATCGTCACCAACCACGACATGGTGCTGGCCGACCTGGCCCTTGGCGGCGGCGCGGTATTGCCCGACCCGCGCGATACCATGTACGTGTTCGACGAAGGCCACCACCTGCCAGACAAGGCCATTGGTCATTTCGCCCATTATACGCGCCTGCGCTCCACCGCCGACTGGCTGGAGCAGACCGCCAAGAACCTGACCAAGCTGCTGGCCCAGCACCCGTTGCCCGGTGACCTGGGCAAGTACATCGAGCAGGTGCCAGAGCTTGCGCGGGAAGTGCGCACCCAGCAGCAGTTCATGTTCACCTTGTGCGAGCAGGTTGCCGATTTCCGCCCCAGCGAGGACAACGAAGGCCGTGAGCGCCCCCGCTACCGCTTCGAAGGCGGCGTGGTGCCGGAGCAGATTCGCGAGGTGGGCATCGAGCTGAAAAAGGGCTTTGCCCGCCTTAACGACCTGTTCACCCGTCTGGCCGACCTGCTCAAGGAAGGCATGGATGGCGAGGTCAACATCGGCATCGCCAGCCACCAGGCCGAGGAGTGGTACCCGCTGTTCGGCAGTCTTGTAACCCGTGCCCAGGGCAACTGGGAACTGTGGACGGCCTTTACCGCCGAAGACCCGGAAGACAGCCCTCCCATGGCCCGCTGGCTTACCCTGGCTGAGAGCGGTGCGCTGTTCGACATCGAAGTCAATGCCAGCCCCATCCTGGCCGCCGAGATGCTTCGCCGCAGCCTGTGGAGCGTGGCCCATGGCGCGTTGGTGACCTCGGCGACGCTGACTGCGCTGGGCAAGTTCGACCGCTTCCGCATGCGCTCGGGGTTGCCGCGTGACGCGGTCACCTGCGTGGTGCCCAGCCCGTTTGTGCATGGCGATGCCGGCCTGCTGCGGGTCCCCGACCTCAAGGCAGACCCGCGCGATGCGGCGGCGCATACCGCTGCGATCATTCGCGAACTGCCGAACATCGTCGAAGATGCTCGCGGCGCGCTGGTGCTGTTCTCCTCGCGCAAGCAGATGCAGGACGTGTTCGATGGCCTGGACCGTGACTGGCGCAAGTTGGTGCTGATCCAGGGCAACCTGTCCAAGCAGGAAACCCTGAACAAGCACAAGGCGCGGGTCGACGATGGCCAGCACAGCGTGCTGTTCGGCCTGGCCAGCTTTGCCGAGGGTGTCGACCTGCCGGGTGCCTACTGCGAGCATGTGGTGATAGCCAAGATTCCCTTTGCCGTGCCCGACGACCCGGTCGAAGCCGCGTTGGCGGCGAGTGGATCGAGGCTCGCGGCGGCAACCCGTTCATGGAAATTGCCGTGCCCGACGCCTCGCTGCGGCTGATCCAGGCATGCGGCCGCCTGTTGCGAACCGAACAGGATCGCGGTGTCATCACCTTGCTTGACCGGCGCCTGGTCACCCAGCGCTACGGCAAGGCTATTCTCAATGCGCTGCCGCCATTCCGGCGGGAGATTTCCTGACCGCCGGAGCACTTGCTCCGGCGCGTTGTCCATTACTCAGTCGTGGGCCATGAGGGCCCTGAAGGAGAGCCCCAGCCTTATGGTCCGCCGCACCCTGCCCGCCGTTTTCGCCCTGTTGTTCAGTTCGCCCTTGCTGGCTGGGCAGCAGACGCTGTTCAGTTTCGTGCGCCCGGCCTCGGTGGTCAATGTGGCGACCGAGGATGCCGGCATGCCGCAGTACAACGCGGAGCAGACGGCCGAAGGCGAAGTGTTGCGGCGCGTGGTGTTCAACCCGGCCCAGCGGCCGACCCTGCGGCTGACCCCGCAAAACGGCGTGTGGGACTGGTCCGGCGGGCAATTCCTGACCCTGCGCCTGCAGAGCGCGATGGATTGGGCGCTGACCGTGGATGTCGTGGTGCAGGGCAGTGATGGCCGCATGTTGACCAGCCGCATTGACTTGCCGGCCGGCCCTGCACAGACCGTGATGGTACCGCTGATGGCCAGCTCGCCGCTGAGCCAGGGCATGCGCGCTGGCCCGCCGATGCCCTGGAACCATGCTGGCCAGCGCCTGCTGCTGACCAGCAGTACCGGCGCAGTCGACCTCAGGCAGGTGGCCTCCCTCAGCCTGAGCATTCCCAACCCCAAGGTGGCGCAGAACCTGCTGATCGAGCGGGTGGGCATCCAGGATGACGACCAGGCCTACAAGGCGGCCTACCACGCGCTGATCGATGCCTATGGCCAGTCCACCCGCGGCCATTGGCCCGAGAAGGTTGCCAGTGACGAGCAGCTCAAGGCGGCCGATGTACGGGAGCAGCAACAGCTCAAAGGCTGGCTGGCGGAGCGTGGCAAGCAGCAACTGGACACGTACGGTGGCCTGCTGGCCGGGCCGGCGTTCGCGGCCAAAGGTTTCTTCCGCACGGAAAAACGTGATGGCCGCTGGTATCTGGTAACGCCCGAGGGGCACCCGTTCTATTCCCTGGGGGTGAATGCCGTGGCCGCGGACGGCGGGCGAACCTACGTTGCCGGGCGGGAAGGGATGTTCAAAGCCTTGCCGGGCGAGGGCGATGCACTGGCGGCATTTTATGGCGACGGCAATAACGACGACGGCAACGCGTCGTCGCAAGGGCGCAATTTCAAACAGGGGCGCTGGTTCGACTTTTATGCCGCCAACCTGCAGCGTACCTATGGCAAACCCTGCCCACCGGCAGTTGAGGGGCAACCGGCCAACTGCGCGCCGTTGGTGCTGGATGCCGCCCGTTGGCAGGCGCATGCGCTCGACCGCCTGCAGGCCTGGGGTTTCAATACGCTGGGCAACTGGAGCGAGCCGGCCCTGGGCCAGGCCAGGCGCATGCCGTACACCTTGCCGCTATCGATCGTGGGCGATTACGCCAGCATCAGCACCGGCATGGACTGGTGGGGCCGCATGCCCGACCCGTTCGACCCGCGTTTCGCCATGGCTACCGAGCGCGCCGTGGCCATTGCTGCCCGCGATCACCGTGACGACCCCTGGCTGATCGGCTATTTCGCCGACAACGAACTGGCCTGGGCCGCCCCTGGTAGCGACCCCAAGGCGCGTTACGGTCTGGCCTATGGGACCTTGCGCCTGACCACCGATGTGCCGGCCAAGCGCGCCTTCCTCAAGCAGTTGCGCGACAAGTACCGTAACCAGGAAGGGCTGTCCAGGGCCTGGGGTATCGAGCTGACCGCCTGGGAACTGATGGAGGACCCGGGCTTCGAGGCACCGTTGCCCGACCCGGAGCACCCGGAAATCGAGCGTGACTACCAGCACTTCCAGCAGGTATTCGCCGAAACCTATTTCAGGACCATTGCCGACTCGTTGAAGTGGCATGCGCCCAATCACTTGTTGCTGGGCGGCCGCTATGCCGTGAGCACGCCGGAGGCGGTCAAGGCCTGCGCCGAATTCTGTGATGTGCTCAGCTTCAACTTCTATACCCTCAAGCCGCAGGACGGCTACGACTTCGCCCGCCTGGCCGAGCTGGACAAGCCGGTGCTGGTGTCCGAATTCCAGTTTGGCTCCCGCGATCGCGGGCCGTTCTGGCCGGGGCCGCTGGAAGTGGCACGGGAAGAAGACCGTGGCCCGGCCTACGGCAACTTCCTCAAGGCGGCGCTGGCGCAGCCGATGATCGTTGGCGCGCACTGGTTCCAGTACCTTGACCAGCCGGCCAGCGGGCGCCTGCTCGATGGTGAGAACGGCCACCTTGGGCTGGTAGCGATCACCGATATGCCATACCCGGGGTTTGTCGATGCCGTGCGCAAGAGCAACTTGCAGGCAATGAGCCAGCTGCGTGCCCAACTGGAAAAGCCGATTCCCTGACTAGTGCACATATCTTGTGGGAGCGGCACATGGTTTGGGATTTTGAGCAAGACAGTAAGTCCAGCTTGGCTACCATTCGTCGCGACCACCCAGCCCAAGCCGGTTTGCAAAACGCCAAACTACTGAAACAATGCACACCATTTTCGGAAATGGTCGTACGGAGAACAGCGGGTGCAGATCCAGGGTCACTATGAGCTGAAGTTCGAAGCAGTGCGCGAAGCCTTCACCGCGCTGTTCGATGATCCCCAGGAGCGTGGCGCCGCGCTGTGCATCCAGGTCGGTGGCGAAACCGTGGTCGACCTGTGGGCCGGCAGCGCCGACAAGGACGGCCAGCAGGCCTGGCACAGCGACACCATCGCCAACCTGTTCTCCTGCACCAAGACCTTCACCGCTGTCACTGCCCTGCAACTGGTTGGCGAGGGCAAGCTGGCTCTGGATGCCCCGGTGGCCAATTACTGGCCCGAGTTTGCCCAGGCCGGCAAACAGGCGATCACTCTGCGCCAGTTGCTCAGCCACCGTGCCGGTTTGCCAGCCATCCGTGAACTGCTGCCGGCCGAGGCGCTGTATGACTGGCAGGCCATGGTCGATGCGCTGGCTGCCGAAACGCCCTGGTGGACACCGGGGACCGAGCACGGCTATGCCGCCATCACCTACGGCTGGCTTATCGGCGAGCTGATCCGCCGTGCCGATGGCCGGGGCCCCGGCGACTCGATCGTTGCCCGTACCGCGAAGCCGTTGGGGCTGGATTTTCATATTGGCCTGGCGGACGACGAGTTCCATCGCGTGGCGCATATCGCCCGTGGCAAGGGCAACGCCGGCGACGCTGCGGCCCAGCGCCTGCTGCAGGTGACCCTGCGCGAGCCCGAGGCCCTGTCCACCCGTGCCTTCACCAACCCGCCGGCGATCCTGACCAGCACCAACAAGCCGGAATGGCGGCGCATGCAGCAGCCAGCGGCCAATGGGCATGGCAATGCGCGCAGCCTGGCTGGCTTCTATGCCGGGTTACTGGACGGTAGCCTGCTCGAATCCGAGCTGCTCGACGAACTGACCCGTGAGCACAGCCTCGGCCAGGATCGCACCCTGCTCACCCAGACCCGTTTTGGCCTGGGCTGCATGCTTGACCAGCCCGACGTGGCCAACGCCACCTTTGGCCTCGGGGCCCGCGCTTTCGGCCACCCAGGCGCTGGTGGTTCGGTCGGTTTCGCTGACCCGGAATTCGATGTCGCCTTCGGTTTCGTGGTCAATACCCTTGGCCCGTATGTGCTCATGGACCCGCGCGCCCAGAAACTGGTACGTGTCCTTGCCAGCTGCCTTTGATCGGGTAATGCGGGTGTTGCCCCAGCCCTTTGACTATCCTCATTGCCAACGCCTTAAGGGCGTAGCCAAAATTTCTTTCTATTTCATGGTGTATCGCTGATGTCTTCACACAAAACCTTAGCACTCGCCCTGTGCCTGACCGCCGTTACCGGCTGCGCCAGTCACCCCCAGGACGGCTCGAAGGACAGCGCCTCGAGCTGGTGGCCCTTCGGTTCGGACAAGGTTGCCGAGCAGGAAGTGAAGCAAGCCGTCACTGAAAACGTGGCCAAGGCCGACGCCAAGTCCGAGAATGCCAGCCGTTGGTGGTGGCCGTTCGGCGGTGAAGAGAAGCAGGCCAAAGGGCCGGTTGTACCGAAGATCGACCAGAAGGCTACCCAGGCCTGGCTGGACGAGTACGAGCCCAAGCTGCGTGAGGCTATCAAGGGCAGCAAGCTGGAGCTGGAGCGCCGTGATAACGTGCTGGCTGTAACCATCCCGGTGGACAGCTCGTACAACCCTGATCGTCCGAACATGCTGCTGCCGATGACCTTGGGCCCGATCACCCGGGTGGCCAAGACTGTCGAGGGCGATGCCAAGACCGCAGTACTGGTGCTTGGCCATGCCGACAGCAGCGGTGTCGCTGCGGCCAACCAGAAGCTCAGCCTGGAGCGCGCCGCTTCGGTGTCGGCGATCTTCCGCCTCAGCGGCCTGCAGCGTGACCGCCTGAACCTCAAGGGCATGGGTTCGGAAATGCCGCGCGCTGCCAACGACAGCGCCGAGGGCCGTGCCCTGAACCGCCGTGTGGAAATGCTGTTGACCCCGCAGAACACCATGGTCGCCCTGCTGGCCAAGTACCAGCAAGCCGCCCCTGCGCGGGCCCCGATGGTGGCGGTACAGGACGTCAAGGCGCCTGCCGTCAAGGCTGCCGACAGCAAGCCGGCCACCAAGGCAGCGGCGAAGAAGCCTGCTACCAAAGCCAAGGCCAAGGCGCCAGCCAAGACCACGGCCAAGAAAAAAGCCGCGCCGGTCAAGCCCGTCGCCAAGAAAGCTACCGCTGACAAGAAAGTAGCTGCCAATAGCCCTGCGAAGACCAACTGATCGTCAAGGAACGCAGCAATGACCCAATCCCTGGCCGATATGCGCCGCGACTACACCCGTGATGGTCTGGCTGAAGCCCAGGCCCCGGGGGAGCCGTTCGCCCTGTTCCACCAGTGGTTCGCCGATGCGGTGAAAACCGAGCAGGTACCGGTGGAAGCGAACGCCATGACGTTGGCCACTGTCGATGGTGAAGGCCGCCCTCACTGCCGCGTTTTGCTACTGAAAGGGCTCGATGAGCGTGGATTCACCTTCTTCACCAACTATGACAGTGCCAAGGGCCAGCAACTGCTGGTTAACCCCTTCGCCGCCATGACCTTCTTCTGGCCAGCGCTGGAGCGCCAGGTACGCATCGAAGGGCGGGTGGAAAAGGTCACGGCCGAAGAGTCGGACGCCTACTACCAGGTGCGCCCGCTGGGCAGTCGTCTAGGGGCCTGGGCTTCGCCACAGAGCCGGGTAATTGCTGGCCGTGAGGAGCTGGAGGGGCTGGTCAAGGCCACCGAGGCGCGCTTCTCCGACACCCAGCCGCATTGCCCTGAGCATTGGGGTGGGTATCGGTTGCTGCCTGAACGCATCGAGTTCTGGCAGGGACGGGCCAGCCGCCTGCATGACCGACTGAACTACCGACTGGTGGATGGGCAATGGCTGCGGGAGCGGCTGGCGCCCTGAGATTGTAGGGGCCGCTTTGCGGCCCTTTCATGACACAACGCTACCCCGGATATCCCGCAGCCTCCCGCTCCAACCACCCCGCCAACTGCTTGCGCCCCACCTTCTCCAGCCGTGCTTGCTCCAGCCTTTGCAGCATGTACGCGCGTTTTCCGGGGTCCGAACCAGCCAGTGACAACGCCAGGTCACGGTCCATCCAGTGGCGCGTGCGCACATACAGCCACCAGTGGAAATACAGCCCCGCAACCGTTGTGACCACGACGATGAAGTAATCCATGGCTATCCTTGGTCTCACTTGAAAGGCCTCGATACAGCCTCGCCGGCTGTACCTCGGCTGAATGAAAACAATTTTATTACGTTTGTACCGTGACAGCCGTCAACCTGCAGCGTCTAATGAGCACCTGACTTATGGAGACCTTACCCATGCGTAAATCCGCTTTGCTGGTGGCAACCTTTACCACCATGTCGCTGTTGCTGGGTGGCTGTGCCTCGAGCCTGACCGGTGACAGCTACTCCCGTGATGAGGCCCGCCGTGTGCAAACCGTGCGTATGGGCACCATCGAATCCCTGCGTCCGGTCAAGATCGAGGGTACCAAGACCCCGATCGGCGGTGGTGCTGGTGCCATCGTCGGTGGCGTGGCCGGCAGCGCCGTGGGCGGTGGTCGTGGCAGCATCGTCGCCGCCGTGATCGGTGCCGTTGCCGGTGGCTTGGCCGGGTCTGCCGCCGAAGAAGGCCTGACGCGTACCCAGGGTGTCGAAATCACCGTGCGTGAGGACGATGGCAGCATGCGTGCCTATGTGCAGGCTGTGCAGCAGAACGAGATCTTCCGCGTTGGCGACCGTGTGCGTATCATGACCGTCGACGGTACCAGCCGCGTCACGCACTGACCGTAGCGCAACAAGAAAAAACCCCGACATGGTGCTCGCCAGTCGGGGTTTTTTCATGCAGTGGCCAAGTCAGCCGATACTGGGCTTGCGGCTGGCCATGGCGGTTATCGCATAGCCGATAACGGCGGCGAAGAACGAACCGGTGAGGATTCCCATGCGGTCCATCCCCGCGTATTCACTGCTGCCAGGCACAAACGCGAGCGAGCCAACGAACAGGCTCATGGTGAAGCCGATACCGCAGAGTATCGCCACACCCAGCAATTGCCCCCAACTGGAGCCAACAGGCAGTGCGGCCAGGCGCAGCTTGACCGCGACCCAGGTCAGGCCGAACACACCCACGGTCTTGCCCAGCAACAGCCCGGCGGCGATACCCAGCGGCACCGGGTGGGTGAAGCTTTCCACGGTCATGCCTGCCAGCGATACACCGGCATTGGCGAACGCGAACAGCGGCAGGATGGCGTAGGCGACCCAGGGATGCAGGGCGTGTTCCAGGGCGAGCGACGGTGAGCGTTCGGGATGGCGCGTGCGCAGCGGGATACACAGGGCCAGGGCCACACCAGCCAGGGTGGCATGCACGCCGCTCTTGAGCACGCAAACCCACAGGATCAGGCCAACGACCATGTATGGGCCAAGTTTGACCACGCCGAGCCGGTTCATGGCCACCAGCACTATCAGGCAAATGGCGGCAAGCAGCAGTGACATGCTCGACAGGGTGCCCGAGTAGAAGAGCGCAATGACGATGATCGCACCCAGGTCGTCAATGATCGCCAGGGTCATCAGGAACAGTTTCAGTGACACCGGCACGCGCTTGCCCAGCAGGGCCAGCACACCGAGGGCAAAAGCGATATCGGTGGCGGTGGGGATCGCCCAGCCGGCCACGGCCGCGGGGTTGTCACGGTTGATGAACCAGTAGATCAGTGCAGGTATTACCATGCCGCCCACGGCAGCGGTGGCAGGCAGGATGACCTGCGAGGGCTTGGACAGGTGGCCGTCGACAACCTCGCGCTTGACCTCAAGGCCGATGAGCAGGAAGGAACAGGGCCATCAGCCCGTCGTTGATCCACAGCAGCAACGGCTTGGCAATGTGCAGAGCGCCGACCTGGACGGCGACGGGCACGTCGAGCAGGCCGCTGTACAGGTAGGACAGCGGTGAATTGTTGATGACCAGGGCCAGGATGGCCGCAGCAATCAGTAGCAGGCCGCTGGCGGCTTCGAGCTGGATGAAACGGGTTAACAGGCTACGCACGGGCTATGGGCTCTCCATGAGCAGTTAACGATGGAACGGGGGGTACACCCTAGCCTGTGACGATATGCTTTCAAATAAAAACCATATTCGTTTTTGTTATATGGTGTTGCTGGCTGGGCTGAGGGAAGCCTAGATGGAAATGGGGAAGGAAGGGGGAGGGAGAGTCTGATGTCTGGGTTGGATAATTCTGATTCCTGTCAGGGCCCCTTCGCGGGCTTGCCCGCTCCCACAGGTACCGCGCCACATTCAGATCTGGCGCGGCACCTGTGGGAGCGGGCGAGCCCGCGAAAGGGCCCTGGCAGGCAATAAAGTATCAGAGGCCGAGCATATCCCGCGCCACTGCCTCGGCAATGCGAATCCCGTCGACACCGGCCGACAGGATCCCGCCCGCATAGCCGGCCCCTTCACCCGCCGGGAACAGCCCCTTCAGGTTCAGGCTCTGGAAGTCCTCACCGCGGGTAATGCGCAGCGGCGACGAGGTGCGCGTCTCGATCCCGGTCAGCACCGCATCATGCAGGTTGTAGCCTTTGATCTGCCGGTCGAACGCCGGCAGCGCTTCGCGGATAGCCTCGATGGCGAAGTCCGGCAGGCTCGGCGCCAGGTCGCCCAGGGTCACGCCCGGCTTGTAGGACGGCTCGACACTGCCCAGCGCAGTCGATGGCCGGCCGGCAACGAAGTCACCCACCAGTTGCGCCGGAGCCTGGTAGTTGCTGCCACCCATCACGTAGGCGTGGGCTTCCAGGCGTTCCTGCAACTCGATGCCGGCCAGCGGGCCGCCCGGGTAATCGCGCTCGGGGTCGATGCCGACGACGATGCCGGAGTTGGCGTTGCGCTCGTTACGCGAGTACTGGCTCATGCCGTTGGTAACCACCCGGCCCGGTTCGCTGGTGGCGGCTACCACGGTGCCGCCCGGGCACATGCAGAAGCTGTACACCGATCGGCCGTTTTTGGCGTGGTACACCAGCTTGTAGTCGGCGGCACCGAGTTTCGGGTGGCCGGCGTACTTGCCCAGGCGCGCCTTGTCGATCAGTGTTTGCGGGTGTTCGATACGGAAGCCCACCGAAAACGGCTTGGCTTCCATGTACACGCCCTTGGCGTGCAGCATGCGGAAGGTGTCGCGGGCACTGTGGCCCAGGGCCAGTACCACATGGCGCGAATGCAGCTGTTCGCCGCTTTCCAGCACCACGCCGGTCAGCTGGCCATCTTCGATCAGCAGGTCGGTGACCTTCTGCTGGAAGCGCACTTCGGCACCCAGGGCGATCATGTCCTGACGCATCTGCTCGACCATGCCGGTGAGGCGGAAGGTACCGATGTGCGGCTTGTTGATGTACAGGATCTCGTCCGGCGCTCCGGCCTTGACGAACTCTTCCAGCACTTTGCGGCCGTGATGCTGCGGGTCCTTGATCTGGCTGTACAGCTTGCCGTCGGAGAAGGTGCCGGCGCCGCCTTCGCCGAACTGCACGTTGGACTCGGGGTTGAGCACGCTCTTGCGCCACAGGCCCCAGGTGTCCTTGGTGCGCTGACGTACTTCCTTGCCACGTTCGAGAATGATCGGCTTGAAGCCCATCTGCGCCAGCAACAGGCCAGCGAAAATGCCGCACGGGCCGAAGCCGACCACGATCGGGCGCTCCTGCAGGTCGGCCGGGGCCTGGCCGACGAACTTGTAGGTTACGTCTGGCGCCGGGCCGATGTTGCGATCGTCGGCGAACTTGCTGAGCAGTTCGGCTTCGTTGCTGGCTTCCAAGTCGATGGTATAGATGAACAGCAGTTCGCTGTTCTTCTTGCGCGCATCGTAGCTGCGCTTGAACAGGTTGAAGCTGAGCAGTTGCTCTTCGCGGATGCCCAGGCGCTGGACGATAGCTTCACGCAGGGCTTCGTCGGGATGGTCCAGGGGCAGCTTCAGTTCGGTGATTCGTAGCATGGCAGGGTCCAGTATCCCGGCCATGGGCGGCCGGCGGCTTTACACAAACCGCCAAGTATAAGCTGTTCGCCGCCTCGACTGGCAGGATAAAAGCGCCCGGCGATCAGTTGTCGCGCGCACCGCCGTAGTAACCGCAGCCCTGCAGGGTCTTGCCGTCGATGCGCAATTCGGCGCGCAGGTGGTGGATGGCACCGGTGGCGGTGTCTACGCAGCGCTGAGGTGCGACCCACAGCTCCACGTGCTGGCCGTTGGCTTCGCTGGTCAGGGTCAGGCCGCCGCCGGGCACTTCTTCTTCCAGGAAGGGCAGGGGCAGGGGGTCCTGGCCGACGCGGTTGAGTACCATGCCTTTGCCGCTGGCCTTGATGTCCCACTCCGGCTCGTGGCCATTGGCGCGCAGGGTCAGCTGCCTGAAGTTGGGGTCTTCGCAGGCGCGGGTCGAGGGTTCCAGGCGGTACAGGCGACGTACTTCCAGCTGGCCGTCGTTGTTGGCCTGCTTGCTGCCGGTGAGGCGGCCACGGACGTCGGCGAAAAGCTTGTCGTTGGCGTCCTTGGCGAGGTTGGCGGCTTCCTGCAGGATGCCGGTGGCGCCGATGTCGTTGATCACGAAAGTGCGGTTCTCGCTGCATGGCCTGAACAGCAGCTGGCCACCGGCGGCACGCAGCTCGCCCTGCATGCGCGTGGTGCCGATGTTCGGATCGCTGGGGGCGTCAGCCATGAGCTGGCAGCCGGCGAACAGGGGCAGCAGGGCGGTGAGCAGCAGGGTGGGGGTGAGGCGCATGGGGCGGGCTCCGGGGATCTTTGCCGTGAAAGCTGGCCACGTTACGCAGGCTGGCGGCGGATCTCAAGTTAATGGTTGCCTGTACTGGCCCTATCGCCGGCAAGCCAGCTCCCACAGGTACCCCACCGTTCCTGAAAGTTGTGGGGGCCTGTGGGAGCTGGCTTGCCGGCGATAGGGCCAGCACAGGCAATACATTTCTGACAGGTAGAAAAAAGGGCCAGTAGATGGCCCTTTTCCCGATCAACCCCCCAGGTACGCGTCGCGCACCTTCGGGTCGGTCAACAGTGCTTCACCGGTCCCTTGCATCACCACCCGGCCGTTCTCCAGCACATACGCCCGGTCAGCGATCTTCAGCGCCTGGTTGGCGTTCTGCTCCACCAGGAACACCGTCACGCCATCACGGCGCAGCTGTTCGATGATGTCGAAGATCTGCTGGATGATGATCGGCGCCAGGCCCAGCGAGGGCTCGTCGAGCAGCAACAGCTTGGGCTTGCTCATCAGCGCCCGGCCAATGGCGAGCATCTGCTGCTCGCCACCGGACATGGTGCCGCCACGCTGGATATAACGCTCCTTCAGGCGCGGGAACAGCTGCAGCACCTTGTCCAGCTGCTCCTGGTAATCGCCCTTGTCGGTGAAGAAGCCACCCATCGCCAGGTTTTCCTCGACGGTCAGGCGGGAGAACACACGGCGGCCTTCCGGTACCACCGCAATGCTTTTGCGCATGATGTGCGAGGAAGGCTGGCCGACCAGTTCTTCACCCAGGTACTTGATGCTGCCGCTGTGCGCCTGCGGCGAGCCGCACAGGGTCATCAGCAAGGTCGATTTGCCGGCACCGTTGGCGCCGATCAGGGTAACGATTTCGCCCTGGTTGATCTCCACGTTGACGCTGTGCAGCGCCTGGATCTTGCCGTAGAAGGTGGAAACGTTCTCGAACTTCAGCATTTACGCTTCCCCCAGGTAGGCTTTGATCACTTCAGGGTTGTCGCGGATCTCTTCCGGCGTGCCGTGGGCCAGGGGGGTGCCCTGGTTGATCACCACGATATGGTCGGAAATGCTCATCACCAACTTCATGTCGTGCTCGATCAGCAGCACGGTGACGTTGTGCGACTCACGCAGGTAGGCGATCAGCGCCTTGAGGTCTTCGGTCTCCTTCGGGTTCAGGCCCGCTGCCGGTTCGTCGAGCATGATGATGCGTGGCTGGGTCATCATGCAGCGGGCGATTTCCAGGCGGCGCTGCTGGCCGTAGGCGAGAGTGCCGGCGGTACGGTTGGCGAACTCGGTCAGGTTGACCTTCTCCAGCCAGTACTGCGCGCGCTCCATGGCCTCCTTCTCGCTGCGGCGGAAGTTCGGGGTCTTGAACAGGCCGGCGAAGAAGTTGGTGTTCAGGTGGCGGTGCTGGGCAATCAGCAGGTTTTCCAGCGCGGTCATTTCCTTGAACAGGCGCACGTTCTGGAAGGTCCGCACCACGCCTTTGCGGGCGATCTGGTGCCCGGCCAGGCCCTGGATCGGCTGGCCATCGAGCAGGATGGTGCCGCCGCTGGGCTTGTAGAAACCGGTCAGGCAGTTGAACACGGTGGTCTTGCCGGCACCGTTCGGGCCAATCAGTGCCACCACCTGTTTTTCCTTGACGGTCAGGCCCACGCCGTTGACCGCCAACAAGCCGCCGAAGCGCATGCTCAGGCCGCTGACTTGCAAAATTTCGCGGCTCATCGACGCAGCTCCATGTGTGGACGTTGCATAGGCAGCAGGCCTTGCGGACGCCAGATCATCATCAACACCATCAGCGCACCGAACATCAGCATCCGGTATTCGCTGAACTCACGCATCAGCTCGGGCAGCAGGATCATCACGATGGCCGCGAGTATCACGCCCAGTTGTGAGCCCATGCCGCCGAGCACGACGATGGCGAGGATGATCGCCGACTCGATGAAGGTGAACGACTCCGGCGTCACCAGGCCCTGGCGCGCAGCGAAGAAGCTGCCGGCGAAACCGGCGAAGCAGGCGCCCAGGGTGAATGCCGACAGCTTGATCACGGTCGGGTTCAGGCCCAGTGCACGGCAGGCGATCTCGTCTTCGCGCAGGGCTTCCCAGGCGCGGCCGATCGGCATGCGCAGCAGGCGGTTGATCACGAACAGCGCCAGCAGGGCCAGCAGCAGGGCCACCAGGTAGAGGAAGATGACCTTGTTGATCGAGTTGTATTCCAGCCCGAAGAACTCATGGAAGGTCTGCATGCCCTCGGCGGCACGGCGCTCGAAGGTCAGGCCGAACAGCTCCGGCTTGGGGATGTTGCTGATGCCGTTGGGGCCGCCCGTCCAGTCGGTGAGGTTACGCAGGAACAGGCGGATGATCTCGCCGAAGCCGAGGGTCACGATCGCCAGGTAGTCACCCCGCAGGCGCAGCACCGGGAAGCCGAGCAGGAAGCCGAAGGTAGCGGCCATCAGGCCGGCGATCGGCAGGCATACCCAGAAGCTCCAGCCCAGGTAGTGCGAGAGCATGGCGTAGCTGTAGGCACCGACGGCGTAGAAGCCGACGTAACCCAGGTCGAGCAGGCCTGCCAGACCGACCACGATGTTCAGGCCCAGGCCCAGCAACACGTAGATCAGGATCAGCGTGGCAATGTCTACCGCACCGCGCGAGCCGAAGAACGGCCACACCAGTGCAGCGACGATCAGGCCCATGATCACGTAGCGCTGGGTTTTCGGCAGGGTCAGGTAGTTGCTGACAGCCGGCGGGATCAGCTTGCGGTCCGAACGGCGGCCCATCACCGAGTTCCACTGCTTGTCGAACAGCACGCGCAGGAACATCAGCACCGAACACACGGCGATGATACTGATGGTGAACGACCCTTGGCTGTGCACCGCCAGGCTGATGCCGTCGATGCTCAGTTTCAGGCCCAGCACCGGGAAGGCCACGGCCCATACCAGCAAGGCGCTGAAGAACGCCTGTTTGAGATTTCTGTTCATACTTTTTCAACCTCCGGGCGGCCCAGGATGCCGGTCGGCCGGAATAGCAGGACAAGAACCAACAAGCCGAATGCCACCACGTCCTTGTACTGGTCGCCGAAGATATCGGCACCGAACGCTTCGGCCACGCCCAGCACCAGCCCGCCGAGCATGGCGCCCGGAATGCTGCCGATGCCACCCAGCACCGCCGCGGTGAAGGCCTTCAGGCCCACCAGGAAACCGGCGTTGGGGTTGATCACCCCGTACTGCATGCTCAGCAGCACGGCCGCCACCGCCGCCAGGGCGGCACCGATGACGAAGGTGAGGGCGATGATGTTGTTGGTGTTGATGCCCAGCAGGTTGGCCATCTTGATGTCCTCGGCACAGGCGCGGCAGGCACGGCCCAGGCGAGAACGGGAGATGAACAGGGTGAGGCAGGTCATGGCCACCAGGGTGACCACGAACACCAGGATCTGCATGTAGCTGATCAGTACTTCCTCCGCACCGCCCGGCCCGAACGAGAAACTGCCGGGGATCAGGTTGGGGATGGACTTGTCCTTGGAGTCTTGCGACAGCAAGACGGTGTTCTGCAGGAAGATCGACATGCCGATGGCGGAAATCAGCGGGATCAGGCGGTTGCTGTTGCGCAAGGGGCGGTAGGCAACCCGTTCGATGCTGTAGCCATAGGCACTGGTGACGAAGATCGTCGCGACGAAGGCGACGGTCATCAGGATCGGCAGCGAATGGATACCCATCATGGCCAGGCCCGCCAGGGCGATGAAGGCCACGTAGGAACCGATCATGTAAACCTCGCCGTGGGCGAAGTTGATCATGCCAATGATGCCGTACACCATCGTGTAGCCGATGGCGATCAAGGCATAGGTGCTGCCGATGGTCAATCCATTAACCAGTTGTTGGAAGAAATGGTAGATCTCAGGCATTACAGCGCTCCTAAAAACCTGATTTGCATTTCGCTGGCGGGGGTACGGCCAGGAAACCGCGGGTGACGGTTTTAAGATTTTCAGGTGAACCCGCCCCCGGATCGCGGGGATCAGGCCCATGAACCTCGTAAAACAAAGCCCACTGCTCGCACAGTGGGCTCCTAGGTCAGCTATTAGTCACGCAGTTACTGAGGGGAGACTTCGGTCTTCGGCTTGCCGAAGTGCCATTCGTAGACCACGAACTTGAAGTCTTTCAGGTCGCCTTTGGCGTCGAAGGAAAGGTCGCCGGTCGGGGTTTTGAAGGTACCGGCGTGGATGGCCTCGGCCACCTTCTCGGCGTCTTCGGACTTGGCGGCCTTGATGCCCTGGGCGATCAGCTCGACAGCCGAGTAGGCCGGGAACACGAACGGGCCGCTTGGGTCCTTGCCGTCAGCCTTGATGGCGTCGACGATCTTCTTGTTCGCAGGGTCCGCGTCGAACGACTTCGGCAGGGTCACCAGCAGGCCTTCGGAGGCATTCTGGGCGATCTGCGAAATGGAGTCGTTGCCTACGCCTTCCGGGCCCATGAACTTGGCTTTCAGGCCCTTTTCCTGAGCCTGGCGCAGGATCAGGCCCAGCTCTGGGTGGTAGCCGCCGTAGTAGACGAAGTCGACGTTGTTCTGCTTGAGCTTCTGGATGATCGAGGAGAAGTCCTTGTCACCAGCGTTCAGGCCTTCGAACACGGCAACCTTGGTGCCTTTGCCTTCCAGGGTCTGCTTGACCGCGGTAGCGATGCCTTCACCGTACTGCTGCTTGTCGTGCAGGACGGCGACCACCTTCGGCTTGACGTGGTCGGCGATGTAGTTGCCGGCAGCCGGGCCCTGGGCGCTGTCCAGGCCAATGGTACGGAAGATCAGCTTGTAGCCACGGGCGGTGATTTCCGGCGAGGTAGCGGCCGGGGTGATCATGATCACGCCTTCGTCTTCGTAGATGTCGGACGCAGGCTGGGTGGAGCTGGAGCACAGGTGGCCGATGACAAACTTGACGCCGTCGTTGACCACTTTGTTGGCGACTGCAACGGCCTGTTTAGGGTCGCAGGCGTCGTCGTATTCCTTGGCTTCGAGCATCTTGCCATCCACGCCGCCCGCGGCGTTGATATCCTTGATGGCTTGCTTTGCGCCGATGAACTGCATGTCGCCGTACTGGGTCACAGGGCCGGTCTTTGGACCTGCGATCCCGATCTTGATGGTATCGGCGGCAAACGAATGGCTGGCTACCCCTGCCAGAACCATTGCGGCGAACAGCTTGGAAATCTTGATCATAGTGCTCCACTCATTCTGTTGTAATTCTTATAGTCCTGGCGGCCAGGGCTACAGACCGGGCGGGATTTGCGGCGTGGCCATGCCAACGCGCAAGCCCACCTTCCCCCGGAACATGTCCCGGAACTGTACCGGTACAGTGTAGAGCGCTGTTCGAGCGCTTGAAAAGCGGTCGAAAAGTGCCTGCTTCCTGGGTTGTCGCTTGATCGACACAAAGATACAGAAAGGCGCCATCAAACTGCCTGCATCTGCGACCCCGGCCCACACGTTCGGGATCAATCGACCAAATTACATATTTGAAACCGGGTTTTTCTGCAAAAATGCCGGCCTTTTTTATTGGCCGATTTTTGTGGATACCACCCATGACTGATCAAACAAGCACCCTCTATGCCAAATTGCTTGGCGAGACAGCAATCATCGAGTGGAAAGCGCTGGAGCGTTTCTGGGCCAAGGGTGACCTGATTTGGGTCGACCCAAGCCTGGACCTGATCGCAGTAGCCGAGGCAATGGCCGAGAATCGCAGCGAGATCTTCGCCAAGTGGCGTAGTGATGGCACTGTCGGGCCAGTGACGGCCGAGCAGGCCCAGGAGCTGCAAAGCCGCGATCCAGAGATCTGGGCGGTGGTGGTTTCGCCGTTCATCGTGATTCAGATGAAGCGCGCGGTAGAGGCATGATCGTTTTTGGTGCGCAAAAATGCGCAGCAGCTCCGTTTTGGTGCTCGAAGGCGTTCAAGGCGGGTAGAGGTAAGTAACAATTCGGCGTGGCGGTAACAGTTTACGGGATGCGTAATGGGGGCTGCTTTGCAGCCCTTCGCGGGCACGCCCGCTCCCACAGGTTGTGTGTTGTTCTCCAGAGCAGCACCGGCCCTGTGGGAGCGGGCGTGCCCGCGAAGGCCGCAAAGCGGCCCAGATCGATATCGAATCTGTCTGGAGTCATTGATGAGCACTGCACTACCTTCGCTTGGATTCGCCGGCATCGGCCTGATGGGCCTGCCCATGTGCCGCCGCCTGTTGGCCGCGGGCTACCCGCTGACCGTGTGGAACCGCAGCCCGGACAAGTGCGCGGCACTGGTTGCCGCCGGCGCGCGCCTGGCCAGCAGCCCTGCCGAGCTGTGCCGCGACAGCGACATGCTGCTGCTGTGCCTGGCCGACACGGCCGTGGTGCGTGAGGTGGTGTTCGGCGAGCACGGCATTGCCCAGGGCGGGCGCAGCGGCCAGTTGCTGATCGATTTCTCCAGCCTGGAACCCACCGCCACCCGTGAAATGGCCGCCGAACTGGCGGCGCTGTGCGGCATGGCCTGGCTGGATGCGCCAGTGTCCGGTGGCACGCCCGGGGCCGAAGCCGGCACCCTGGCGATCATGGTCGGTGGCGAGGTGGCCGACCTGCAGCGCGCCCGCCCGGTGCTGCAGGTACTTGGCCAGCGTGTGACGCACATGGGGGCGGTGGGCGCCGGCCAGGTGACCAAGGCCTGCAACCAGATGATCGTGGCCTGCAATGCCCTGGTGATCGCCGAAGTGGTGGCCTTGGCGGAACAGTCCGGCGTCGATGCGACGCTGATCGCCGAAGCGCTGGCGGGCGGCTTTGCCGACTCCAGACCGTTGCAGATCCTCGCGCCGCAAATGGCCGAGAGCCGCTTCGAACCGATCAAGTGGCACGTGCGCACGCTGCTCAAGGATCTCGATGGTGCGGTCAAATTCTCCCGCGAGCAAGGCTCGGCGACGCCGCTCAGTGGCCTCGCTGCGCAATTGATGCGCCTGCACGCAAGCCAGGGGTACCAGCAAAAAGATCCAGCGACTCTGGTTGAACTGTACCGCAGCAAGGGTTGAATGCAGCGCTGGGGTACTGCAGCCGCTCCAGCAGCGGCCGCAGTTCGGCCAGCGGCTCCGGGCGGCCCAGCAGGTAGCCTTGCAGGTAGTCGCAGCCGTGCGCTTCGAGGAACGCCAGCTGTTCGGTGCTTTCCACCCCCTCGCTGACTACTTGCAAATGCAGGGTATGCGCCATGACGATGATCGCCTGGACGATCTCGCGGTCTTTCTGGCTGCCCGGTACATCCTGCAGGAAGCTGCGGTCGATCTTCAGCACGTCCAGCGGCAGACGCTTGAGATAGGCCAGTGACGAGTAGCCGGTGCCGAAGTCATCGATTGACAGCGCCACGCCCAGCGCGCGCACGTGCTTGAGCAGGTTGACCGTGCGCTGGATATCACCCATGAGGGCGTTCTCGGTCACTTCCAGCTCCAGCTGCCAGGGCGAGAGCCCGGCGTGAGACAGCGCCTTTTCCACTTCATTGGGCAGATCGTCGTGGCTGAGGGTGACGGCCGAGCAATTGACCGTGACCTTGAGGCTGCCGTACCCGTGGCGCTGCAGGTAGGCCAGGTCGGCGCAGGCGTGGCGCAGTACCCACAGGTCAAGGTCGATGATCAGGCCATTGGCTTCGGCGATGGCGACAAAACGCTCGGGCCCGAGCAGGCCATGTTGCGGGTGTTGCCAGCGCACCAGGGCTTCCAGTTTGGCCACTTGCCTGCTGCGCAGGTCGAAAATTGGCTGGTAGTGCACGCACAGCCCATGTTCCTCGAGCAGGGCCACCCGCAGTTCTTCTTCCAGTTGCAGGGCAATCGAGGCCTGGGTCTTCAGGCTGTCGTTGAAAAAGTTCAGGCTGTTGCGTCCGCTGCCCTTGGACTGGTATAGGGCGAGGTCGGCATGCTTGAGCAGCTCTTCGGCGCTGGTGCCGTCGTCGGGGAAAATGCTGATGCCGATGCTGGTGGTCATGACCATGCGCCGACCGCCCAGGTCGATGGGCTCTTTCATCCGCTGCATGATGCGCTGGGCCAGATGGCGGGCTTCGTCGCGGCTGTTGAGGCTGGTGACCACGCAGAACTCGTCACCGCCAAAGCGCGCGACCAGGTCGTGGGTGCGGGTGGCAGCCTTGATGTGGCTGGCGATCACTTTGAGCAGTTCGTCGCCAGCGTCGTGGCCAAGGCTGTCGTTGATGCGCTTGAAATGGTCGATATCGAGGAACATCACCGCCAGGCGGTTTTCCGTGGCCTGGTGTTCGGCCAGGCGTTCGGCGAACACCTGGTTGAAACCGCGACGGTTGACCAGGTTGGTCAGGGCGTCGTAGTGCGCGGCCTGTTGCAGCGAGGCGCGGGCCTGGTCCAGCTGGCTGAGCAGCACGCTGACCCGACGCAGGTCGTGCTCCTTGCTTTGCAGCTTCTTGTCGGCCAGCGCGGCACTGATGCTGGCAGCACTGATCAGCAGGGTGATGAAGCCGATGCCCAGCCCCAGTTGCACGCTGTTGTCGCCAGAGGGAAGGCGCAGGGCGGTGTCGGCCGGGATGACGAGGGTCATGGCCGACATTGCGGTGAAGTGGGTGGCGACGATGCCGCCGGCCATCAGCAGGCTGGCGCCGTATTTCATGGCCTGGTGCAGGGTGCCGCTGCCGTGACGGAAGTAGCGGGCCAGGCACAGCGCTGTCAGGCTGGTGAGCAGCGCAATGGTGGCAGATGCCAGCAGCAGGCCGGTCTGGTAGTACTGGCGGGCGCCGGTTTCCAGGGCGGCCATGCCGACGAAGTGCATGAGAATGATGCCCAGGCCGATCAGCATTGCACTTTGCAGGTAATGGTGTGCGTGCATCTGTCTGCGGTCGAGGCTGTGCATGGCCACCCAGGCGACGGCCAGGGCAATGAGCAGCGAAAGAATGGTCAGGGAAGCGTCATAGTGCACTTCCACCGGCGCCTGGAAAGCCAGCATGCTGATGAAGTGCATGGCCCAGATGCCACCTGCCAGGCAGCAGGCACCGAGCATGTTCCATTGGCGGTGGGCAGTAGGGTCTTCGCTGTGGGATTGGCGCTCGGCCATGTCCAGTGTGGCGAAGCAGGCCGTACAGGCGACGAGGTAGGCGAGCAGAACCAGGAACGGTTCATGCCGGCAATCGATGACGATGCGCCCGGTTGCCGGGAGGTCGGCGAACAGTTGCAGCCCCAGCCATTCCATGGAATGCCTCATGTTCGAGTTTTCACTTGTCTGCGCTATAACCCTGTGCAGACTGTCCAGAGGCAGTATAGGAAGAGGTGGTTAAGCCTTCCTGACTAATGGCACTTTGATTTCTACGATTTGGTTATGAGCCTGATCGCAGCGGGGAATATGCAGCAGGTGGATGGCACCGGCTCCGCCGGTGTTCGCGGGCATGCCCGCTCCCACTGGTACCGCATAGCGCTTCAGCCTGGTGCGGTCTCTGTGGGAGCGGGCGAGCCCGCGAAGCAGGCGCCGCGGCGCCTGCCCTCTCAGCCAGCCACCAGTACGCGAATGGCTTCCAGGCGCAGGGCGGCCTTTTCCAGCATCGCCAGGCCTTCTTCGCGCTGCTTGCGCAGCGCTTCGATCTCGCTATCGCGCACGCTCGGGTTGACCGCTTGCAGCGCGACCAGGCGGGCCAGCTCTTCGTCGGCTTCCGCGGTCAGCCGGCGCTGGGCCTCGGCCACGCGCTCCACGTGGGTCGGCATGACCTTGGCCTCGCCACTGCCGATGCGCTGGGCCAGCACGTCACGCTGGGCCTGGACGAACTTGTTGGCGCTGGCGCGCGGCACGCTTTCCAGCTGGTCGTTGAGGGTTTCGAAGGCCACGCGGGACGCCAGGTCGTTGCCGTTGGCATCGAGCAGGCAACGCAAAGCCGCCGGTGGCAGGTAACGGCCCAGCTGCAGGCTGCGCGGTGCCACCACTTCGCTGACGAACAGCAGTTCAAGCAGCACGGTACCGGGTTTGAGCGCCTTGTTCTTGATCAGCGCCACGGCGGTGTTGCCCATCGAGCCGGACAGCACCAGGTCCATGCCGCCTTGCACCATCGGGTGTTCCCAGGTAAGGAACTGCATGTCCTCGCGCGACAGCGCCTGGCCACGGTCGTAGGTGATGGTCACGCCTTCGTCGTCGCCCAGCGGGAAGCTGGCGTCGAGCATCTTCTCGCTCGGTTTGAGGATCAGGGCGTTCTCGGAATGGTCTTCGCTGTCGATGCCGAAGGCGTCGAACAGGGTTTCCATGTAGATCGGCAGGGCGAACTGGTCGTCCTGTTCGAGAATGGCCTCGACCAACGCCTGGCCTTCGCCGGCACCGCCGGAGTTGAGCTCCAGCAGGCGGTCACGGCCGGTATGCAGTTCCGCCTCCAGGCGCTCGCGCTCGCTGCGGGCGTCGGCCACCAGGGCTTCCCAGGCCTTGCTTTCGTCGCCGTCGAGCAGCGGCAGCAGGCGCGGGCCGAACTGGTGCTGCAGGGCGTTGCCGGTTGGGCAGGTGTTGAGGAAAGCATTGAGGCCTTCGTGGTACCACTGGAACAGGCGCTCTTGCGGGCTGCCCTGCAGGTACGGGACATGCAGCTGGATGGTGTGCTTCTGGCCGATACGATCGAGGCGGCCGATGCGCTGTTCGAGCAGGTCCGGGTGCGCCGGCAGGTCGAACATCACCAGATGGTGGGCAAACTGGAAATTGCGGCCTTCGCTGCCGATCTCGGAGCAGATCAGCACCTGCGCGCCGAACTCTTCGTCGGCGAAGTAGGCGGCGGCACGGTCGCGCTCGAGAATGCTCATACCTTCATGGAACACCGAGGCCGGGATACCGGAGCGCACGCGCAGGGCGTCTTCCAGGTCCATCGCGGTTTCGGCATGGGCGCAGATCACCAGCACCTTGGTGCGCTTGAGCATCTTCAGGGTGTCGATCAGCCAGTCGACGCGCGGGTCGAAACGCCACCAGCGCTCGTCGTCAGCCACCTCGCCCTGGGCCTGGAAGGCAACTTCCGGGTACAGCTCGGCATGTTCGCCGGCTGGCAGCTCGCGGTACTGATCGGGCGTGGTCAGTGGGTAAGGGTGCAGCTGGCGCTCCGGGAAGCCCTGGATTGCTGCGCGGGTGTTACGGAACAGCACACGGCCGGTGCCGTGGCGGTCGAGCAGCTCACGGATCAGGCGCGCGCTGGCCTGGGTATCGCCGTCGCTGACCGCCGCCAGCAGGGCTTCGCCTTCGGCACCCAGGAAGCCCTGGATGGTGGCGTGCGCCTTGGGCGACAGGCGGCCTTCGTCGAGCAGTTCCTGTACGGCTTCGGCCACCGGGCGATAGTGCTCGCTCTCGGCGCGGAAGGCGGCCAGGTCGTGGAAACGGTTGGGGTCGAGCAGGCGCAGGCGGGCGAAGTGGCTGTCCTGGCCGAGCTGTTCGGGGGTGGCAGTAAGCAGCAGCACACCCGGAATTACCTGGGCCAGCTGTTCGACCAGGCCGTATTCGGCGCTGACCTGGTCTTCGTGCCAGACCAGGTGATGGGCTTCGTCCACCACCATCAGGTCCCAGCCGGCGGCGAACAGCGCGTCCTGGGCCTTTTCGTCGTCAACCAGCCACTCCAGGGCCACCAGCGCCAGCTGGGCATCCTCGAACGGGTTGCTGGCGTCGCTTTCGATGAAACGTTCGGCGTCGAACAGGGCCACCTGCAGGTTGAAACGGCGGCGCATTTCCACCAGCCACTGGTGCTGGAGGTTTTCCGGCACCAGGATCAGTACGCGGCTGGCGCGGCCCGACAGCAATTGGCGGTGGATCACCAGGCCGGCCTCGATGGTTTTACCCAGGCCCACTTCGTCGGCCAGCAAGACGCGCGGCGCGCTGCGGTCGGCGACTTCGCGGGCGATGTGCAACTGGTGGGCGATAGGTTGGGCGCGGCAGCCGCCCAGGCCCCACAGCGCCGACTGCATCTGCTTGCTGGTGTGCTGCAGGGTGTTGTAGCGCAGGCTGAACCACGACAGCGGGTCGATCTGCCCGGCGAACAGGCGGTCGCTGGCCAGGCGGAACTGGATGAAGTTCGACAGCTGGGTTTCTGGCAGGGTGCGCGGCTGGTTCTGCCCGTCCAGGCCGTGATACACCATCAGCCCGTCGATGTCCTCGACCTCGCGCACGGTCAGCTTCCAGCCCTCGAAGTGGGTGATCTGGTCACCTGGCGAGAAGCGCACGCGGGTCAGCGGCGCATTGCGCAGGGAATACTGGCGTGTGTCGCCAGTGGCCGGGTAGAGCACGGTCAACAGGCGGCCATCCTGCGCCAGGATGGTACCCAGGCCGAGCTCGGCTTCGCTGTCGCTGATCCAGCGTTGCCCCGGTTGATACTGCTGCGCCATACTGCCTGAACTCCCGCGATGAAAAAGCCGATTATGTTAACGGATCGGCCGGTCAGACCAAAGTGCCGAGCGCATCGAAAGGTGCCGAAATGCAATAGCTAGTGCAACAGTCTAGCCGCTTCATCGCCCCCCACCGCGCTGCCGACGAGGGCTCCGGATCAACATGTCTGCCAAGCACCGCTGGATAAGCACCTCGATGGCCATGGGCAGCCTGCTGCTGCTGGGTGCCTGCGAGCAGAAAAACTTCGAGACCTTGCCCGCCATCCCGATGGAACAGCTTGAGGTATTGGGCGTGCAGACGCCGATCAAGAGCGTGCACTTTCGTGACCGTGACGGTGAAGGCCTGCTGGTATTGAGCCGCAGTGATGGCCAGGCCAGTGATCCGGAAAGCGAGCAGGAAGTGGATAAGGTGGTACTCAAGGCCACGCTGTACGGGCGCACCGCCGAAAACGACGCGTTCAAGGCGCGCTGGCAGATCGAGCAGGAAACCACTTGCCCGGGCCTGGACCTGGATGTGGACTTCTATAACGATGTCAGCGATGTCGGCGACCTGAACAAGGATGGCGTCGCCGAGGTGACGGTTGCCAGCCACGCTTTCTGCGGCGGCGGTATCGACCCGCACGACATCGCCATCGAGATGCGTGAAGGGCAGGCCAGCTACAGTATCACCGGCCAGTCACTGATTAGCCCGGCAGGTGAAGAGCCGATAGGTGGTGAGCGCGAGGACAGTGCTTCGCTCAAAGGTGCGCCGCAGGTGCTGCGCGAGCACATGGACGCGGTCTGGCAGCAGGTATACAAGCGGCCCTGGAGCGAGGCCAGCCCGCCAACCGACGACGAGCCCGACGAAGAAGCCGAATAAGTGTTGCGCCTGCCATCAAGGTAAACCCGCGCCTGCCGATACAGGGGGCATAGGAGAACGTCCATGCTGCCGCCGATCATTCCGCTAAGTGCTGCCCCGGTGACCTCGCAACTGGACCCGGTCAAACCGACCCCCGACATCAAGCCGGTGGTGCCGACACAGCCTGCATCCGGTGAAAGTGCCATCGACCTCAAACACCAGCGTGACCCGCAGGAGCAGACGCTGCTGTTGCGCGATGAGCAGCGCCGCCAGCAGCAACGGCGGCGGCAGAGCGATGACGAACGCTACAGTGCGATGTCGGGTGACGAGGTAAACGCCGACAACACCGTACCGGTGGCACCGTTGATGGGCGAGCACGTGCGCCAGGGGCTGCTGGTAGACATCGAAGTCTGACGCGGGGCTGGTCAGCGCCTGCGCCTGGCTTCATCATGCAAGTCTCAGTTGATCGTCGAGCCCACCCATGAGCCAAGACAACCTCATCGATTTCGATGCCGAACGCGCCAAGCGCGTCCACGACCTGAAGGAAAAGCGCCTGAACGAAATGCGCAATGCGTTCGAACAGGCCCTGCCGTTGAACACCGCCAGGAAAAAGAAGCCCAAGGGCAAGCCGAAGAAACGCTGAAACTTGACGCAGGTCAACCCAGCACCCGCCTCGCGTGCCCGGCCCCGGGCACCATTGACACCGATCAATTTTTCCTACCCCCACTTTGGTTAACGTGCACCCATCGGACAACGGCAAACGAATGGGGAGGCCAGCATGTTCTTCGACAACGTGGTTATCGCCGGAGTGGTAACGGTCGGGTTGATGGTCGTCTTCTTTGCCGGTCTGGGCATTTTCATCTGGAAGGACTCGAACAAGCGCAAGCCGCGCTGACCTTCCGGGTACACGAGCACGCAAGGCATTTAGGGCGACTTCGGTCGCCCATTTTTTTGCCTGGGATTTTGCTTTGCCGGTACCGGCCTCTTCGCGGGCACGCCCGCTCCCACAGTTTTCAGACTGTGCGCGGTCCCTGTGGGAGCGGGCGTGCCCGCGAACGGGTCAGCACAGGAGAACGCGATCTCACTAAAGATGATTAGCTAGCTAATTAGTTGTTTCCGTTTTATCCTTCCCGTCATTGTCTATCTTTTCAGTAACACCACCCCCCGCAAGGTCCGCCGCGTGCCCATCACTCTCCAGGCCCTTTTCGCCCCCAGCAGCCTCGCCCTCAAGTTCGCCATCAAGACCCTGCTCGGTGGTGGCCTGGCGCTGTGGCTGGCGATGCGCTGGGGCCTGGAGCAACCCTCCTGGGCGCTGATGACCGCTTTCATCGTCGCCCAGCCGCTGTCGGGCATGGTGGTACAGAAGGGCTTGGCGCGGCTGGCCGGCACCCTGGTCGGTACGTTTGCATCGGTGCTGTTCATCGGCCTGTTCGCCCAGACCCCATGGTTGTTCCTGCTTACCTTGGCCCTGTGGCTGGCCCTGTGCACCGCCGCGTCCACCCAGCTGCGCAGCGCCTGGGCGTATGCCTTCGTACTGGCTGGCTACACCGCGGCGATCATTGCCCTGCCGGCCATCGACCACCCGTTGCAGGTGTTCGACCAAGCCGTGGCGCGCTGCACCGAGATCTGCCTGGGTATCTTCTGTGCCACCGCCAGCAGTGCCTTGCTCTGGCCCATGCGGGTAGAGCAGCAACTGGGCGGGCAGGCCCGCCAGGCCTGGCAGAACGGTCTACAGGCCGCCAGTGCCATGTTGGGCGGTGAAGACGAGGCGCGCAAAGGCTTGCTGGAAAGCCTGGGGCGTATCGTTGCGATCGACAGCCAACGCGAACACGCCTGGTTCGAAGGCAACCGCGGGCGCCAGCGTGCCCGCGCCGTTCGTGGCCTGAGCCAGAAACTGATAGTGCTGCTGCGCATCTCCCGCTCGGTACGCCGGCAGTGGCGGCAACTGGATGAGCGCGAAGCCGAACACCTGGCGCCCTGGCTGAATGAGGTGCGGGCACTGCTCGGCGAGCCCGACCGGCCCAGCCTGTTGTTGCTGCGCCAGCGCATCTGGGATGCTGCCCACGATGAACATATCAGCCCGGCGGAGCACTTCTGCCTGGCGCGCATGGCGCTGCTGCTGGATTACGCCATGGCCGCCAGCCAGGCGCTGGAGGACGTGGAGGCGGGCAGGGCGCCCAAGGATGTGTCCCAGGGCCTGGCCGCCCACCGCGACTGGTCGCTGGCCTTGTTGTTCGGCTCACGCAGTGCGCTGGCCTTTCTGGTAATGAGCAGTTTCTGGCTGGCCACCGCCTGGCCTTCGGCACCGGGCGGGCTGGTACTGACCTGCGTGGTCTGCAGCCTGTTCGCCAGCCGCGAGAATGGTGCGCAGATCGGCCTGAGCTTTTTACGCGGGATCTTCCTGGCGATACCTGTGGCGTTTCTGGTCGGGCAGATATTGCTGCCGCAATGGAGCAGCTTCGCCATGCTCTGCCTGGGCATGGGCGTGCCGCTGTTTCTCGGGGCGCTGGGCATGGCTCACCCACGCACCGGGGCCACGGCCACCTCCTATTGCCTGCACTTCATCGTGCTGGTGTCGCCGCTCAACGCCATGCAGTTCGGCGTGGCCACCCTGCTCAACAGTGCCTTGGCCATGCTGGTGGGGGTATCTGCTGCGGTGATGGCCTTCCGTTTGTTGGTGTTTCGCCACCCGGCCTGGCTGGGCCAGCGCCTGCGCGCGGCGACCCAGAACGACCTGGTGCGCCTGACCCGGCGCGACCTGCGCGGGGCCGACAGCTGGTTTGGCGGGCGCATGGCCGACCGCCTGATGCTGCTGGCACGGCATGCCGGCGAGTTGCCCGAGAGCGAGCGCAAACGCTGGGACGACGGCCTGCACGGGTTGGATATCGGCGACGAACTGGTGCATCTGCGCATGTGTCTGGCGGTCGCCCAGGCCCCGTTGGGGCGTGCCGAGCGTGAATACCTGCAGCAGGTAGAGGCCGTGCTGGCCAAAGGGCCGGCGCCAGGGCGTGGCCAGCGCCTGGACGCTGCCAGCGAACAGTTCATTGGTGCCTTGCGCCGTCTACCCTCAAGCGATCCGCTGCGCTTGGCCGAAGGGGCGGTGCTGCAATTGCAGAAAAGCTGGGGCAAGTGGTGCCGCTGGCAGGAGGAAGCCCATGGGGTTGCGTGAGTGGGAAGCAGGCGGCGTACTGTTCAGTCCCTTCCTGGTTTATGTGTTGATGGCGCTGGTGCTGACCGGGTTGCTGCGTCTGGTGGTGCAGGCCACGCCGTTGGGGCGCTGGATCTGGCATGAGGCGCTGTTCGACGCGGCGCTGTTCGTTTGTGTGTTGTTCCTGGTAGTGCGACTGCTGGGAACCTTGTGAAGGAGTGTTTCGATGCGTGCGGCCGTACGTACCCTGGTCACCTTGTGTGTGGTGGCCCTTGCCGTGTTCGCCGGCTATCAGCTGTGGCAGTACTACATGCTCACCCCCTGGACCCGTGATGCCCGTGTGCGCGCCGATGTGGTGGTGATCGCCCCCGATGTGTCGGGCTGGGTGCGCGAGCTGAAGGCGCGTGACAACCAGCGGGTCAAGGCCGGCGACCTGCTGATGACCATCGACCGCGAACGCTTCCAGGCCGCTTTCGACCAGGCCAGTGCGGTAACCGAGACCCGCACCCAGCAGCTACGTCTGCGCGAGCGTGAGGCGGCCCGGCGTACCGCCCTGGGGCCGGAGGCGATCAGTGCCGAGTTGCGGGAAAACGCCCAGATCAATGCGGCCATCGCCCGCGGTGAACTGCATGAGGCCGAGGCACAGTTGCAGGTTGCCAGAATCAACCTGGCGCGCAGTGAAGTGCGGGCGCCGCGCAGCGGGCATATCACCAACCTGCGCCTGGCCGAGGGCAACTATGTGAACACCGGGGAATCGATGATGGCCCTGGTGGACGATTCAACCTTCTATATCCAGGCCTATTTCGAGGAAACCAAGCTGCCGCGCATTCGCGTGGGGGATGCGGTGAGGGTGTGGTTGATGGGCGCGGGCGAGCCGATGCAAGGGCATGTGGAGAGCATCAGCCGCGGGATCACCGACCGCAACAGCAACCCGGACAGCCAGTTGCTGCCGGAGGTTGAACCGACCTTCAATTGGGTGCGCCTGGCGCAGCGCATACCGGTGAGGATTCGCCTGGACCAGGTGCCTGAGGGGGTGACCCTGAGTGCGGGCATGACGGCGAGTGTGCAGGTGCATGAGCAATAAGGCGGGGGCCACTCCGTGGCCCAATCGCTGGCAAGCCAGGCTCCCACAGATACTGCACAAGGCTTGAGGTCCATGCGGTGGTGGCAGCAACTGGCCTGCATTGCCTGTCCTGGCCTCATCGCCGGCTAGCCAGCTCCTACAGGTACTGCACATGGCTTGGGATCAATGCGGTCGAGGTGGGAGCTGGCTTGCCGGCGATGGGCCGCAAAGCGGCCCCAGATTCCCGATTTCAAAGGAACATCCCGCCCGACACCTCCAGCCGCTGCCCGTTGATCCACCCATTGCCCTCTTCCAGCAGCAGCGCAATCGCCGCGCCGATATCATCCGGCAAGCCCACCCGACCCAGCGCCGTATTACTGGCAATGTACTCATTCACCTGGTGGTTATCCCGCACTACGCCGCCGCCAAAATCAGTCTCGATCGCCCCCGGCGCCAGAATGTTCACGCGAATACCACGCGGCCCCAGTTCCTTGGCCTGGTAGCGGGTCAGCACCTCCATCGCCCCCTTCATCGCGGCGTAGGCGGAATACCCCGGCAGCGCAAAGCGCGCCAGGCCGGTGGAAATATTGACGATGCGGCCATTGTCGACCAGTAGCGGCAGCAGGCGTTGGGTAAGGAAGAATGGCCCTTTCAGCTGGATATTCAGCAACTGGTCAAACTGCGCCTCGCTGGTTTCGGTGTAGGGCACGTTCAAGCCGATCCCTGCATTGTTCACCAGGAAGTCGAACCGCTCGCGGCCGAAGTGTTGTTGCAGGGTTGTGCTCAGGCGTTCGGTAAAACCGGCAAAGCTGGCGCTATCGCTGACGTCGAGTTGCAGCATGGCAGCCTTGACCCCGGCCTGCTCGAGCCGGGTGGCCACGCCGTGGGCTTCCTCCGCCTTGCTGTGGTAAGTGCCGATGACATCGATGCCGCGTGCGGCCAGGTGTTCGGCAGCGTTGCGGCCCAGGCCTCGGCTGGCGCCAGTGATCAGGGCAATCTTGCGAGTCATGGTGAAGACCTCATGGTGGGTTGATGAGCACAGGTTATTGGTCACTGTTGTGCTGTTAAATCCAGGAGATTTGGCAATACTGTTCGGTAAAACCGAATAGTCGAGGCGGCAAGTGAACAAGCTGGAGTTGTTACGCACTTTTGTGCGGGTCAGTGAGGTCAGCAGTTTCACCCTGGCTGCCGAGAGCCTGGGGCTGCCACGCTCGACCGTGTCGGAGCAGATCAGGGGGCTGGAGCGTTTGCTCGGTACGCAGCTGTTCAACCGCACCACCCGCCGGGTGCAGGCAACCCAGGATGGTGCCTTGCTGTACGAGCGCAGCAAGGACTTGCTGTCGGGCATGGAGGAAATCGAGAGCCTGTTCCGTGCCGACGATGCCGAGCTGGCCGGGCGCCTGCGGGTCGACCTGCCGACCATGATGGCCCGCCGGGTCATCATCCCGGCGCTGCCGCAGTTTCTGCAGCGCTTTCCGCGCCTGGAGGTAGAGCTCAGCTGTACCGACCGCCAGGTCGACCTGCTGCGTGAGGGCTTCGATTGTGTGATGCGCATTGGTGCCCTGCACGATCTGGATGTGGTGGCGCGTCCGGTCGGGCAACTGAGCATGCGTAACTGTGCAAGCCCCACCTACCTGGCCCGCTACGGTGTGCCGCGCACGCTGCAGGACCTGGCCGGGCACCACCTTGTGCATTACGTGCGCACCCTGGGGGCGCGCAGCGCCGGTTTACGAGTACCTGCAGGGCGGTGAATTGCACTGCCAGGCCATGGCCGGCGTGGTCACCGTCAACAATGCCGAGGCCTACTCGGCGGCCTGTCTGGCCGGGCTCGGGCTGATCCAGGTGCCAGCAGTGGGTGTGGCCGAACACCTGCGGCGCGGCGAACTGGTTTCGGTACTGGAAGGCTGGCAGGCCCCGGCGATGCCGGTGTCACTGCTGTATGCGCGGCAACGGCACGTGCCGCGTCGGGTGCAGGCCTTCATGCAGTGGCTGGGCGAGGTGCTCCATTCTCAGGTGGACGGTGGCCACTGATCGATCAGAACCGTAGCGCCGGTGCGGCGGCTTGCGTTAGGCTGCCAGTCACGAGTTGCCCGACAGAGGCGACCCTTCCCCCGCCTGGCGTGCGTATCTTCCGATTTCATTGCGAGGTTACGTCATGGCCATCACTTCCCAGGACATCTGCAACGCTGCCGACCAGCTCAAGGGCTTTGTCGGTTTTCATCGCAAGCGCGGTGTGCATATCGTACGTTTTTCCGAAGATTCGTTCGGCATGGACGTGGCCGACGCCAGCATCACGCCCTGCAGCGAGTTTGTCTGGCGGCACGAGCAAGGGCAGCGCATGGCCCTGTGCCGTGAACGGCTGACGCTGTTGCTGGAGCAGCATGTGGATGACCGTTTGAACATCGGTGAACCGCTACGCACCTACCTGCGCCGGCGCGACCTGCCGGAAATCGTGGCTGAGCGCAGCTTGCAGCCACCTTGCTGAAAAAATGCCTGTGGGAGCGTTCAAACTTACGCTACGGGTGAGGTGCCGAGCGCTGGGATGTTTGCTGCAACAACGCCGCGAGCCCGGCACTGTCCAGCGGCCGGCTCATGTAGTAGCCCTGCACTTCGTGGCAATGGTCATTTGCCAGTGCCCTGAGCTGCTGCTCGCTCTCCACCCCTTCGGCCGTGACCGTCAGCCCCATCGCTTCGCCCAGATTGATGATGGCCTGGACCACGGCGCGGTCGCTGCCGCCTGTGTTGCTCAGCCCGCCGATGAAGCGCTTGTCGATCTTGATGCTGTCGAACGGGTAGGTACGCAGGTAGCCCAGCGACGAGTAGCCGGTGCCGAAGTCGTCCATGTTCAGGCGCACGCCCAGCTCCTTGAGCGACAACATGGTGCCCAGCGCGCCTTCAATATCGTTGAGCATCACGTTCTCGGTAATTTCCAGCTCCAGGCGCTGGGCAGGGAAGGCGGTTTCCAGCAGGATCTCGCGCACATCGGCCACCACATCGCTGCGCAGGAATTGCGCAGGCGAAAGGTTCACCGAAACCAGCACGTCGGCGGGCCAGTCGTGGGCAGTGCGGCAGGCTTCGCGCAGCACCCAGCGGCCCAGCGCCACAATGATGTCGCTCTGCTCGGCCAACGGGATGAAGGTATCCGGCGCCAGCAACCCCTCCTGCGGATGTCGCCAGCGCACCAAGGCCTCGACCGCGACGATGCGCAAGTCGCTGAGGCGGTAGCGCGGCTGATAGTACAGTTCGAATTCCTGGTTGCGCAGGGCCCGCCGCAGGTCGTTCTCCAGTTGACGGCGGTACTGGATCTGCTGGTTCATTTCGGCAGCGAAATAGCGCCAGGTGTTCTTGCCGTCGGCCTTGGCCTGGTACAGGGCGATATCGGCGCAGCGGATCAGTTCCCCGGCATCGAAGCCCTGGGTGCGGGTCTGGGCGACACCGATGCTGGCGCCAACGTGCAGGGGCTGGCTATCGAAGACGATCGGTTGCTGCAGCAGGCTGATCAGGCGCGCACAGAAACGGTCGATCTCGCTGCGGTTGTCCATGCCGCCGAGCACCAGCAAAAACTCGTCGCCGCCCAGGCGCGCGACCATGTCGCCATCGCGTGTGCTGTCGCGCAGGCGTGTTGCTACCTCCTGCAGCACGGCGTCACCGGCGGCGTGGCCGAGGGAGTCGTTGATCGGCTTGAAGTTGTCCAGGTCCAGTAGCAGCAGGGTCAGTGGCGGCGAATCGTTGCCGCGCAACAGTGCCTGCTCGAGGTGCCGGGCGAGCTTGTTGCGGTTGGCCAGCCCGGTCAGCGGGTCGTGCAGCGACAGGTGCTGTATGCGCGCATGGGCGTCGACTTCGTCGGTGATATCGCTGGCGGTGCCGCGATAACCCACGGGCTTGTCGTCGAACCAGATGGCGCGGGCCGAAATCCGGCAGTAACGGTTCTGGCCATTCTGGTCGCGGTAGGTGCAGCGCAGGTTGGCCAGTTGTTGCGGGTCGGCCGCGGCCAGGGCATCCAGCCACGGCGAAAGCGGCGTGGTGTCGCAGGCCAGCAACTGATTGAGCGGCTGGCCGAGCCAGTCGTCCACCGCGTAGCCGGTGACGTTGACAAAGCGTTGAGAAAGGTAGGTCAGGCGTTGTTGCCGGTCGGTTTCCCAGATCCAGTCGGAGGCCGACTCGGCCACCGCGCGAAAACGTTGCTCGCTGGCCTCCAGCGCCCGGTTGCTCTGCTGCAGATCGGCGAGCGTACGGTCGATCGCCCGCGAACTGCGCAACGCATGGCGGAACAGGTACAGCATGATCAGACCGAGTATCAGCAAGGCACCTGCCAGTGGGGGCAATACCGCCCGCAACAACTGATGCCCGGGTAGCGGGCTGCTCCAGGACAGGTGGTAGCCGGTATCGCCGAGGTCGAGGCGCAAGTGGTCGTGCTCACCCACATCATTTTTTTCCACGTGCATGCCGGTAAGGCCTGCACCGCTGCTCAGCTGTGCCAGCTTGTCCTCGGTGAGCTGGTCGACGAAAAGCATTACCGGCGCCTTGCTCACCTCGCTGTCGGTGACATCCCGATCAGGGCGCACCGCCGCGGCACTGAGCACGGCCGGCCAACCGTTGAACAGGACAAAACGGGTGATCTGTTCACGTGGGGCCGCCGCCGCCCGGGCCTGGTCGATGATTGGCTGAAGTGCCGCATCAATATAGGTATCGGCCGATGCCTGGGTAGGCTTGCCCTTGAACAGGGCATACGTGGTGCGTGCATCCTCCACCACGAACACCCCTTCATAGCCGCTGGCGCTGTACAGCGATTCGCCCACGTTCTTTTCTTCGTAGGCCCATTTCCAGTCGGCCTGGCCCGCCAGGTGCTCGAAAGCCGCATCCCAAACGGCGTAGCTGGACAGAAACTGGCGCGAGGCGAGCAACCGCTGTTCCAGCGCCTTGGTCGCCTGCGAGGCACTGCGCTGGCGCTCCTGGTGGTCGAGAGTGGCCGCGATATTGAACAGGGCGCCGAGGATGACCAGGCAGACCAGGCCGAAAATTGCGCTGAAACCGGCAATGAGGCGACGCACCTGGAAGCGTGGTGCAGGGCTGGCGGGTGGAGGGTTGGCGGTCCTGGCCATGCGCGGGCAGCTCCTTCAGGCAGCCTCCCGCCAGGCAGTCAGGAAGGAGGTTCAATCAGGATAGGCCAGCCTGAGCGCCGCGGTGCCGCTGTGGGCAAAAATTGACCTGGTCGCGGCCAGCATGCTTGGCGGTGTATAGCGCCTTGTCCGCTTGTTCGAGCCAGTGTTCGGGTGACGCCAGGTCGACCTCGAATGCCGACAGGCCGATACTCAGGCTGATGCGCAGGTGCGGCAACTGCGGGTTGCGGTAACTGGCGACCCGCTCGCGCAGGCGCTCCATGGCCTGGCAGGCCTGGGCCTCGCTGGTGTCCGGCAGGAGCACGCAGAATTCATCACCGCCGTAGCGCCCGGCCTGGTCGCCTTCGCGCAGGTTACGCCGCAGCTCGGTGCTGAGCTGGCGCAACACACAGTCGCCGACCACGTGGCCGAAGGTGTCGTTGATGGTCTTGAAGTGGTCGATGTCGATCAGGGCAATCACCGCGCTCCCTTGTTGCTGCTGGCAGGCCTGGAACTTCAGCTGCAGCAGGTCTTTCCAGGCACCATGGTTGAGCAAGCCTGTCAGGCTGTCGGTGAGGCTCAGGGCGCTCAGGCGGCGCTTGTGGTCGGCGAGCTTGATCGCCAGTTGGTAGCAGACCCAGCCCAGCGCCAGCGGATAGAGTGTCAGCATCGGCAGGCAGGCATAGACCTGCAGGGGCGTGGCGTTCAATTGCAGGCCCGGGCCGAGCAGCAGGATGGCGACGAACATGCCCGCCAGCTGGGCCAGCACCCCGCGCACGACCATGCGTTTGCCGCCTGCGGCGACATTGTTCATGGTCATCATCGACAGCACGGTCACGCTGGGCAATGGATTGAAATGCATGGCGGCCGCCCAGAACCCACCCATCAGGGAGTCCAGCACCAGGTTGCGCTGTTCTGCCTGGTAAGGCATGGCCGAACGGGTGGCCCACAGGTAGGCCACATGCGGCCACAACAAGCCGTTGAACAGTACCAGCAGCCATGTCCAGGTGGGTGGGGACAGCGGCGCCATTGCCGCCATGACGCTGAACATGCCGATCCCCAGGCCGATGACACGCGGCAGGTAGATGCGTTTGGCGAATGAAAGTCCTTTGCCGCTGCGTTTATCCATCTTGGCCATCGTTCTTCTGCTGAAGCACCGTTTATCGCATAACCTGCATGAATATTGTTGAACAGTGTTTCATCGACGAAAAATGACCTTACAAGCCAATTCACGGTTGATTCGATCACTGTGGGATAGCATGAAGGCTTTCCTGTTGCCAGGAGTGTTGCTGATGGTCCCTTTGACTAGCCCTGCCGGCGAGCCGGCGCCCCAGCGGGAAGGGCGTTTTCACAACCAGGCGTTGTTGCCTCAGGATGGCGTATTGAAGAAGCTGCGCATCGGGCTCAAGTACCTGTTCTTGCGCAAGCCGCCGGAAACCCGGCCGGCCAAACCGGTCAGCCTCCAGCCCATGACCCGCCAGCAGGTGCTCGACGCACCTGACCGCAGCCTGTGGCGCCTGGGCCATTCCACGGTATTGCTGAAGTTGCGCGGGCGCTTCTTTATTACCGACCCGGTATTCGCTGAGCGCGCCTCGCCGGTGCAGTGGGCCGGCCCGCTGCGTTTTCATGCGCCACCCCTGGCGCTGGACCAATTGCCACCGTTGGCTGCAGTGGTACTGTCCCACGATCACTTCGACCATCTGGACGAACAGGCCATTCGCCAACTGGCGCCGCGCACGGACGTGTTCCTGGCGCCGCTGGGTGTAGGCGACTTGCTGATGACCTGGGGCGTGGCACCGGCGAAGGTGCGGCAGCTGGACTGGTGGCAGCAAAGCGAGGTCGAGGGCGTGCGTTTTGTCGCCACCCCGGCCCAGCACTTTTCCGGGCGTGGGCTGCTGGACAGCAACCGGACCTTGTGGGCGTCCTGGGTGATCGTCGACGAGGATGTGCGGGTCTTCTTCAGTGGCGATACCGGCTACTTCGATGGGTTCAGGCAGATTGGCGAGCGCTTCGGGCCATTCGACCTGACCCTGATCGAGACCGGGGCCTACAACGTCGCATGGCCCGATGTTCACATGCAGCCGGAGCAGAGCCTGCAGGCCCATCTGGATTTGCGCGGGCGCTGGCTATTGCCGATTCACAACGGCACCTTCGATTTGTCCATCCACGGCTGGCAGGAGCCGTTCGAGCGCATCCTGGCGTTGGCCAACCAGGCACAGGTGCGCCTGAGTACGCCGCAAATGGGGGAGCGGGTCAGCCTTGACACTCCGCATGCCGGACAGAACTGGTGGCAACCGCGGCCTTTGCGTCAGCGCGGCCAGGCAAACGAGCACGTGGTAACGGCAAGCTGAAGTTCATTGGTTGCCATTGTTGCGGCGCGGGGAGTGTGGCTGGTCCTTCTTCAGTAGCCGTGAGGGCGGTTTGCCGCTGTCGCTGCGCACCTGTGCATGGCTGATCAAGCCAAATATGAAGCTGCCGCCGATGATGTTGCCCGCCAGTGTCGGCAGGGCGAACTCCAGCCAGAAGCTGCTCCAGGTTTCATCGCCGGCCCAGACCAGATAGGACACCTCGACCGAGCCGACCACGATATGAGTGAAGTCACCCAGGGCCATCAGGTAGGTGATCATCAGGATTATCCAGATCTTGGCGTGTTCCATCGACGGAATCATCCACACCATGGTGGCGATCATCCATCCCGATACGATGCCTTTGGCGAACATCTGGCTGACATCGTTCTCCATGACCTTGCGGCCAACCTCCAGGAAGGCCACGTCTGTCTTGCTGTCGAAGATCGGCAGCTCGAGCATTACCCAGGCCACCAGCAAGGTGCCGGCGAGGTTGCCAAGCAGTACCACGCTCCAAAGGCGCAGCAGGCGCCCAAAGTTGGCCAGGGTAGGGGCGGTCATTACCGGCAACACGGCGGTCAGGGTGTTTTCGGTGAACAGCTGCTGGCGCGCCAGTATTACTGCAAGGAAGCCTGCACTGTAGCCGATGCTGGCGATCGCCTGGGCACTGTCGCCCTCCGGCAGGCGAGCGTAGAACAGGCCCATGGCCATGAGCGACAGCCCCATGGACAAGCCTGCGGCCAGTGCCGACCACCATAGGGCGGCGAGTGTACGTTCCAGTTCCTGGTCGCCCTGGTAACGAATGATCTCGTGCAGTACTGCCGCGCGGGGCGGTTGGTTAAGGCTGACTTCCTGCTCCTCGTCCGCCGACAGGCCTGGGGTTTTCTCGCTCTGCGCGTCGCTCATGGCCGCTACGCTCCGTTGGGTGGTGTTTCTCTACAGATTCGCGGCGCTTTCATTAGTTGCCGTCGAAGGTAAAGCGCCGGTAGAAAGTTTTTTCAGATCAAGGTGTTGACTCTGATCTCAAAGCGCGTATTATTCGCCTCCTCGCAGCGATGAACGCTTCGAGGCAAGCGGTAAGTTGTTGAAGTTGAAGGGTTTCGAAAGAAATCGGTTGTAAAAAACTTCAAAATAAACGCTTGACAGACCATGAGGAAAGCGTAGAATGCGCGCCTCGGTTGAGACGAAAAGCTCTTAACCAAACGCTCTTTAACAAATCGAATCAAGCAATTCGTGTGGGTGCTTGTGAGTATGGGCTGATAGTCACAAAGATTATCAGCATCACAAGTGGCCATGCGAGAAATCACATAGTCATTTGAGATTGCTGAGCCAAGTTTAGGGTTTCTTAAAAACCCAAGCAGTATTGAACTGAAGAGTTTGATCATGGCTCAGATTGAACGCTGGCGGCAGGCCTAACACATGCAAGTCGAGCGGATGACGGGAGCTTGCTCCTTGATTCAGCGGCGGACGGGTGAGTAATGCCTAGGAATCTGCCTGGTAGTGGGGGACAACGTTTCGAAAGGAACGCTAATACCGCATACGTCCTACGGGAGAAAGCAGGGGACCTTCGGGCCTTGCGCTATCAGATGAGCCTAGGTCGGATTAGCTAGTTGGTGGGGTAATGGCTCACCAAGGCGACGATCCGTAACTGGTCTGAGAGGATGATCAGTCACACTGGAACTGAGACACGGTCCAGACTCCTACGGGAGGCAGCAGTGGGGAATATTGGACAATGGGCGAAAGCCTGATCCAGCCATGCCGCGTGTGTGAAGAAGGTCTTCGGATTGTAAAGCACTTTAAGTTGGGAGGAAGGGCAGTAAGCTAATACCTTGCTGTTTTGACGTTACCGACAGAATAAGCACCGGCTAACTCTGTGCCAGCAGCCGCGGTAATACAGAGGGTGCAAGCGTTAATCGGAATTACTGGGCGTAAAGCGCGCGTAGGTGGTTCGTTAAGTTGGATGTGAAAGCCCCGGGCTCAACCTGGGAACTGCATCCAAAACTGGCGAGCTAGAGTACGGTAGAGGGTGGTGGAATTTCCTGTGTAGCGGTGAAATGCGTAGATATAGGAAGGAACACCAGTGGCGAAGGCGACCACCTGGACTGATACTGACACTGAGGTGCGAAAGCGTGGGGAGCAAACAGGATTAGATACCCTGGTAGTCCACGCCGTAAACGATGTCAACTAGCCGTTGGAATCCTTGAGATTTTAGTGGCGCAGCTAACGCATTAAGTTGACCGCCTGGGGAGTACGGCCGCAAGGTTAAAACTCAAATGAATTGACGGGGGCCCGCACAAGCGGTGGAGCATGTGGTTTAATTCGAAGCAACGCGAAGAACCTTACCAGGCCTTGACATGCAGAGAACTTTCCAGAGATGGATTGGTGCCTTCGGGAACTCTGACACAGGTGCTGCATGGCTGTCGTCAGCTCGTGTCGTGAGATGTTGGGTTAAGTCCCGTAACGAGCGCAACCCTTGTCCTTAGTTACCAGCACGTTATGGTGGGCACTCTAAGGAGACTGCCGGTGACAAACCGGAGGAAGGTGGGGATGACGTCAAGTCATCATGGCCCTTACGGCCTGGGCTACACACGTGCTACAATGGTCGGTACAGAGGGTTGCCAAGCCGCGAGGTGGAGCTAATCTCACAAAACCGATCGTAGTCCGGATCGCAGTCTGCAACTCGACTGCGTGAAGTCGGAATCGCTAGTAATCGCGAATCAGAATGTCGCGGTGAATACGTTCCCGGGCCTTGTACACACCGCCCGTCACACCATGGGAGTGGGTTGCACCAGAAGTAGCTAGTCTAACCTTCGGGAGGACGGTTACCACGGTGTGATTCATGACTGGGGTGAAGTCGTAACAAGGTAGCCGTAGGGGAACCTGCGGCTGGATCACCTCCTTAATCGACGACATCAGCCTGCTGATGAGCTCCCACACGAATTGCTTGATTCATGGTTGAAGACGATCAGGGCCTTGAACAGGTCTTGTGTTGTTCCTGATCAGAACCTGGAAATGAACATTCGCATCGAATGTTGATTTCTGGCTTTTGTCAGACCGTTCTTTAAAAATTCGGATATGTGATAGATATAGACTGATGACCAGTTTCACTGCTGGTTAATCAGGCTAAGGTAAAATTTGTGAGTTCTGCGCGAAAGCGCAACATGCGAATTTTCGGCGAATGTCGTCTTCACAGTATAACCAGATTGCTTGGGGTTATATGGTCAAGTGAAGAAGCGCATACGGTGGATGCCTTGGCAGTCAGAGGCGATGAAAGACGTGGTAGCCTGCGATAAGCTTTGGGGAGTCGGCAAACAGACTGTGATCCAGAGATCTCTGAATGGGGGAACCCACTCAGCACAAGCTGAGTATCTTGTACTGAATACATAGGTGCAAGAGGCGAACCAGGGGAACTGAAACATCTAAGTACCCTGAGGAAAAGAAATCAACCGAGATTCCCTTAGTAGTGGCGAGCGAACGGGGACCAGCCCTTAAGTTGATTTGAGATTAGTGGAACGCTCTGGAAAGTGCGGCCATAGTGGGTGATAGCCCCGTACACGAAAATCTCTTGTCAATGAAATCGAGTAGGACGGAGCACGAGAAACTTTGTCTGAATATGGGGGGACCATCCTCCAAGGCTAAATACTACTGACTGACCGATAGTGAACCAGTACCGTGAGGGAAAGGCGAAAAGAACCCCGGAGAGGGAGTGAAATAGAACCTGAAACCGTATGCGTACAAGCAGTGGGAGCCTACTTTGTTAGGTGACTGCGTACCTTTTGTATAATGGGTCAGCGACTTATATTCAGTGGCGAGCTTAACCGAATAGGGGAGGCGTAGCGAAAGCGAGTCTTAATAGGGCGTTTAGTCGCTGGGTATAGACCCGAAACCGGGCGATCTATCCATGGGCAGGTTGAAGGTTAGGTAACACTGACTGGAGGACCGAACCGACTACCGTTGAAAAGTTAGCGGATGACCTGTGGATCGGAGTGAAAGGCTAATCAAGCTCGGAGATAGCTGGTTCTCCTCGAAAGCTATTTAGGTAGCGCCTCATGTATCACTCCAGGGGGTAGAGCACTGTTTCGGCTAGGGGGTCATCCCGACTTACCAAACCGATGCAAACTCCGAATACCTGGAAGTGCCGAGCATGGGAGACACACGGCGGGTGCTAACGTCCGTCGTGAAAAGGGAAACAACCCAGACCGTCAGCTAAGGTCCCAAAGTCATGGTTAAGTGGGAAACGATGTGGGAAGGCTTAGACAGCTAGGAGGTTGGCTTAGAAGCAGCCACCCTTTAAAGAAAGCGTAATAGCTCACTAGTCGAGTCGGCCTGCGCGGAAGATGTAACGGGGCTCAAACCATGCACCGAAGCTACGGGTGTCATCTTTGATGACGCGGTAGAGGAGCGTTCTGTAAGCCTGTGAAGGTGAGTTGAGAAGCTTGCTGGAGGTATCAGAAGTGCGAATGCTGACATGAGTAACGACAATGCGAGTGAAAAACTCGCACGCCGAAAGACCAAGGTTTCCTGCGCAACGTTAATCGACGCAGGGTTAGTCGGTCCCTAAGGCGAGGCTGAAAAGCGTAGTCGATGGAAAACAGGTTAATATTCCTGTACTTCCAGTTATTGCGATGGAGGGACGGAGAAGGTTAGGCCAGCCTGGCGTTGGTTGTCCAGGTTTAAGGTGGTAGGCTGAAATCTTAGGCAAATCCGGGATTTCAAGGCCGAGAGCTGATGACGAGTTGCCTCTAGGCGACGAAGTGGTTGATACCATGCTTCCAAGAAAAGCTCCTAAGCTTCAGATAACTGGGAACCGTACCCCAAACCGACACAGGTGGTTAGGTAGAGAATACCAAGGCGCTTGAGAGAACTCGGGTGAAGGAACTAGGCAAAATGGCACCGTAACTTCGGGAGAAGGTGCGCCGGCGAGGGTGAAGGACTTGCTCCGTAAGCCCATGCCGGTCGAAGATACCAGGCCGCTGCGACTGTTTATTAAAAACACAGCACTCTGCAAACACGAAAGTGGACGTATAGGGTGTGACGCCTGCCCGGTGCCGGAAGGTTAATTGATGGGGTTAGCGCAAGCGAAGCTCTTGATCGAAGCCCCGGTAAACGGCGGCCGTAACTATAACGGTCCTAAGGTAGCGAAATTCCTTGTCGGGTAAGTTCCGACCTGCACGAATGGCGTAACGATGGCGGCGCTGTCTCCACCCGAGACTCAGTGAAATTGAAATCGCTGTGAAGATGCAGTGTATCCGCGGCTAGACGGAAAGACCCCGTGAACCTTTACTATAGCTTTGCACTGGACTTTGAATTTGCTTGTGTAGGATAGGTGGGAGGCTTTGAAGTGGGGACGCCAGTTCTCATGGAGCCATCCTTGAAATACCACCCTGGCAACTTTGAGGTTCTAACTCAGGTCCGTTATCCGGATCGAGGACAGTGTATGGTGGGTAGTTTGACTGGGGCGGTCTCCTCCCAAAGAGTAACGGAGGAGTACGAAGGTGCGCTCAGACCGGTCGGAAATCGGTCGTAGAGTATAAAGGCAAAAGCGCGCTTGACTGCGAGACAAACACGTCGAGCAGGTACGAAAGTAGGTCTTAGTGATCCGGTGGTTCTGTATGGAAGGGCCATCGCTCAACGGATAAAAGGTACTCCGGGGATAACAGGCTGATACCGCCCAAGAGTTCATATCGACGGCGGTGTTTGGCACCTCGATGTCGGCTCATCACATCCTGGGGCTGAAGCCGGTCCCAAGGGTATGGCTGTTCGCCATTTAAAGTGGTACGCGAGCTGGGTTTAGAACGTCGTGAGACAGTTCGGTCCCTATCTGCCGTGGACGTTTGAGATTTGAGAGGGGCTGCTCCTAGTACGAGAGGACCGGAGTGGACGAACCTCTGGTGTTCCGGTTGTCACGCCAGTGGCATTGCCGGGTAGCTATGTTCGGAAGAGATAACCGCTGAAAGCATCTAAGCGGGAAACTTGCCTCAAGATGAGATCTCACTGGGATCTTGAATCCCCTAAAGGGCCGTCGAAGACTACGACGTTGATAGGTTGGGTGTGTAAGCGCTGTGAGGCGTTGAGCTAACCAATACTAATTGCCCGTGAGGCTTGACCATATAACACCCAAGCAATTTGCGCACGAAAGCCAAATTGTGGTGGTGAAGACGAAAGAACCGAAAGTTCGCAACTTCACAAAATCACATATCCGAATTAGCCAAGAGTGTTCAACAGACATTCTGGCAACAGAATTTCTTGACGACCATAGAGCATTGGAACCACCTGATCCCATCCCGAACTCAGCAGTGAAACGATGCATCGCCGATGGTAGTGTGGGGTTTCCCCATGTGAGAGTAGGTCATCGTCAAGATTCATTTCGCAAAACCCCTATCTGCACATGCAGGTAGGGGTTTTGTCTTTGTGGCGCAAAAATCTCCAGCCCTACGTAATACCTGTGGGAGCGGGCAAGCCGGCGAAGCAGGCGACGCGGTGCATGGCACCGGCTACCCCGGTGTTCGCTGCGGTTCGACGCCTCGACTCGCCCGCTCCCACAACTCCCACTCTGAGCGCGCAATACCCAGGCTGCGACAATATTCCCGTCACACTCACGTGACTTTCCCGAGCCCACCCTACGTCAAGACTTTGGTTCGGGGCACTCCTGGCCCTGGGCTGAGCGATGCCAGCGTACCGTGCTGCGCATTTCCGGACGTCCACCGTCCCATCACTTGAGGTAGCAAGCAAGATGGCCAAGGCCGCCGATGTCGTTGTGCAATGCCTGGAAAACGAAGGTGTCGAGTATGTGTTCGGCATTCCGGGTGAGGAAAACCTCGACCTGCTCGAATCCCTGCGCAAGTCGAAGATCAAGCTGGTACTGACCCGTCACGAGCAGTCCGCAGGTTTCATGGCTGCCACTTATGGCCGCCTGACTGGCAAGACCGGCGTCAGCCTGTCCACCCTCGGCCCTGGCGCCACCAACCTGGTTACTGCCAGCGCCTACGCCTACCTGGGCGGCATGCCGATGATGATGATCACCGGCCAGAAGCCGATCAAGAAGTCCAAGCAGGGCCGCTTCCAGATCATCGACGTGTGCGGCATGATGGATCCCATCACCAAGTACACCCACCAGTTCGCCTCGGCCGACAACATTCCGGCCCGCATGCGCGAAGCCTTCCGCCTGGCTGAAGAAGAGAAGCCGGGGGCCGTGCACCTGGAGTTGCCGGAAGACATCGCCGCCGAGCAGACTGATAGCCTGCCGGTCCCGCCTAGCCTGAGCCGTCGCCCGCTGGCCGAGCACAAGGCTATCGAAGCGGCCGTAGAGAAACTGCAGAACGCCCGTAACCCGATCCTGGTGATCGGCGCCGGCGCCAACCGTAAAATGACCGCCAAGGTCCTCAAGCAGCTGATCGACAAGACCGGCATCCCGTTCATCACCACCCAGATGGGTAAAGGTGTGGTCGACGAGCGTCACCCGCGCTTCCTGGGTAACGCTGCACTGTCGTCCGGTGACTTCGTGCACCGCGCCGTCGAAGCCGCCGACCTGATCGTCAACATCGGCCACGACGTAATCGAGAAGCCGCCGTTCTTCATGGTCCGTGGTGGCACCGAGGTCATCCACATCAACTTCCGCTCCGCCGAAGTCGATGCCGTGTACTTCCCTCAGGTGGAAGTGATCGGCGATATCGCCAACGCCGTATGGCAGATCAGCGAAGCGCTGAACGACACTTCGCACTGGGACTTCACCCGCCTGATGGCCATTCGTGAAGCCAACGAAGCGCAGATCGCCGAAGGGGCCGACGACAACCGCTTCCCGGTCTACCCGCAGCGCCTGGTTGCCGACATCCGTCGCGTGCTGCCGTCCGAAGGCATCGTGGCCCTGGACAACGGCATCTACAAGATCTGGTTCGCCCGCAACTACAAGGCTCACAGGCCGAACACCGTGCTGCTGGACAACGCCCTGGCGACCATGGGCGCCGGCCTGCCATCGGCCATGGCCGCGCACCTGGTGCACCCGGACCGCCCGGTGATTTCGGTGTGCGGCGACGGCGGCTTCATGATGAACAGCCAGGAGCTGGAAACCGCAGTACGCTTAGGCATGCACATCACCGTGGTGATCCTGCGTGACGACGGCTACGGCATGATCCGCTGGAAGCAGGCCAACATGGGCTTCACCGATTTCGGCCTGGACTATGGCAACCCGGACTTCGTCAAGTACGCCGAAGCCTACGGTGCCAACGGCCACCGCGTGGAAAGCGCCGAAGGCTTGCTGCCGCTGCTCGAGCACTGCATCAAGACCCCGGGCGTGCACGTGATCGACTGCCCGGTCGATTACAGCGAGAACGACCGCATCCTCAACAGCGAGCTGCGTGAGCGCGCGCTGGCGGTGTAAGGCGTAACGGCTTTATTGACATCAACCCGGCCACCACAGATATCTCACGATCTGTGGTGGCCGGTTGGTGCTAATTAACAACCTCCTGACGCACCTCTTGATTGACCACTCTCATGTTCCCAATTCATTGAGAACACGAGACCATGACCATCGGCTCAACACACAACCATCCTGCCGATCTGGCTATCGAGCCATCCCTGTCCGTAAAGCCGTGGGCTGCGCGTTACCCTAACCCTCCTGATCTTTGCTTTGATTACCGCCGTCTACTCGAACAAGAGGGTGGAGTTGCATACGCCACTCAGCCGGAACACCGGATCTGTATTGTCGGTGCTGGTGTTACCGGGCTAACTGCAGCCCGAGAATTGCTACGTTGCGGCTTTACCCGTATCACCTTGATCGAGCAGTCCCAACGTGTGGGTGGACGTCACCTCACGCTGGTGAATAACGCAGGAGATCACAAGCAGCCTGTAACCCCTTTTGAAATGGGGGCCATGCGCATGCCGTTCTTCAACAGGACTGGTGAGCACCCAAAAGAGGGGCGTTCGCTTATGGCCTATTACGCCAAGCTGTTCAGGCTACGAATCTCCGATTTTCCAAATCCCGGGACACCTTGGGTGAATGCCACTGGAATATATCTTCGTGATGGGCAATTGGAGGGTGACAGAGGCCCAGAGCTGTTGATCTGGCGCAATCCCGAAGGAAAGACACCACCACCCACTGCGATGCTTCAGCAGGTCTACGATAAATGGCGCCATTTCGCGGAGCAGTTCGCCGAGCGTATTGCTGCGGTTTACGGCACTTATGGTTGGGAATCGATGTGGTCGGCGATCGTCGAGCGCTATCATCGATTATCGTTTAGAGATCTGGTGCATTTACCTGCTCTTACGGTTTGGGACCCTGCAAACCCTGGTGATTTTGGCGGTCTAGACATGAGTGGCGACGAGTCGGCCATCTTCTATGCAATCGGTATTGGAGATGGTAGCTGGGGAGCGTTTTATGACGTCTGCTGCCTGTACCCGCTGCGCACAGCAATCTTTGGCTTCAGCAGTCACTTGCAGTTGGTGCATGGGCGTGTTGATCAGGACGGTGTGCCTTACGCTGCACCCTATCTTGAATCCAGCAGCATCCCTGACAGTAAAGGGTTGATGTTTCAGGCGCCAGCGTATATCGGGCTTGCGGCGATGGACGAAAGCCTCATGTTTCTGAACGTCGGGATGAGCGGTTCCTCACTATATGATCATCTGCTACAACGAGATGATGGGCTACTGACCGACAGTTCGGTCTGTTCGCTACAGAAGCTGGAAGGGGGGCGCGTACGGGTCGGATATCGTTGGCATTGCAGTGATCCGGTGCAGGATAACGTCCAATACGAAGACTTCGACAGTGTGATCTTGACTATCCCTTCCTGGCTGATCGAAACCAACATCTGCCTCGAAGGTTTCAGCCGTCAGATATTGCCGCAGACCATCATGGATGCCTGGAAGCATGCTCATTGGGAGACCAGTTGCAAGGTCTATGCTCCGCTGAAGAAGAGCTTCCTGGACCGCAACCCAGCCTTTCCGCAAATCTTGGTCACTGACAGTTTCGTTCACGATGTCTATGCCTATCGCTACAACGACCATTACGCGGATGACTGCATCCTGCTCAGTTACACCTGGGAAGACGATGCAACGAAGCTGGCCGCGTTCTCAGATGAAGAACTGGGCGTCAAGTGCGTGAAGGAACTCGATCGGATCCTCCTTCGCTGCAGCAACGTGGCTGAACCCATATCGCCTTATATCGATACTCGAAACATTCGCATACAGCGTTGGATGACAGACCGAAACGCCCTTGGCTGCGCAAAGTTGTATCGGGCTGGTACCTATTACGATGCAGTGAGCCTGATGAAATACAACCGTGATCTGAGTGCCGGTTCAGGGTTGTATCTGGCTGGAGAGTCTTTCTCTGTTGACGCCGGCTGGACCGAGCCGTGTTTACGCACGGCACTTGATGCAGTCATCAACCTGTGCAACAGAACATCGGCATCCTTCAACGGTGGCTTTACCCTGAACGACTACCCACATTATCAAGCTGGGAAATAGCTGCATCCGGGAGTTTTTGTGGGAAGTTTCCTACTGGCACACTTCTCTTGTCCTTCGATCCCATAGGAACTCCCCGACTGTCACTCCCCAGCCCAACCCAGCTTTACTGGCGCCCTTCCAAAACAACCATAAGAAGGAAGCCGCCATGTCTGAACATTGCACCCCCGTCAGCCCCGTACGCATCGCTGTCATCCAGTACGACCCTCAGGTCGGGCTCGAGCATTGCGACGGTAACCTGAGCAGAGGCCTGGCATTGGCCCGGCGGGCAGCGCGTGAAGGCGCCAACCTGATCGTGCTGCCCGAGTTGGCCAACACCGGCTACACCTTCCACTCCCGCGCAGAGGCCTATGCCCATGCCGAAACGCTGGAGGAAGGTGGCAGCCTGAAAGTCTGGGCGGATTTCGCCAGGGAGTATCAGGTCTACCTGGCTGCGGGATTTGCCGAACGCGAAGGGCTGAAGCTCTACGACAGTGCCGTACTGTTCGGCCCCGAAGGCCTGCTCGGGCATTACCGCAAGGCCCACCTGTGGAACCAGGAAAAGCTCTGGTTCACCCCTGGCAACCTGGGCTTCCCCGTGTTCGAGACGCCGATCGGCCGTATCGGCCTGCTGATCTGCTGGGATATCTGGTTCCCGGAGGTGCCGCGGCTGATGGCCGCGCAAGGCGCCGACATCATCTGCAGCCTGAACAACTGGGTATGGACCCCACCACCGCTGTTCGATGAATCAGGGCGCTGCATGGCGTCCTACCTGACCATGACGGCGGCACACGTCAATAACGTCTACATTGCCGCCGCCAACCGCATAGGCAACGAGCGGGGCGGGCGCTTCCTGGGCTGTTCGCTGATCGCCGGTACCAATGGCTGGCCCATCGGTGAGGTGGCCAGCGCAGAGGAGGAGGGCATTCTCTACGCCGATGTCGACCTCAGCAGTGCACGTTCGGCGCCAATCTGGAACAACCTCAATGATCTGCCACGAGACCGGCGCACCGACCTCTATGATGCGACCCTTGGCTATCGCCTGCATGCCCCGATGCCGCGCTGAGGAGTCGCCCATGAAAACGCTACTCTTCCCGAGTCGGCAACGTGCGCCGCTGTTGATCCTCGCCTGCCTGCTGGTGCCGCTGGCTGTCAGCCTCGCCCACGGCCAATGGCCGGACTACGCACAAATGGCGGCGACGCTCGATCAGCCGTTGAGCCGCCTGCGCTGGATAGTCGGTGATATCAGCGAGGTGGCTTTCTACAAGCATGAACTGCCCGCCCTCGGCTTGCTGCTAGGGGCTGGCCTGGCGCATTGGGCGCATGTGCGCAGGTATCGCTGGCAGGGCTTTGCCATCTGTTACGGCAGCGGGTTATGGCCATGGGTGTTCACTAGTTCGCTGTTGGGCCTGCTGCTCAGCCACGCGCTGTGGGGATGGACCTTGGCCAGTGGCACCTGGCAACCGACCTTCGTTGCCTTCGTGTCATTGCCGGCGGCCATGGTGCTGCTGTTTGGCGCGGGCTGGCAGGTGGCGATCAGCGGTGCACTGCTGGGGGCACTGCTGGTAACACCAGCCAGCCTGCTGATGGTCAACTACCTGTGCTACCCCCTGCAGCTGCCGGTGGTCGTCGGCAACGTGAGTGGCATGGCGCTGGCAAGCCTTTTGGCGTTCATGCTGTGCCGGCGCTTTCCGTCATGGGTGCGGCCCAGCCACAAGCCCGCCGTGTCCGAACCCGTTATGGCCCAAGCCGATTACGGCGTAGCGTGGACCCTGCGTCGTGTGCTTGCCGATTTCAGCGAAGCGCCATTCTTCGGTAATGAACTGGCCAGCCTCGGGCTACTACTGGGCGTGCTCCTGGCTTATATGCTGGCCCCCGGAGCGCCGGCCTACGGTTCGCTGCTGCTGATACCGATGATCGCCGGGCAGGCGCTGGCGTCACTGGTCGGGGTCGTGCTCTGGCGTCGCCAGTGGCAGGTGCGCGGCTGGTATCCCACCTACATTCCCATCGTCTCTATCGTCCCGGCCACTGTGCTTACCCATGGTGGTAGCTGGCAAGTGGTTGTGGTCAGCGCAGTGCTCGGTGCGCTGGTGGCTCCACCGCTGGCGGTAGCCATTACTCAGCGCTTGCCGACCTACATGCACGGCTATATCGGTAATGTGCTGTCGATGGCCATCAGCACGCTGGGGATCGTGCCACTGGTTGGGATGCTTGCGGGAGGTGGCGCATGAATGAGCAAACAAGCCTGCCCAGGCTTTCGATCGCCAGCCTGGGTGGCACGGTGAGCATGCAGGCAAGTGGCCGCGAATACGCGGTAAGGCCAAAGCTGGACTGCGACGAGCAACTGGCAAAAGTGCCACAACTACGCGAGATGGCCCACCTTGAAGTTGCCACTCTGGGCCTGCTCCCCAGTGCCTCGTTGGGCTTTGCAGCGCTGCTCGAGGTGCTGGCCTGGGCCCGGGGAGAGGTGGAGCGCGGGGCGCAGGCGGTGATACTGACCCAAGGTACCGACAGCCTCGAGGAAACGGCGTATTTCCTCGATCTGCTCTGGCCGTTCGATGCGCCGTTGGTGATGACCGGAGCCATGCGCGCGGCCAGCCAGCCGGGCAACGACGGCCCGGCCAATCTGCTGGCTGCTGCGCGGGTTGCCCTGGCGCCGAGCAGCCGTGGGCGCGGTGTTCTGGTACTGATGAATGATCAGGTCCACTGTGCCGCGAGGGTTCGCAAGACGGCCAGTTTGGCGATAGCTGCATTCGAATCGCCCGGCTGCGGAGCGCTGGGCGATGTTGTGGAGGGTGTTGTGGTATATCGTCAACCGCCTGGGCCACGAGAGGTGTTGCCATTGCCGCAACGCACCGAGCATCGGGTTGCACTGCTGGAAGCGTGCCTGGATGCAGACACGGCGTTGTTGGAGGCCACAGCGACACTGGGCTACGAAGGACTGGTCATTGCCGGTTTTGGCGCTGGCCACGTTTCCGGTAGCTGGTCCGAAGTGCTCGGCTGTCTTGTGCCCACCTTGCCTGTGATTGTTGCCACCCGTACAGGCAGTGGTCCCACAGCCTCGGCCTCCTACGGTTTTGCCGGGGCCGAGATCGACCTCCAGGCCAAGGGGATACACATGGCCGGGCAGCTCTGCCCGCGCAAATGCCGCATTCTGCTGTGGCTGTTGATCGGCACAGGCAGGCAGCAGCAGTTGCATGGCTTGTTGCCACGTTAAGCAATCTGCCCGCGTAGCTGCAAGCGCGGGCAGCCCTTCGGGCGCTGCTGTGCTAGGGTGCACACACTTTTGCTTCCCAGGATGTCCGCCCATGCTCCCCGCACTCAGCGAAAAAGAACTCGACCGCCTTGAAGACCTGCTGATCACCTACGGCAATGACTACTCGGTACTCAACCTGGCCGAGCTCAATGGTTTTTTCACTGCACTGGCCAGCTCGCCAGTCACCGTCACGCCGGAGCAGTGGCTGCCCGTAGTGGCCGGCGGCAAGGTGCCGAAATTCAAGAAGCCGGCGCATGAAGAAGCCTATACGGCGTTGATGCTGCGCTACGCCAGCCAGGTGGCAGAGGAGTTGGGCGACGATGTGGACCACTTTGAGCCGCTGTTCGAAGAAGGCGAAGGCGAAGAGGGCAGTGTGATCATCATGGAGGAGTGGTGCTTTGGCTACATGCGCGGCACTCAGGTCGCTGGTTGGGCTGAGCTGCCGCCGGAGCAGGACCAACTGCTCAAGGCCATTTCGCTGCATGGGCTGGAGGACAACTTCGAGCTGCTGGACCAGATGAGCGAAGCGGATATCCAGGCATGCGTGCCGCAGGTGGTCGAGGCTGTGCGTGGGTTGTTCCGGTATTTCAACAAAACTGCACTGATCTTGCATCTGCATTGACGCTAACGGCCCCATCACCGGCAAGCCAGCTCCCACAGGTAATCTAAGGCCTCAGGGTTTTGTAGCCCCTGTGGGAGCTGGCTTGCCGGCGATCGGGCCCGGGCAGGCTCGGCGATTATTCCGCCTCGCGAAATTATGGTTTCCCCACCACACGGATTCTGCTCCCAGCCGAACAGGTGCAGCATGTGCTCCATCAGCCCATTCCGGTGCTGACCAGGAGCCAAGCCCATGTCGAACCCGATCAAGCTTTACAACTTCCCCAAGTCTGGCCACGCCCATCGCATTGAACTGATGCTGTCCTTGCTCAACCTGCCCACCGAGCTGATATTCGTCGACCTGGCCAAAGGCGCGCACAAGCAGCCGGACTTCCTGGCCCTCAACCCGTTCGGCCAGGTCCCGGTCATCGATGACAACGGCACGGTGATCGCCGATTCCAACGCCATCCTTGTGTACCTGGCCAAAAAGTATGACAACGGCACCTGGCTCCCCGAGGAGCCCGCCGCCGCAGCCCGCGTGCAGCGCTGGCTGTCGGTCGCTGCCGGCCCGCTGGCCTTCGGCCCTGCCGCGGCGCGGCTGGTGACCGTATTCGGCGCAGCGTTCAACACCGACGAAGTCATTGCTCGCGCCCACACCCTGCTCAAGGTAATCGACGCCGAGCTGGCCAAAACGCCCTTCCTGGCCGGTAGCACACCCACCATTGCCGACATCGCCAACTACTCCTACATCGCCCACGCACCGGAGGGCAATGTGTCGCTGGAGCCCTATGCCAACGTGCGCGGCTGGCTGGCGCGGATCGAGGCGCTGCCGCGCTTCGTGCCCATGCCACGCACCGTGATCGGCCTGCAGACCAGCGCCTGACATTCCGCCACTGCGAGGAACGCCGCCATGCAACAGAACCCGGACCACCACTCCTCGCCCTGGCATGCGGGAGAGAAGGCCCTGCAGGAAAAAGCCGGTGTCGCGGAGCGCATGGAGGCGTTCGGGCAGAAGGTCATTCGTGACTACATGCCCGACCAGCATCGTATTTTCTATCACCAGTTGCCATTCATGGTCGCCGCCAGCGTAGACGCACTGGGACGGCCTTGGGCGACGCTGTTGGAAGGGCCGGAAGGCTTCGTCAGCTCGCCGGACCCGCGCCAGCTGACGATCGACACTCGACTGCCGGCAGACGATCCCGCTACCCCGGGGCTGTCTGCCGGGCAAGCGGTCGGCCTGTTGGGTATCGAACTGCATACCCGCCGGCGCAACCGCCTCAACGGGCAGATCCGTGAAGCCGGCGACGGGCAACTGCAGGTGACTGTGGAGCAGTCGTTCGGTAACTGCCCGCAGTACATCCAGCTGCGTGACTACACTCGCGTCGCGGAACCCGCCCAAGGGCGTGTCGATGCGACGGCACTGGATGCCTCGGCTGTCAGCATGATCCAGGCAGCCGACACTTTCTTTGTCGCCAGCTATGTCGAGCATGGCGACGGCCAGCGCTCGGTGGATGTCTCCCACCGTGGTGGGCGGCCCGGGTTCGTCAAGGTCGAAGGCAACCGCCTGACCATTCCCGACTATGCTGGCAACCTGCACTTCAATACCTTGGGCAACCTGCTGGTTAACCCGCAAGCAGGGTTGCTGTTCATCGATTTCAGCAACGGCAACGTGCTGCAGCTTTACGGGCATGCCGAGCTGCTGCTGGACAGCCCCGCCATCCAGGCGTTCGAGGGCGCTGAGCGCTTGTGGGCGCTGGAGGTCGAGCAGGTGGTGTGGCGCCCGGCTGCTGTTTCCCTGCGTTGGGCCTTCAAGGAGTACGCGCCGACCAGCCTGATGACCGGCACCTGGGCCGAGGCCGATGCACGCCTGCAGCAACGCCAGCGGCAGCGCCAATGGCAGGCCTGGCGTGTGCTGCGGGTAGAGCAGGAGAGCCGTGATATACGTTCGTTCTACCTTGAGTCACCGGGCGACACGGCGGTGGCCTTTGCGCCAGGGCAGCATGTTCCGGTGCAAGTGCGGCTCGATGGCGAGGTGGTGGTGATCCGTACCTACAGCCTCTCCAGCGCGCCCTCCGATGGCTACCTGCGCATCAGCGTCAAAGCCCAGGGCCCTGCTTCGCGGCACCTGCATGAGCACGTTGTGGCCGGCGATGTGCTGAACGTGCGCCCGCCAATGGGCAGCTTCACGCTGGACCAGCAGAGTACACGGCCGCTGGTGCTGATCGGCGCGGGCGTGGGTATCACGCCGTTACTTGCCATGCTGCGTGAGCAGTTGCACAGCGGGCGGGCACGACGCATTCATCTGTTCCATGGTGCGCGCAGCCAGGCCGACCTGCCGTTCCGTGAGGAACTGGCGAGCTTGCGACTACAGGCTGGTGGTCTGCTGCAGGTGCACCGCGCCCTGAGCCAGCCGGAAGCGCATGCGCGGGTGGGGCGTGATTATGAGTTCGCCGGTCGGTTGGGTATCGAGCAGATCAAGGCGACGCTGGCGCTGGACGACTACGATTTCTACCTGTGCGGCCCGGGCAGTTTTACCCAGGACCTGTATGAAGGGTTGCGCGGCGTGCATGTGCCGGATGCGCGGATCCATGCCGAAGCCTTCGGCCCGTCGACACTCCGACGGCACACCGACGATGACCAACCCACACTGCAACAGCCACCCGCTGCCAGCGAACCGGTGCCAGTGTATTTTGCGGCTTCGGCCAAGGAGGCGCGCTGGGCGCCCGGTAGCGGGACGCTGCTGGAGCTGGCCGAGGCGCGAGGGCTGGCACCGGAGTTCAGTTGCCGGGGCGGGTCGTGCGGTACATGCAAGACCCGGTTGGTCAGCGGACAGGTGCATTACCCTGCCCCCCCGGCCGAGCAGCCGGAAGCGGGGGCGGTGTTGATCTGTTGTGCCGTGCCGGCGAGGGTGGAGGAGGGGGCGCAGGCGTTGGTGCTGGATCTGTAAGGTAGTCCCGGCCCTTTCGCGGGCAAGCCCGCGAAAGGGCCGGTATTGGCAAAACCACAAAATGCCCAGATGAAAGATAATCCCGGCACCTCACAAACCCAGGAGCCCGCATGGACCAGATCCACCTGATGAAGGTGTTCGTCGCCGTAGGCGAACTGGAAAGCTTCGCCGCCGCTGCCCGCCGTCTGGACATCTCCCCGGCCGCAGTCACTCGCGCGGTAAGCGCCCTGGAAGAGCAGCTTGGGGTCAAGTTGCTGCTGCGCACCACCCGCAGCGTGCGCCTGACCGAAGCCGGTGGCCGCTACCTGGAAGACACCCGGCTTATTCTCGCCAGTATTCACGAGGCCAACGAAGCGGCTGCCGGCATCAACGCCACACCCAAAGGCGACCTGGCCGTCACCGCGCCGATCCTGTTTGGCAAGAAGTACGTCATGCCGTGCATCGTCCGCTACCTGCAGCAGTACCCCGAGGTTGACGTTTCCGCCTACTTCCTCGATCGCATCGTGAACATGGTCGAGGAGGGCATGGACGTGGCCGTACGCATCGGTCCCTTGCCCGACTCTGGCCTGAAAGCGCTACGGGTCGGCAGGGTGCGGCGCATGTTGTGTGCATCCCCTGGCTACCTGGCGCGTCATGGCGTGCCGAAGCACCCGTCGGACCTCGCGGGCCATGTGGTGATCGGCACGCCCAACCTGTCGCCGCGAGCCGGCTGGCGCTTCGGGGTGACCGATGAGCCGACCCTGGTGCGCATGAAACCCCGCCTGACGGTGACCAGCAATGACGGGGCCATAGCGGCCGCTAGCGGCGGACTGGGGATTGCCCGCCTGCTGTCGTATCAGGTGGCGGATGAACTGGCCAGCGGGCAGTTGCAGGTGATCCTGGCCGAGTATGAAGAGGCGCCCTGGCCGATTCATGTCTTGCACCGGGAGAGCAAATACGGCTCGTCCAAGGTCAGGGCCTTTATCGACATGCTGGCGCAGGATTTGCGGGCCCAGCAGCTGGATTGAAGTGGACAGTATCACTGCCCTCAGCTATTTTCAGTACTGGCCTCGCCCTCGACCACGTAGACTGGCATGTCCAGTCCCGGCACCTCGTTGTGCCGTACCCCCTTGTCGGCGTGGGCGAGGCCTCTCTTATCCCGCCTGTTTGAAAAGATCCGAAACCGCCTTGCCTTCCCGCAACGAGTGAAGATTCGACTGCCTGTGACGCCTTATCCGCGCAGGCGCTCAGGGCCTGTCAACTGAACTGCTCAACGGAGCAGGGTGAATGTAAAGCAACCTGGGCATTGCTGCTCCAACCACGCTTTGGCTCGCTCGCTAAGAAAGTACCCTCGATAGACATCACCTTTGAAAAAATCGGCTTGCTCGTCGGCCTTGAGCACCTTGAGGTACAGGCCGAGGTCAGCAGGTTCTTGCTGTGGGTCCTTGAGCAGGTTGAGTTTGCCCATGACGAATGCTTGCCAATACTCCGGCATGTGTCTGGCAAGCTCCGGGTCATGCGGCAGGGACTCGATGATCGAAGCCGGCCCGCCCTCCAGGTCCAGGTATTCGGTAATGGGCTTGCTGGTGTCCCAGTGCAGCCAGTCAAGGTGCACGATGTGGGTTTTCTCCAGGTGCTCATAACGACTAATGCCCTTCAGACCGCTTTTTTCCAGGGCTGCCTTGACCGGCTGGGTGAGCACCAGTGAACCCGAACGGATATACGCAGCCGGCGTGTATGGCCCGGCGCGGTTGATGCTGTCCATGTCGGTGTTTTCATCCCAGGCGATCAGACCCTGGACCAGAGCCGCGCCCCAGTCGCCCCAGGGTGTTGGCGCGTTGTCCAGGTGATAGATTTTCAGGTGAGCCTCCTCAGCCCTTGCCGTTCTTGTAGGGGCGAGATACAGGGGTTTGAAATCGGTACTTCATTCAGGCGTACTGAACGAAAAAGAACCCGGCTTCGTCGCCTTGGTTTTTCCGCCGGGCTTGCTTGTCCAGATAGATGTAACCGATGCCATCCAGGAAGATCCCTTCCTGCTGGGGAGCCCAGCGGCTGATTTCGTAGTCGGTCAGTTGCAAAAGGAGCAAGTACCGGTTTGGAACATAGATGGGATCTTGCATCCAGGCGGCTCGACCGAGTTGCTTGCTGATGCCCAGACCGGAGTCTTCGTCAGCGTGCTCTTCGGCGAATTCCTCTTCGGTCATCGGCTCGAAGTCGATATAACGGCGCTCCAGCAAGAGCGTTTCAGGCGGGGCTGGTAACTCCTCCTCGCACAGCCGGTGGAGAATGAACCGCGCATAACCCTTCTGGATACCGGGTAGCTCCGCTTGCTCATGAAGTGAGTAGCGGCTGACGACAGACTGTTTGAAGCCGCCGGCACGCTGCTTTCGAGCGGTGATGAATACCGTGGCAGCCATGCCGGGCGGGAAGATTTTAGCTGGCAGGAAGTTTTCCGTGACCGTACACAGAGGCGTCATCGGCTCCTGGGTGTCGGGTGCCAAAGGCCACAGGCCTGGGTCGTCCATGCGTACGCTGCCACCTAGCTGACCGAGGCCTTTGTCTTTTTCGGTAAATACAATTTTCATGGTTTAGGTGAACTGAATGAAGAAGAAACCGGCGTCGTCGCCTTGCTTGCCACGGCGCGCCTGCATGTCCACGAACAGATAGCCGATACCTTCGCCGAACAGCCCAACATGCTGAGGGCTGGCTTCGGCCACATCTGCATCTACCAGTTGCATCATGAACATGTAGCGCGCTGGTTCGTAAATCGGGTCCTGCAGCCAGCAGGGCCTGCCGCTGGGCTTGCTCAGGCCGATCCCGCTGTCCTCGTCATGATGTTCCTCGTCATGCTCCTCGTCGGTCATCTCTTCAAAATCGATGAATGCTCGCTCCAGCAGCAAGGGGGGATTGCCAGGTTCCAGTGGCTGGTTGGCGAGTTCATGCAGAATGACCCGGGCAAAGCCGCTGCTGATGACGTCTTGCAGCTCCGCCTGTTGATTGACCGTATAGCGACGCTGGAGGGGGCGGCTGAAACTGCCATCCTGATATTGGTCGACGGCGAGGAAAACCGTGATCGCCATGCCTGGCGGGACGAACGTGGCCGGTTGGAAACGCTCGCTCAGGGTCAGGATGGGCGTCATCAACATGCCGGTTTCCGGGTTTGTCGGCCACAAGGAGAGGTCCTTGAGCAAAGCCGCGCCACCGACCTGGCCGAAGCCGCGATCGTGTCGGGACAAGAGGATTTTCTTCATGGCTGGAACCCCCCTTTGCACTGGCGGACGACCTGGCGTAGTGACGGGTAGTCAGCGATTTCGTTTACCACTCGAACAGCCCTACGAAGTTCTTCTGGTCCATGGGGCCGATCGAGCAACTGGCGCCACGTGCCAGGATGGAAGGCTCGAGGCGGTTGCCCATCTGGCGAACAGCCTGGTACTGGCTATCGCAACGCCCGGACAGCGACGGGGCTGGCTGCACATGGCTGACAATGATGATCTGCACACCATTGAACTGTTCCACGCGAGGCTTGCCTCCATCCCGTTCCGGGCTGAATTGGCAGGGCCAGGGCATTTCGAGCTGTAGCAGTGATGCATCGGAGCTGCGCAGTGCGCAACGACCTTCGTGGTTCACTAGTGCAAGCTTGTGCCCGGCAAGGGTAACTTCAGGCCCTGCATTCGATGACGGGGCAGGCGCCTGCGCGCCTGCATTCAGAGCGATTGCAGCCAGCAGCGTCGGCAGGGTTTTGGACACACGATTCATTTCAGTTCCCCGGAACTGGCCTGCGGGAACAGCGAGAGCAACGGCGATTCATTCACCAGATTTCGATCTCCTATCGGCCCTGGGTGAGGGCGTGTGCCTGTGCGGAGTTGCTAACGCGCACAGGTGCGAAACTTACATAAAGTGCCGAAGTGATATCGCGCTGACAGGCACTTGGAAGTCGGCTTTTTATGGTTTATTCATTTCTGGTTGTCAAGGTAAGCTACCTGCGCACCACGGCTTTCAAGGATGACAGCGCTTACTCATATGAATGGATCGAAGTTTCAAAAGGGGCAGGAACTGCAAAGATTTCTTACCCGCTATTTCGGCGTTTTCATCGCCGAATTTCTGCTGTCCTGCTTTGCCATCGGCGGCTGTGTGTCACTGGTGTTCTCCACCTATCTGCGTAGTCCGGACCGGTCGCTGTCGGTGCTGGCACTGGCGCTGGCATGGGCGGTGAGCGCCGCTTCGCATATCGCGCTGGTGCGTGGATACGCCTGGGGCCTGCGGGGGCTGGTCGGCCTGAACGGGTTGGCCGTGTTGGCCGCGCTGCCGAGCTACGCTTACCGGCCGCACATGGGCGGCTACGTCTCGGTTTTACTGTTCGGGCTGCTGGCCTTGCTGGTCATCAACACCCAGCGCTACCGGGAAATGCGCGTACGTTTGGTGGGCTACCGGGACATTCGCAAGACCAACCGGCAGGCGGCGAAAGCTGCCAAGTAGCATTTTTGCTGGTGTAGCGAGACTTCTGCATGAATGCGCGCCGCGCAGTGCATGGCACCGGCTGCGCCGGTGTTCGCGGCCACGGCCGCTCCCACAGGTGCAGCGTGAACTAGAAGCCAGCGCAGTACCTGTGGGAGCGGGTTCACCCGCGAAGAGGGCCGCCCAGGCCAACACACCGCTCAGCCGGTCGGGTTCGTGGGCGCAGAGCAAAAGTAATAATGAAAACCGTGCAGGAAGCTTCCTGTTCGGCTTTTTCCCTGCCAATAAAAAAGGCTGCCAATTGGCAGCCTTCTCGATGCTCAGCCTGGATGATCAATCCCAGCTCAATGCCCCACCAGTCTGATACTCGATCACTCGCGTCTCGAAGAAGTTCTTCTCTTTCTTCAAGTCCATGATCTCGCTCATCCACGGGAACGGGTTGGTAGTCCCTGGGTACTCTTCCTTCAGGCCAATCTGGGTCAGGCGACGGTTGGCGATGAACTTGAGGTAGTCCTCCATCATCGCTGCGTTCATGCCCAGCACGCCGCGTGGCATGGTGTCACGGGCATATTCGATCTCCAGCTGGGTCCCTTGCAGGATCATCTGGGTCGCTTCTTCCTTCATCGCCGCGTCCCACAGGTGCGGGTTCTCGATCTTGATCTGGTTGATCACGTCGATACCGAAGTTCAGGTGCATCGACTCGTCACGCAGGATGTACTGGAACTGCTCGGCCACGCCGGTCATCTTGTTGCGGCGGCCCATGGACAGGATCTGGGTGAAGCCGCAGTAGAAGAAGATGCCTTCCAGTACGCAGTAGTAGGCGATCAGGTTGCGCAGCAGCTCCTTGTCGGTTTCGACGGTGCCGGTGTTGAATTCCGGGTCGGAGATGGCGCGGGTGTACTTCAGCCCCCAGGCGGCTTTCTTCGCGACCGACGGGATCTCGTGGTACATGTTGAAGATCTCGCCTTCATCCATGCCCAGCGACTCGATGCAGTACTGGTAGGCGTGGGTGTGGATCGCCTCCTCGAAGGCCTGGCGCAGGATGTACTGGCGGCACTCCGGGTTGGTGATCAGGCGGTACACGGCCAGGGCCAGGTTGTTGGCGACCAGCGAGTCGGCGGTGGAGAAGAAGCCGAGGTTGCGCATGACGATGCGGCGCTCGTCTTCGGTCAGGCCGTCCATGCTCTTCCACAGGGCGATGTCGGCGGTCATGTTGACCTCTTGCGGCATCCAGTGGTTGGCGCAGCCGTCCAGGTACTTCTGCCACGCCCAGTCGTACTTGAACGGTACCAGCTGGTTGAGGTCGGCGCGGCAGTTGATCATGCGCTTTTCGTCAACACGCACGCGGGCGCCGGAGCCTTCCAGCTCGGCCAGGCCTTCGGCGATGTCGAGGTCGTTCAGGGCAGCCTTGGCACGCTTGACCGCGTCGGAGTCGTCGGCGGTGGCGGCACGGGCTTCCAGGGCGGCGGCACCACCGGCGCTGTCGAGCTTGTCGAGGGTAGCGGCGGCAGCAGCCTGCGCAGGGGTGTTGCCTTTGGCGGCTACTTCGCCGTCTTCCTTGTCGAATTCGTCCCAGCTCAGCATGGTTTGGCTCCTGCTTGAGGGTCGCCCTGGGGCAACCGGTTGGATTTTAAGAATGTGATGCCTGACGCAAGGCCGTAACGGCGAATGGACAGCTCGAGAGGCTGACTCTCGTTTACATCTGGTGTGTTCTGGCTTGTACCTGGCCAGGCCTTCGTGAGGGGCCAGGGACAATTGATAGGTGCCCTTTTCAGAGGGGGCGAAGTATACCGGAATTCGCCTTCGATCGGGGCGCGTGTCTGGCGGGCGAGGGTAACTTTTTCGACCGGTCTGACGTGCGTCCGTTCACGAAATCCTGTGTAGTTTTCTACGGGGGAAGAGTTTAGCGTCAACCTATATGTTGTGCCAGTTTAAATTTCAGGCACACCATATGGTGTTTTCGCGAGGTTTTGTGTTGCCCGGCCTGGCCTCATAGCCGGCAAGCCAGCTCCCACAGATACCGCGTCACGCCGGAGGGCGATTAGCACCGTGGGAGCCGGCTTGCCGGCGATGAGCCCAGGCCAGGCAACCACTAGCTGCGTGAGTGGTGCAGCGTTTCGACAATGTGTGTCTTGGGATGCCTGCGTGCTTCTTCGACCGAGGTGAAGCGGCCGGTTTCCGCATTGCGACCGATCTTGCGAGTTGCCAGTTTTTTCCGCGCCATGGGCTTACGTCCTTTTTTGAGAGGTCCTGTCCTTTTACCGAGCTGCGCGAACAGTGGGCAAAGGGCAAGGTTTCTCCGGGGCGCAGATACAAAAATGCCGCGCAGGGCACCCATGGGCACCCTGCGCGGCACTCAGGCCTTACTGGCAGGCTTCGCAGTCAGGCTCGTCGATCGCGCAGGCCTTCGGCACTGGTGCAGGGCCCGCTGCCTGGACCGGGGCGCTGTCGCCACCACTGGAAACGGCGTTGAGCTTGCCGGTGTTGATGGTCGACTTCTCGGTGCTGGTCGCGGCCAGGGCACGGAGGTAGTAGGTGGTCTTCAGACCACGGTACCAGGCCATGCGGTAGGTCACGTCCAGCTTCTTGCCCGAGGCGCCGGCGATGTACAGGTTCAGCGACTGGGCCTGGTCGATCCACTTCTGGCGACGCGAGGCGGCATCGACGATCCACTTGGTCTCGACTTCGAACGCGGTGGCGTACAGGTCCTTCAGCTCTTGCGGGATACGCTCGATCTGCTGCACCGAACCGTCGTAGTACTTCAGGTCGTTGATCATCACCGAGTCCCACAGGCCACGGGCCTTCAGGTCGCGGACCAGGTACGGGTTGATCACGGTGAACTCGCCCGACAGGTTCGATTTCACGTACAGGTTCTGGTAGGTCGGCTCGATCGACTGCGAAACGCCGGTGATGTTGGCGATGGTCGCGGTCGGCGCGATGGCCATGATGTTCGAGTTGCGAATACCTTTCTTGACGCGCTCGCGCACCGGGGCCCAGTCCAGGGACTCTTCCAGGTTGACGTCGATGTACTTGGCGCCACGGGCCTCGATCAGGATCTGTTGCGAATCCAGCGGCAGGATGCCCTTGGACCACAGCGAGCCCTGGAAGGTCTCGTACGCACCACGCTCGTCGGCCAGGTCACAGGACGCCTGGATGGCGTAGAAGCTGACCGCTTCCATCGACTTGTCGGCGAATTCGACGGCGGCATCGGAACCGTACGGAATGTGCTGCAGGTACAGCGCATCCTGGAAGCCCATGATGCCCAGGCCGACCGGGCGGTGCTTGAAGTTCGAGTTACGCGCCTGCGGCACCGAGTAGTAGTTGATGTCGATCACGTTGTCGAGCATGCGCACGGCGGTGTTCACGGTGCGTTGCAGCTTGGCGGTGTCCAGCTTGCCGTCGACGATGTGGTTCGGCAGGTTGATCGAGCCCAGGTTGCAGACCGCGATCTCGTCCTTGTTGGTGTTCAGGGTGATCTCGGTGCACAGGTTCGAGCTGTGGACCACGCCCACGTGCTGCTGCGGCGAACGCAGGTTGCACGGGTCCTTGAAGGTCAGCCACGGGTGGCCGGTCTCGAACAGCATCGACAGCATCTTGCGCCACAGGTCTTTGGCCTGGATGGTCTTGAACACCTTGATCTTGTTGTACTCGGTCAGGGCTTCGTAGTACTCGTAGCGTTCTTCGAAGGCCTTGCCGGTCAGGTCGTGCAGGTCTGGCACTTCCGAAGGCGAGAACAGGGTCCACTTGCCGTCATCGAAGACACGCTTCATGAACAGGTCAGGGATCCAGTTGGCGGTGTTCATGTCGTGGGTACGACGACGGTCATCACCGGTGTTCTTGCGCAGCTCGATGAATTCTTCGATGTCCAGGTGCCAGGTTTCCAGGTAGGCACACACGGCGCCCTTGCGCTTGCCACCCTGGTTCACGGCAACGGCGGTGTCGTTGACCACTTTCAGGAACGGCACCACGCCCTGGGATTTGCCGTTGGTGCCCTTGATGTAGGAGCCCAGTGCACGCACCGGGGTCCAGTCGTTGCCCAGGCCACCGGCGAATTTCGACAGCATGGCGTTGTCGTGGATCGCGTGGTAGATGCCCGACAGGTCGTCCGGCACGGTGGTCAGGTAGCAGCTGGACAGCTGCGGGCGCAGGGTACCGGCGTTGAACAGGGTCGGGGTCGAGGCCATGTAGTCGAAGGACGACAACAGGTTGTAGAACTCGATCGCACGGGCTTCCTTGTCTTTCTCTTCCAGCGCCAGGCCCATGGCCACACGCATGAAGAATACCTGTGGCAGCTCGAAGCGTACGCCATCCTTGTGGATGAAGTAGCGGTCGTACAGGGTCTGCAGGCCCAGGTAGGTGAATTGCTGGTCACGCTCGTGGTCGATGGCCTTGCCCAGGCGGTCCAGGTCGTAGCCTTTCAGAGCCGGGTCCAGCAGCTCGAACTCGACGCCTTTGTCGACATAGGCTGGCAGGGCCTTGGCGTACAGGTCGGCCATTTCGTGGTGGGTGGCGCTCTCGGCCACGTTCAGGAAGCCCAGGCCTTCGGCGCGCAGGGTGTCCATCAGCAGGCGGGCGGTAACGAACGAATAGTTCGGCTCGCGCTCGACCAGGGTACGGGCGGTCATCACCAGGGCGGTGTTGACGTCCTTGATGGCCACGCCGTCGTACAGGTTCTTCAGGGTATCGCGCTGGATCAGGTCGCCATCGACTTCGGCCAGGCCTTCGCAGGCTTCGCTGATGATGGTGTTCAGGCGGGCCATGTCGAGTGGCGCCAGGCTGCCGTCGGCCAGGGTGATGCGGATGGTCGGGTGCGGCTCGACCACGGACTCGCTGTTGACGCGGGTGGCACGCTCCTTGGCGCGCTGCTCGCGGTAGATCACGTAGTCACGGGCGACTTTCTGCTCGCCGGCGCGCATCAGGGCCAGTTCGACCTGGTCCTGGATTTCTTCGATGTGGATGGTGCCACCCGATGGCATGCGACGCTTGAACGTGGCGGTAACCTGCTCGGTCAGGCGCGCGACGGTGTCGTGGATGCGCGACGAAGCGGCGGCGGTGCCGCCTTCAACTGCGAGGAACGCCTTGGTGATGGCAACGGTGATCTTGTCGTCGGTGTAGGGAACGACAGTGCCGTTACGCTTGATCACGCGCAGTTGGCCGGGAGCGGTGGCGGCCAGATCCTGGTTGGAATCGGCGGCCTGCGGCACCTTGGCCTGCGGGTTCTCGCGAGTTGTGTCGGTTTGCATGGGTGGGTGTCTCCACAGTTTCTATATTGTTCAGGCGCCTTTTGGGCGCCCACCGTTCCGTCCACTTGCTCGATGGCCCGGCGGGGATGGGCAATGCATGCGCATCCGCCCGCGCGGGCGTACCGACTTCGGGACAGACTCAGGAATAAGGGGCAATGGCTTGCCGCTCCCTGGCCGAAGTCAAAGGTTCTGGGCCGTGCCCAAAAACTGTTGCTGATGGATGCCAGGCCTGGCCTGCCACACCCATACCCGAACAAGGCCCTGGAGGGGCTTGCCTCGGTCGCCTCCGCAGGAGCGGTTTGGCTGCTGAAATCACTTGAAGTTCAGCCGAAAAATCGTTTGATTTTGCGGGTTGACTTTTGTGTGTGATTTTGCACGAACCCCTATATCTAGTGGTTCGCTGCGATCGGGATACAAGATAATGCGGTATTGGGGGCTTTGCAAGGCGAGCGCCTGTGGATAACTTGTGCGTACTTTGTGAGTGAATGGTGGGTATTCGCTGTAGGCCTTGTGCCAAGTGGTTTGCAGTATTTTTCTGCGCCTTGCCGCCCTCTGGCAGAATTTTTCGGGCGCGAACCCGATCACAAAATACGGTTCAGTCGAGGGGCGGCGGGGCGGCTTGGCAGTGCCGGGGGCGGGACGTAGTATCCGAAGCAGATGTTGCCTTTTGGTTAAAGGGTCATGTTTCCTGCACTGGCCTCTTCGCGGGCACGCCCGCTCCCACAGGTACTGTGCAAGCCTTGAAAGCGGTGCGGTCCTTGTGGGAGCGGGCGAGCCCGCGAAGGGGCCGGTACAGGCCAGAGAAAAACAACAAACAAAGGCACAAGCCATGGACCACCCCGCACCTCGCATCCTCATCGTCGAAGACGACCAGCGCCTGGCCGAGCTCACCGCCGAGTACCTCCAGGCCAACGGCTACGAAGTCAGTGTCGAGGGCAATGGCGCCCGCGCCGCGCGGCGCATCGTCGACAGCCAGCCCGACCTGGTCATTCTCGACCTGATGCTGCCTGGCGAGGACGGCCTGAGCATCTGCCGCCGGGTGCGCGGCCAGTACCCCGGCCCGATCCTCATGCTGACCGCCCGCAGCGATGAACTCGACCAGGTCCAGGGCCTGGACCTGGGGGCCGACGACTACGTCTGCAAACCCGTACGCCCACGCCTGCTGCTGGCGCGCGTTCAGGCCCTGCTGCGCCGCAGCGAAGCACCGGACAGCAAGCGCCAGGAGCTGGTCTTCGGCGCGCTGCGCATCGACAATCGCCTGCGCGAGGCGCGTCTGGGTGAACAGCTGATCGAGCTGACCGGTGCCGAGTTCGACCTGCTCTGGCTGCTGGCCAGCAATGCCGGCCGGGTGCTGACACGCGAGCAGATCTTCACGGCGCTACGTGGCGTCGGCTACGACGGCCAGGACCGCTCCATCGACATACGCATCTCCAGGATCCGCCCCAGGATCGGCGACGACCCGCTCCAGCCAAGGTTGATCAAGACCCTGCGCAGCAAGGGCTACCTGTTCGTCGGCGAGGCCCCATGAAGAACGCGATCTTCCTGCGCATCTATGGCGGCATGCTGGCCGTGCTGGTGCTGGTGGCCCTGCTTGGGGTGCTCAGCCTGCACCTGGTCAACGAAGTGCGTGCCGCCCAGCACCGCGAGGGCCTGGCCCAGGGTACGTTCAGCCTGATGGCCGACAACCTGGCGCTGCAGAACGACACCGAACGCAAGCGCTCGCTGCTGATCTGGGAGCGCCTGCTAGGCGTGCCGTTGGCGCTGCAGCCAATGACCGCGCATACCCTCGATGGTGGCCAGCGGGCGCGCCTGTACCGCGGCCTGGTGGTGGTCGAGAAGACCGGCCCGCATGCGGCCCAGGTGCTGCGCAAGGTCGGCCAGGAAGACCTGATGCTGGTAGCGCAGATCAAGCAGATCAGCGAGCAACTGGCGCGAGCCACCCTCTACCTGTTGGCCGACGAACTGGTGCGCTACCCGGTAACCGAACAGCAGCAGCGCCTGGCACAGATCAAGAAAGAAAAGGGCTTCGGCTTTGGCGTGGCTCTGCAGCGCATCGAGCGGGTGAGCCTGGACGATGACCAGCGGCGCCGGGTCGAGGAGGGCGACACGGTCATGGCCCTGGGCAAGGATGGTGACTCGATCCGCGTGTTCGCCGGGCTGGCTGGCTCGCCCTGGGTGCTGGAAATCGGCCCGCTGTACCAGCTCAACCCGTATCCGCCGCAGTTGCTGATCCTGATCGCCTTTCTCGGCCTGTGCCTGATCGGCCTGGTGGTCTACCTGCTGGTACGCCAACTGGAGCGGCGTGTGTCGGGCCTGGAGATTGCCGCCACGCGCATCGCCCAGGGCAGCCTGGACACCCGGGTGCCGGCCGGCGATGCCGACTCGGTAGGGCGCCTGGCTGCGGCCTTCAACGGCATGGCGGAGCACCTGCAGCGCTCGCTGACCATGCAGCGCGAGCTGGTGCGGGCGGTTTCCCATGAGCTGCGCACGCCGGTGGCACGCCTGCGCTTTGGCCTGGAGATGATCGAAAATGCCCCCACCGAGCTGGCTCGGGCCAAGCACCTGGCGGGCATGGACGGCGATATCCAGGACCTCGACAAGCTGGTCGACGAGATGCTGACCTACGCTCGCCTGGAGCAGGGCGCTCCGGCGCTGAAGTTCGAGCGGGTCGACCTGGATGCCTTGCTCGACCGGGTGATCGAAGAGCTGGCGCCGCTGCGTGCCGAGGTACGGGTGGTGCGGGGTGAGTGCCAGGGCGCCGATGGCGAAGGCGCCTGGGTCGAGGCCGAACCGCGCTACCTGCACCGGGCCCTGCAGAACCTGGTGGGCAATGCCATGCGCCATGCCGAGGCCGAGGTGCGCCTGAGCTACCAGTTGGGGCAGCAACGCTGCCGCATCGATGTGGAGGATGACGGCCCTGGGATCCCCGAGGGTGTCTGGGACCGTATCTTCACACCGTTCACCCGCCTCGACGACAGCCGCACCCGCGCCTCGGGCGGGCATGGCCTGGGCCTGTCGATCGTGCGGCGGATCATTTACTGGCACGCGGGCCGGGCCACGGTGGGGCGCAGCGCCGCGCTGGGTGGTGCCTGCTTCAGCCTGAACTGGCCACGGCAGCAGGCACCGTTGTGACGGTCAGACGCTGACCAGGCTGAGCAGGTGGCCGTCCTGCAGGCAGAACTGGCCCTGCAGCTCGGCGCCATGCCGCCACTGCGGCGACAGGTCGGTGAGCAGGCGCAGGCGGGCCAGGCCTTCGGCGGACCAGTCCAGCACTTCGGCGTGCTCGAAGTAGAAGCGCTGACGGGTCAGCGGGTAGAGCGTCTTGAACAGGCTTTCCTTCAGCGAGAAGGTCAGGGTGACGGCGAGGCCGAGCTGGTGGCGGTCCAGGCGCTCGAGCTCGGGCGGGGTGAGGATTTCGCCCATCAGCCGCTCGGCGCGTTGATCATCCAGCAGCGCTTCCTGATCCAGGCCCAGGCCCTGGCAACTGCCTTCGGCGGCGACCACGGCAGCAGCCCAGCCTTTGCCGTGGGTGATCGAGCCATGAATGCCAGCGGGCCAGATGGGCGAGCGGTCTTCGTGGGTACCGGGCACGTAGTCACGGCCGTCCAGGCGCTGCAGCGCGGCGCGGGCGCATACCCGGCCGGCCAGGTACTCGGCCTGGCGCTTGGCCACCGAGCGCTGCAGGCTGGCGCCTGGCACGACGCCGGCGCGCTGGAAGTCGTCGGGGGCCAGGCGGGTGGGGTCGAAGGTGCAACTGACCAGTACCGCGCCGGGTAATGGGCGGGGCAGGGGCCAGTGGTGCTGGAGCGGGGCGCAGCAGGCGGGGAGTGTGTTCATGGGGCTATTGTGCCAGCCGCGGCGGTGGTGTGGGAGGTGGGATCGCAGAGGGCTGCTTTGCAGCCCAATCGCCGGCAAGCCAGCTCCCACAGGTACAGCGTATGTCTCAGGTTTTGCGCGGTCCTTGTGGGAGCCGGCTTGCCGGCGATTGGGCCGCAAAGCGGCCCCTCGCGTTGCTTACTTGAACACCTTCTTGAAGAACGCCTGCATGTCCGCCCAGGAGCTTTCATCCGCTGCCTTGTTGTAGCCGATATCCGGCCCGCCATGCTCGCCATGGCTCAAGCGGTCCGCGTCCGGGTTGGTAAACCCGTGCTTGGCCCCGTCGATGCTGACGAACTGGTAGTTGACCTTAGCCGCATCCATTTCGGCCTTGAACGCTGCTACCTGCTGCGGGGTAACCATGCTGTCCGCAGCACCATGTTCGACCAGGATATCCGCCCGCACCACGCCAGGCTTTGCCGGGGTCTGCGTGGCCAGCGCGCCGTGGAAGCTCACCACGCCATCCAGCTTCTCCCCGCGCCGCGCGGCATCCAGCACCACCTTGCCACCGAAGCAGTAGCCTACCGCACCCAGCTGGTGCTTGTTGGTATTGGGCTGCAGTTTCAGCAGTTCAAGCCCGGCGTCGAAGCGGCGCTCGGCAGCTTTCGGGTCCTTCATCACCTCGGCCATGAACGCCTGGGCATCGGCGGGATGTTCGGTCTGCTTGCCGTCGCCATACATGTCGATGGCCAGCGCGTTGTAGCCCAGCGCCGCGAGGTCGCGCGCGCGACGCTTGGCGTAGTCGTTCAGCCCCCACCATTCATGCACCACGACAATGCCGGGGCGCTTGCCCTCGATGGCGTCGTCATAGGCGTAGTAGCCGACCAGGCGGTTGCCATCGGCGTCCTGGTAGGGAATTTCGCGAGTTTGCACCGCCGCTTGAGCGAGGGCGGCGCCGCACATCAGGGTCAAGGCCAGCAGGGCGCGCATGGTCACTACTCCTAGTTCTGCAAATAGTTCTGCAAATAGTTCTGCAAACAGTTCGTTCAGCCGGGGTTCAGCCAGGGTTCAGTCGCGGTTCAGGGTGCCCTGCTTACTCTAGCTTCCAGACCGCAACAGCGCACTCAACCGGAGTATCCCGCCATGAAAACCTTCAATACCCTGCTTGCCGCCATGGCCGTCTGCGCCGCTGGCATCACCACCGCCCAGGCCGCCGACGACAACTTCGCCAGCCTGACCTACGGCCAGACCAGCGACAAGGTTCGCAAGTCCGGCCTGCTGCAGCGCAACACCGACCACCTCAATGCCGACGGCATCATCGGCAAGGACGACACTTGGGGCGTGCGTGTGGGCAAGATCAATGACCAGGGCCGCTACTACATGACTTACGACAATGTATCGGGCGACCACAGCGGGCTGAAGTTGCGCCAGGAAAACCTGCTGGGCAGCTATGACCTGTTCCTGCCGGTGGGCGATACCACCAAACTGTTCGGCGGTGGCAGCCTGGGCGTGACCAAGCTGACCCAGGACTCGCCAGGCGCCAGCCGGGATACCGACTACGGTTACGCGTATGGCCTGCAGGCCGGCGTGATTCAGGACATTACCGACAAGGCTTCGGTGGAACTGGGCTACCGTTACCTGCGTACCAATGCCGCCACCGAAGTGGGTGCGCACGGCGGGCCGAAGGATGGCACCCTGCGCCTGACCAGCAGCGCCCAGACCTACCTGGCTGCAAGCTACAAGTTCTGACGGGCGAGCCGGGTTATCCTGTACCGGCCCTTTCGCGGGCACGCCCGCTCCCACTGGTACTGCACAAGCCTTCGGGGCAGTGCGATCCCTGTGGGAGCGGGCGTGCCCGCGAAGAGGCCGGTCCAGGCAATGCAAACAAGGAGCTGCACATGAAACTGCTGGTGGTCGAGGACGAAGCCCTGCTTCGCCATCACCTCTACACCCGCCTGGGCGAAAGCGGCCATGTGGTCGAGGCGGTCGCCGACGCCGAAGAGGCGTTGTACCAGGCCGGGCAATACCACTTCGATCTGGCCATCATCGACTTGGGCCTGCCTGGCATCAGCGGCCTGGAGCTGATCACCCGCCTGCGCAGCCAGGACAAGACCTTCCCCATTCTCATCCTCACCGCACGCGGCAACTGGCAGGACAAGGTCGAAGGCCTGGCCGCCGGCGCCGACGACTACCTGGTCAAGCCGTTCCAGTTCGAAGAGCTCGAGGCACGCCTGAACGCCCTGTTGCGTCGCTCCAGCGGGTTCACCCAGTCGACCATAGCCGCCGGCCCGCTGATGCTCGACCTCAACCGCAAGCAGGCAACGCTGGACGAGCAGCCCCTGGCCCTGACCGCCTACGAATACCGCATCCTCGAATACCTCATGCGCCATCACCAGCAGGTGGTGGCCAAGGACCGCCTGATGGAGCAGCTGTATCCGGGGGACGAGGAGCGTGACCCCAATGTCATCGAAGTGCTGGTCGGTCGCCTGCGGCGCAAGCTCGAGGGCGAGCACGGCTTCAGACCGATCGACACCGTGCGCGGCCTGGGCTACCTGTTCACCGAGCGCTGCCGATGATCCGTTCGCTGCGGGTGCGCCTGATGCTGGCGGCCGCGGTGCTGGCGCTGCTGTTCATGCTGGCGCTGCTGCCGGCCTTGCAGAAGGCCTTCAGCCTGGCCCTGCAGGAGTCGATCGAACAACGCCTGGCCTCGGATGTGACCACGCTGATTTCCGCTGCACGCATCGAGCACGGCCAGCTGCAGATGCCGACGCTGCTGCCGGACGAGCGTTACAACCTGCCGTATACCGGGCTGCTCGGCTATATCTTCGACCGCGACGGCACGCTGGTCTGGCAGTCGCGGGCCACCGCCGCGCAGAACATCAACTACCGCCCGCGCTACGACGGCCGCGGCAACGAATTCGCCCGCATTCAGCAGGCCGATGGCGAAGAATTCTTCGTCTACGACGTCGAGATCAAGCTGCTGGGTGGCCAGAGCGCCGCCTACAGCATCGTTGCCCTGCAACCGGTGCGCGAGTACCAGCACACTCTCGACGGCCTGCGCGAAAAGCTCTATCTGGGCTTTGGCGCGGCCTTGCTGGTGCTGCTGGTGCTGCTGTGGGCCGGCCTGACCTGGGGCCTGCGTTCGTTGCGCCGGCTTAGCCGGGAGCTGGACGACGTAGAGTCTGGCGCGCGGGATGGGCTGAGTAGCGAACACCCGCGTGAACTGCTGCGCCTGACCGGCTCGCTGAACCGTCTGTTGCGCAGCGAGCGCGAGCAGCGTCAGCGCTACCGCGATTCGCTCGATGACCTGGCGCACAGCCTGAAGACGCCGCTGGCGGTGTTGCAGGGGGTGGGCGAAAGCCTGCAGCAGCGTAGTGGCGAGCGCGAACAGGCGCGCGTGCTGCAGAGCCAGATCGAGCGCATGAGCCAGCAGATCGACTATCAGTTGCAACGCGCCAGCCTGCGCAAGAGCGGCCTGGTACGCCACAGCGTGCTGCTGCGACCGTTGCTCGACAGCCTGTGCAGCACCTTGGCCAAGGTGTACCGGGACAAGCGGGTGGAGGTGAGCCTGCAACTGCCCGAGGCGGCGCAGGTGCCGATGGAGCAGGGCGCGTTGCTGGAGTTGCTGGGCAACCTGCTGGAAAACGCCTACCGCCTGAGCCTGGGCCAGGTGCGTGTGAGCCTGGAGCAGGCGCCTGGGCAGTTGACCTTGTGCATCGAGGACGACGGCCCGGGGGTGCCGGTGGACCAGCGTGAGCGGATTCTGGAGCGTGGGGAGCGGCTGGACAGCCAGCATCCGGGGCAGGGGATCGGGCTGGCGGTGGTCAAGGACATCGTCGACAGCTATGACGCCGAGTTGAGCCTGGGGGATTCTCCTCTGGGGGGCGCGGCGTTCAGGATCACCTTCAACCTCGAGTGATTTGCTGGCTTGGCCGGCCTCTTCGCGGGTAAACCCGCTCCGACAGGGGCGCACTGCACTCGAGCCCTGTGCGGTTCCTGTGGGAGCGGGTTTACCCGCGAAGAGGCCGGCACAGGCAAACCACGATGGGCGGATTCCCGCCAATGCCCCTGTACAAAACCCGCCACCGGGCGGAAATCCGCCAGCCTTTCTCAAGCAAATCGCCCCGTCGTTGGGCGTTTATCCCTTGCAAATAGGGCCCTTGCACCCTTCGTGGGCATTTTGGCACCACCCTTGCTATTGATCCTCGCAGAGGCCTGCCCAGGCAGCTCGAACACAACGACAAATCCCTCCGGGTGCAGGAGGGTTAGCGATTCAGGTGCCCCATCGCCCTGGGAAGGGTGACCCGGCACACTTGAGGAAAATTAGCCATGACGACACGTCAGCCGCTGTACAAATCCCTGTATGTCCAGGTGTTGGTCGCCATCACCATCGGTATCCTGCTCGGCCACTTCTATCCGGAGACGGGCGTTGCCCTCAAACCCTTGGGTGACGGCTTCGTCAAACTGATCAAGATGGTCATCGCCCCGATCATCTTCTGCACCGTGGTCAGCGGCATCGCCGGCATGCAGAGCATGAAGTCGGTCGGCAAGACCGGTGGCTACGCGCTGCTGTACTTTGAAATCGTCTCTACCATCGCCCTGATCATCGGTCTTGTCGTCGTCAACGTGGTCAAGCCGGGCGCTGGCATGCACATCGACGTCAGCACCCTGAACGCCAGCAGCGTGGCTGCCTATGCCGCCGCCGGCGCGCAGCAGACCACCGTCGGCTTCCTGCTCAACGTCATCCCCAACACCGTAGTCGGCGCCTTCGCCAATGGCGACATCCTGCAAGTGCTGATGTTCTCCGTGCTGTTCGGCTTCGCCCTGCACCGCCTGGGCAGCTACGGCAAGCCGGTGCTGGAAATGATCGACCGCTTCGCCCACGTCATGTTCAACATCATCAACATGATCATGAAGCTGGCCCCGGTCGGTGCCTTTGGTGCGATGGCCTTTACCATCGGCCAGTACGGCGTTGGTTCGCTGGTGCAACTGGGCTACCTGATGGCCTGCTTCTACATCACCTGCCTGCTGTTCGTGCTGGTGGTGCTGGGCGGTATCTGCCGCGCCCACGGTTTCAGTGTCCTCAAGCTGATCCGCTACATCCGTGAAGAACTGCTGATCGTGCTGGGTACTTCCTCCTCGGAATCGGCCCTGCCACGCATGCTGGCCAAGATGGAGCGCCTGGGGGCGAAGAAGTCGGTAGTGGGCCTGGTCATCCCGACCGGTTACTCGTTCAACCTTGACGGCACCTCGATCTACCTGACCATGGCTGCGGTGTTCATCGCCCAGGCCACCGACACCACCATGGACATCACTCACCAGATCACCTTGCTGCTGGTGCTGCTGGTGGCGTCCAAAGGTGCTGCCGGCGTTACCGGCTCGGGCTTCATCGTGCTGGCTGCCACCTTGTCGGCGGTTGGCCATCTGCCGGTTGCCGGCCTGGCGCTGATCCTCGGCATCGACCGCTTCATGTCTGAAGCCCGCGCCCTGACCAACCTGGTGGGCAACGCCGTTGCCACCGTGGTCGTGGCCAAGTGGGTAAAGGAAATGGACAACGACAAGCTGGCATCGGAGCTGGCCTCCGGTGGTGCGCCGCTGGTCGATAACCGTCCGACCGACGACCTGGGCGTGGCGGAAGGCCCGGCTCGCTGATAGCGGAGCGATGGAAAGAAAAAGGCGACCCTGGAGGTCGCCTTTTTCATGCCTGCGCGGTCCCTTTGTAGAGCGGCCTTGTGTCGCGATCGGGGCGCGTAGCGGCCCCAGGATTTCCGCCACCCTGCAAGATTGCCGGGGCTGCTACGCAGCCCTGTCGCGACATAAGGCCGCTCCTACAAGGGATCGCGTACAGGCCTGAGTCGAGGTCAGGCCAGCACCACCTCCAGCACCCGGATCACGTCCGGTTGCGGGTAGTGCCAACGCACTTGCACATCCCAGAACTTCACCCCATATACCCGCTCGGCCGGCGGCACCTGGTAGGCCGGCCGGGGGTCCTGCGCCAGGCATTGCTCGATCAGTTCCACCAACGGTTCACCCAGGCGCAGTGCATGTTCACGGGCCTGGGGCAGGGCGTTGTCGCCCCACTGCAAGGCGATCGCGACAGGTGCTTCGCTGGCCATCTGGTTGCTGGCACCAGCGATGCTGTCGGCGTATGGCACATATGGCTTGATGTCCAGTATGGGGGTGCCATCGAGCAGGTCTATCCCGGACAGCAGCAGGCGCCCGGGCTCCACGCCTTCCAGGCGCACTACCGACTGGCCGATACCATTGGGCCGGTGAGTGGCGCGGGTGGCGAACACGCCCATGCTCTTGTTGCCGCCCAGGCGCGGCGGCCGCACCTTCAGGCGGGGTTTGTCTTCCAGTGCCTGGTGAAACAGGAACAGCAGCCAGACATGGCTGACCTGCTCCAGGCCCTCGACCGCATCCCCCTGGTCGAACGGTGGCAGCAGTTCGAGCACGCCGCGTGCGGCGGGCGCCAGTTGCGGCTGGCGCGGGATGGCGAATTTCTCCTTGAAACAGGAGCGGAGAATGCCGACCGGAGTAACCGTATGCTGCATGGCCACTCAGCCGCGCACGCGCAAGGTCAGGCCCTTGAGGAAGTTGCGCAGCAACTGGTCGCCGCACGGGCGGTAGTTGTCGTGGCCGGCCTTGCGGAACAGCGCGCTGAGTTCGGGCTTGCTGACCGGGAAGTTGACCGACTTGAGGATTGCATGCAGGTCGTCTTCCTTGAGCTCGAAGGCCACCCGCAGCTTCTTGAGGATGAGGTTGTTCGTCACCGGCAGCTCGATTGGCTGCAGCGGGCGGCTGTCGTCCTTGCCGCGGCGGTGGATTACCAGGCCGTCGAGAAAGTGCGCCATGACCCGTTCCGGGCAACGCACGAAGCCTTCCTCGTCTTCCTTCTTCAGGTAGGTGGCCAGCACCAGGGGATGCACGTCGAGGCCGGATAGCCCGATGATCTCGACCATCTTGGCGTCATTCACCTTGAGCATGTAGCGCAGGCTACGCAGGACGTCATTGTGGTTCATTGCTGCAGAATCCTGTTCAGGTGCCGCGCCGGTGGGCGCAGCATATTGCTTAGAAACGTTCGGTAGTGGCCAGGTAGCGCCATTGGCCCAAAGGCAGCTTGCCCATCGATACACCACCCAGGCGAATGCGGCGCATGCCTACCAGCTCCAGGCGCAGGTACGCGCACAGCTCGGCAATCTGCCCCGGCTGCGGGTTTTTCAGGGCCATGCGCAGGTGGGTCTCGTTCTGCCAGCTGGCCTTGGTCCTGGGCAGCTCGCGGTCATTGCGGGTGGCACCGCGTGCCAGGCGTTCCAGCGCTTGGGGCGTGGTCTCGCCGCGCACTTCAACGATGAACTCCTGTTCCAGGCGGCGCAGGTCGGCGTCGATCTTGCGGGTTACCCGCCAGTCCTGGGTGAAAACCTGCAGGCCGCTGGCACCGCGCTCCAGCGGCGCCACGCAGGCCTGCCGGGCAAAATGCCCGTGCAGGGCGCGCACACCTTCGCGGTGGGCTTCGCTGAGGGTGCCCATGTTCATGCTCGCGCGGGCGGTTTCGCTGTCCACGCTGGCCGGCTGGTTCAGCAGCAGGGTTACCGGTTCCAGCGTTTCGGCACGGGCACCTGGCAGCAGTTCGACGCGCTGTTGTTCGACCTTGAATTGTGGCTGCTCGACCACCACGCCATCGACCGTGACCCAGCCGCCTTCGATATACAGCTCGGCCTCGCGGCGAGAGCAGCCAAGCTGCTCGATAAGGCGTTTGGACAGGCGGACGGGTTCGGACATGACGGCAATTCGCAAAGGCAGGGAAAGACCTGCATTGTACCTGCCCGCGCGGCAGAGGGGCTGGGAATCTGTGTCATTTACGCCGTTTTGCGCAGGCGCATGTGCAGCAACGGGTAGGGTTGCCCCAAGCCGTCGGTTTCCGAACGGCCGATCACCTCGAAGCCTTCATGCAGATAGAAGCCCAAGGCTTGCGGGTTCTGTTCGTTGACGTCCAGGCGCTCGGCATTCAACTCGTCGATCGCATGGTGCAGCAGGCGCTTGCCGACCCCTTGGCCCCGGTAGGCAGGTGCGACGAACAGCATGTCAACGCGCCCGTTGGCGACCCCGGCGAAGCCGCAGATGCGTTGGCGATCCTTGCAGCAGATCAGCATCACGGCATCGAGGTAGCGACGCAGCACCTGTTCGCGTAGCAAGACGATATAGCCATCCGGCAAGAAGTCGTGGGTGGCGCGTACCGAATCCTCCCATACCTGTACCAGTTCGTCGTAGTCACTCAAGCGCGGGGTTTGCAGCGTCAGTACCGCATGCATGTCGGTGTTCCTCCGTGACGATAAGGCAAACATAGCAGGCCAACCACCGGTCGGCTTTTCCGCGCGGTGCTTGAACCTCGGGGTGTGGAGGACTATTACTTGAGCGTGGGAAAAAATCCCACGCAATAAGAAGCAAAAGCTGAACCCAGAATTTCCGGCTTGATTTGGCGTTTCTCATGGCGATGACCTGGAGACGAAACATGCATATCCCTATGTTGTTCAAAAAGGCGCTATTGGCGGCCGCGGTTGCTGGCGTGCTGTCGACTTCCATCGTTCTGGTCCCTGATTCGATATCCAATGGCTCCAGTGCCTACGCCAAGGATGGTGGTGGCGGTGGTGGCGGTGGTGGCGGTCATGGTGGCGGCGGCGGTGGTCATGGTGGTGGCGGTGGCGGCCATGGTGGCGGCGGAGGTGGTCACGGCGGTGGCGGTGGCGGTGGTCACGGCGGCGGTGGCGGCGGTCATGGTGGTGGTGGCGGCGGTCATGGTGGTGGTGGCGGTGGTCACGGCGGCGGTGGTGGCGGCCACGGTGGTGAAGGCGGTGGCCACGGTGCTGGCGGAGATGGAGGTGGCCACGCCGGCAACAGTGGGCGCGGTCATGATGGTGCCTCGAACTCTGGGCGCAGCGGCAACCACGCTGAAGCGGGTGATGATCATGGCAATCACGTTGGCGGTGAGCCTGGGGACGATCACGGTAATCACGTTGGCGGTGAGCCCGGTGACGATCACGGTAATCACGTTGGCGGTGATG